>DATJIR010000045.1:0-27988 GCA_035493135.1 Verrucomicrobiia bacterium
GGGCGGGCCGCGCGGGGGGGGGGGGGGGGTGGGGGGGGGGGGATGACCCTCGCGGTCGAGGTCTTCGCCACCGGGGTGCCGTTCGTCCTCGAGGCACCCACGCTCCTCTCGGTCGCGGACGGCCTGTCGTTCCGGCTCGACGCGCTGGGCGCGTTCTTCCTCGGCCTCGTCGGTCTCGTCGCCGTTCCCTGCGGCCTCTACGGCGTCGGGTACTCCGCGGCGTACGAGGGCCGCTACTCGCTGCGGCTCCTCGGGGCGATGCTGAATCTGTTCCTCCTCACCATGAGCCTCGTTCCCTGCGCCGCCAACGTGCTGACCTTCCTCCTGATGTGGGAGGGCATGTCGCTCACGTCGTACTTCCTCGTCCTCACCGAGGCCGAGGAGCCGGACACGATCCTCGCCGGGGGCTGGTATCTGGCCATGACGCACGCGGGGCTCGCGCTCGTGCTCGCCGCGTTCCTGCTCCTCGGGGCTGGCGCGCCGACGACCGTCTTCGGCGATCTGCGCACCGCGGCGGCCTCCCTCTCGCCGACGGCGCGCAACGCGGTGTTCCTCCTGGCTCTCCTCGGTTTCGGCTCCAAGGCGGGAGTCGTCCCGCTCCACGTGTGGCTCCCTCGCGCCCATCCGGCGGCGCCGAGCCACGTCTCGGCGCTGATGTCGGGGGTCATGATCAAGCTGGGCGTCTACGGTCTCCTTCGCGTCGGCCTGGACCTGCTGGGCGGGGGGCCCGCCTGGTGGGGAGCGCTCCTGATCGGCCTCGGCGCCCTCTCGGCGGTCGTCGGGGTGCTCTACGCGCTGATGGAGAACGACCTCAAGCGACTGCTCGCCTATTCGAGCGTCGAGAACATCGGACTCGTCTTCATCGGCCTCGGCGCCGGCTTCCTCTTTCTGAGCCTCCGGGTCACCCCGGCGGCCTTCCTCGCGTTCGCGGCGGCGCTCTACCACGCCTTGAACCACGCCGCATTCAAGGGGCTGCTGTTCCTCGGCGCGGGCTCCGTCCTCCACGCCACCCACACCCGCGATATGAACCGGCTCGGTGGCCTGATTCGACGACTGCCCTGGACGACGGCCTTCTTCTTGACCGGCTCCCTCTCCCTCGCCGGACTGCCCCCGCTGAACGGCTTCGTCAGCGAATGGCTTCTCTTCCAGTCGCTGCTCCCCGGCATCGGGAGTCCGGTGTTCCTGGTGGCCCCCCTCCTGACGCTGGCGGTCGGGGTGCTCGCCCTCACCGGCGGGCTCGCCGCCGCCGGATTCGTCAAGGCGTTCGGGATCACCTTCCTCGCGATCCCGCGGTCGCCGGCGGCCGAGCACGCCCACGAGGCTCCGCTGTCGATGCAGGCGGGCATGGGAATGCTGGCCGCGGCGTGCGCGGGCCTGGGCCTGGCCGCCGTCGTGATCCTGCCGGCGCTCGCCGCCGCCCTCGCGGGGCCCGCGGGCCTCCCCGCCCCGGCCGCGGGCTTCGGGTCCGGGCTGTCGCTGTCGATGCCGGGCGGGTTCGCGCGGATGTCGCCGGTCCTGGTGGCCTTCGGGCTCCTGCTGACCACCGCCGCGGCGTGGGTGGCCGTCCGGGTCCTGGCCGCGCGCCGGCCCGTCCGGGTGAGCGCGACGTGGGGCTGCGGGCGAGTGGTCCAGACGCCGCGGATGGAGTACACCTCGACCGCCTTTGCGGAGCCCCTGCGCCGCGTGTTCGCCGAGCTGTACCGGCCCACGCAGGACCTCTCGATCGATTTCCATCCGGAGTCGAAGTACTTCGTTCAGTCCATCGAGTACCGGAGCGAGATCGTCCCGTGGTTCGAGCGGTATCTCTACGCGCCGCTCGTCGCGCGCATACGGCGGTGGGGCATCCAGGCCCGGGCGATCCAGTCCGGCTCGGCCCACGCCTACCTCACCTATCTCGTGATCGCCCTCGTGGGGCTTCTGGCCCTGCTGCTCGTACGGCAGATGTGACATGGCGATCGCGTACTGCCTGCTCACCGTGCTCCTCGCCGCTCATCCGATCGGGGTGGTCGCGGCGCTCGCGGGTCGCGGAGCGGTCGGGCGAGGGCTCGTGGCCGGCTGCGGACTCGTCGGGGCCCTGGCCGCCTTCGGGCTCGGGGTGGTCGGTCTGGGCACCGGGCTCGTGCCGACGTTCGATGCGGCCTTCCTGCCGCTGACCGGGCTCGCGCTACGCGTCGACGGCCTGAGCGCGTTCTTCCTCGTCGTCATCGGGGTGGTCGGCGCCGGGGTCAGCGTATACGGGTTCGGCTACTCGGCCGCGTACGAGGGGCGCTATTCCCTGCGGTTGCTCGGCGCGATGCTGAACGTCCTGCTGCTCTCCCTGAGCGTCCAGGTGATGGCCGACAACGCGCTGACCTTTCTGATGGCCTGGGAGGCCATGTCTCTCTCGGCCTACACGATGGTGCTCACCGAGCACGACCGCCCGGGAACGGTCCGCGCCGCGCACTGGTACATCGCGGTGACGCACGCGGGCTTCGCGGCCCTCACCGCGATGTTCCTGCTCCTGTCCGCGGGCGACCTGACCATCTCCTTTGCCTCGATGCGATCGGCCATCCTGGCCCCCGGGGCCCGCGACGCGGCGTTCGTGCTGGCGCTGCTCGGATTCGGCACCAAGGCGGGGATCGCGCCGCTGCACGTATGGCTGCCGATGGCGCACCCGGTCGCCCCGAGCCACGTCTCGGCCCTGATGTCCGGCGTCGTGATCAAGATGGGGGTATACGGGCTCCTCCGCGTCACCATCGACCTTCTCGTGGGGGGGCCCGCGTGGTGGGGCGGCCTCGTCCTGGCGGTGGGCACCGTCTCAGCGCTCCTCGGTGTGCTCTACGCGCTGATGGAGCACGACCTCAAGCGGCTGCTCGCCTATCACTCCGTCGAGAACATCGGGATCATCTTCATCGGAATCGGGGCGGGGCTGATGTTCCAGACCTACGGTCTGGTCGCGCTCGCCACCCTCGGCGTCGTCAGCGGTCTCTACCACACGATCAACCACGCGTGCTTCAAGGCCCTGCTGTTCCTGGGCGCGGGGTCGGTGCTGCACGCGACCGGCACCGGGAACATGGAGGAGATGGGTGGCCTGGTGAAGCGGATGCCCCGCACCGCGCTCTTCTTCCTCATCGGGGCGTGCGCGATCTCGGCCCTACCACCGTTGAACGGCTTCGCCTCCGAATGGCTCGTCTTCCAGACGCTGCTCGGCGGGTCGGCGATCCCTCAGCCCGAGGTCGCGGTGATCATGCCGATCGCGGTGGCCATGCTCGCGCTCTCCAGCGGGCTGGCCGCCGCCTGCTTCGTCAAGGCGTTCGGGATCACGTTCCTGGCCATCCCGCGATCGCGGGAAGCGGAGCTCGCGCACGAGGCCCCGTGGTCCATGCAGGTCGGGATGGCGACCCTGGCGGTGGCGTGCGTCGGGCTCGGGCTGGCCCCGTTCGCCGTCGTCCCCATGCTCGGCTCGAGCCTCGTGGGGTTCGGCGGCGTCGCCCCTGAGACGGCCTTCGCCCTGACCCTGCCCCTCCGCGTGCCGGGGGCCTCCGGGCAGATGTCGATGCCCCTTCTCGCCGTGGGCCTCGTCCTGCTGATGGCGCTCGTTCCCCTCGCGCTCCGGACCCTGGGTGCGGACCGGCGGCGGCGCGTGGGTGACACGTGGGGCTGCGGCCGCATCGGCCAGACGGCCCGCATGGAGTACACCGCCACCGCCTTCGCGGAGCCGCTGCGGCGCATCTTCGCCGAGCTGTACCGGCCGACCCGGGACCTGTCGATCGACTTCCATCCGGAGTCGAGATACTTCGTGCAGTCGATCGAATACCGGAGCGAGATCCACCCGTGGATCGAGCGGCTCTTCTACGACCGGCCCTTGCACGCCCTCCACCACGCGGCCACCTGGGTGCGTCGTCTCCAGGGCGGCTCGCTGCACCTCTACCTTTTCTATCTGACGCTGGCGTTCCTCGCCCTGCTCACCGCGGCCCGGTGGTGGAGATAGTCCGGAGATGATCGGCTACGCCCTCGAGGTGGCGCAGGCGGCGCTGGCCCTCCTGCTCGCGCCCGGCCTGGTCGGGCTGGTCCGCTGGCTGAAGGCTCGCCTGCAGAATCGGCGCGGCGCTCCCGTGTGGCAGCCGTACTGGGAGCTGACCAAGCTGTTCCAGAAAGAGGTCGTCGTCTCGAGCAACGCGTCCTGGCTGTTCCGGGCGGCTCCGTTCATCGTCTTCGCGAGCACGGTGGCGGTCACGTTCCTCGTGCCGATCCTCGCGGTGCCTCTACCATTCGACGGGGTCGGGGACCTGCTGGTGGTCGTCTACCTGCTCCTGCTCGGAACCTTCTTCCTCGCGCTCGCCGGCCTCGACCCCGGCTCGCCGTTCGGTGGGATGGGCGCGAGCCGTGAGATGACGGTGGCCGCCCTCGCGGAGCCGACCGTCGCCCTCGCGATCTTCGCCCTGGCTCTCAGCGCCGGCTCCACCAACCTCGGTCAGATCGTGGCGCGCACCATGACCGACCCCGGGGCGTCGCTGAGCCCGGGCCACCTGCTCGCCTTCGGCGCCCTCTTCATCGTGACCCTCGCGGAGACCGGGCGGCTCCCGATCGACAACCCGGCGACGCACCTCGAGCTGACCATGATCCACGAGGCGATGGTGCTCGAATACTCCGGACGCTATCTCGCCCTCATCGAGTGGGCGGCGGCCCTGAAGCTGCTGATCTTCTTCTCGCTGCTCGGCAATCTCTTCATCCCGTGGGGGGTGTCGGTGGGCCTGACGCCCGCGACGCTCGCGATCGCGGTGGCCAGCCTGCTGGTGAAGCTCGTGGTCCTGGCCGGGACGGTCGCGGTCCTCGAGACGCGCATTGCGAAGCTCCGCCTCTTCCGGGTGCCCGAGCTGCTGAGCGTCTCCTTCGTGCTCGCGCTGCTCGCGGTCACGTCCTCGTTCCTGCTGAGATAGCCCATGGACAGCGTCTTCTCCCAGCTCAGTGTTCTCGGCTCGAGCCTGGTGCTGATCTTCGGACTCATCCTGCTGTGGCGGCGCGGCGTCACCGCCTACATCAGTGCCTTCACGTGGCAGTCCATCGTCCTGTCGGCGGTGACGGTGATCGTGGCGTACTTCGGAAAGGACCGCGAGCTGTACTGGGTCGCGGCCGGCCTCCTGCTCCTCAAGGGGCTGGTGATCCCGAGGCTCTTGAAGCAGATGGAGCGTCGGTTCGCGGCCGAGCGGGAGCTGGAGCCGTACGTGAACACCGCGTCGTCGCTCGTGGTGTCCGGCCTGCTCGTGCTGTTCGGCTACGCGGTCACGAGGCCGCTGGTCGCGCTGAGTCAGCTCCCCACCCGGGCGGGCATGCCGCTGGCGATGGGGCTGGTCCTCGTGAGCCTCTTCGTGGTGATCAGTCGCAAGAAGGCGCTGACCCAGGTCATCGGCTTTCTGATGCTCGAGAACGGCCTGGCCCTGCTGGCGGTCCTCGGCACGTACGGGATCCCGCTGATCGTCGAGCTCGGGGTGTTCCTGGACGTCCTCATGGGGTTCCTCGTGATGCAGATCTTCATCTACCAGATCCACGAGACGTTCGAGAGCATCGACGTCGAGCAGCTCAACCGCCTCCGGCACTGAGGGACCGTGACCACTTTTGTGATGCTGCTCGGACCGCCCCTCCTGGGGGCTCTGCTGGCGGCGGCGGTGCGGCCGTACCGGCGCTTCGTCGGATGGACGGGCGCGGTGCTATCCCTGTCGTCCGTCGGTGCGGCGGTCACCTTCTGGCGCCACGTCCTGGCCGGCGACGTGCTGACCTCGGGCCCCGGCGAGTTCCTGCGGGCGGACGCGCTCTCGACCCTGCTCGCGCTGTGCGTGAGCATCGTCGGGGCGCTGGCGGCGTGGCTCGGACCGGGGCTGGCCACGGGGGAGGACTACGACGCCGCGCAGACCCGGCGGTTCCGGATCTTCGGCAACCTGTTCACGTTCACGATGCTGTTCGCGGTGACCTCGAACAATGTCGGCTTCATGTGGATCGCCATCGAGGCGACCACGATCACCTCGGCCATGCTGATCCCGCTGCATGTCACGAAGGCCTCGGTCGAGGCCTCGTGGAAGTACATCCTGATCGGATCCATCGGGATCGCCCTCGCCTTCGGGGGCACGGTGCTCGGCTACTTCGACTTCGTCAACCTGGTCGGGCGCCAGGAGGCGGCCCTGAACTGGACGGTGCTGCGGGCGTCCGCGCCCCAGCTTCATCCGGAGGTGATCCAGCTCGCCTTCGTCTTCATCCTCATCGGGTACGGCACGAAGGCGGGCCTCGCGCCCATGCACACGTGGCTGCCGGACGCCCACTCGGAGGCGCCGTCGCCCTTGTCGGCCATGATGTCCGGCGTGCTCCTCGCGGTCGCGCTCTACGCGGTGATCCGGTGGGAGGCGGTGGTGAACGCGGCGGTCGGGACGGGGTTCACGGACGGCCTCTACATCGCGCTGGGAGTCCTCTCGATCGCCATCGCGGCATTCAGCCTCGTGATCCAGCGCAACTACAAGCGCATGCTGGCCTACTCGAGCATCGAGCACACCGGGCTGATCTGCCTGGGGCTCGCGCTGGGGCCGCTCGGAACCTTCGCCGCGATGCTGCACCTCCTGAACCACGCGCTGGCGAAGTCGACGATATTCTTTCTCGCCGGGCGCGTGCTCCATCGGTACGGCACCACCGAGATCGGCCGGGTGTCGGGGCTCCTCAAGGTCATGCCCTGGACCGGCGGCCTGTTCGCGGCCGGGATCCTGGCCGTCATCGGGTTGCCGCCGTTCGGCCTCTTCATCTCCGAGTTCGCGCTCTTCCGGGCCGGCTTCGCGGCGGGCCGGCCGTGGCTGATGGGGCTGGTCCTGGCGCTGCTCGCGGTGGCCTTCGTCTCGGTGATCGGCCACCTCAACCGCATGCTCTACGGCGCGCCGACGGCGGGCGTGCCGGTGGGCGAGCGAGACCTCTGGCCGCTGGTTCCGCTCGGGGCCTGCGTGGCGGCCCTCGTCGTGCTCGGCGTCGTACTCCCGGCGCCCCTCCAGACCCTGCTGCGGCAGATCGTGGAGATCGTCGAGCAATGACCCGGCTGCCCAAGCTCATGAGCGTGCTCGCCGAGAAGTACGGCGATCGTGTGCTCGACGTGCGACTCGTGCGGGGCAACGAGCTCCACTGCTCGGTCCAGCCGTCCGCCGTCCACGCGCTGGCGACCCTTCTTCGCATGGGGTTCGGCGCGGAGCTGGTATTCATGGCCGCCACCGATCGGCGCGCCGACCGCGGCGTCTTCGAAGTCCACTACCTCTTCGCGCCCGAGCGGGAGAACTGGTTCGTCCATGCCACCGCGCCGGCGGGCGCCGAGGCTCCCGCGATCGTCTCGCTGGCCACGCTCCACTATCCGGCCTCGCGCTTCGAGCGAGAGATCTACGACCTCTTCGGGATCACGGCCGAGGGCCATCCGGATCCTCGGCCCCTGGTCCGCCACGGCTTCTGGCCGGCGGACTACTTCCCACTCCGGAAGGATGCGGTGCCGCGCGAGTTCGCGGACGACGGGCGCGCCTTCCCCTTCACGGAGGTGGGCGGCGAGGGGGTGTACGAGATCCCGGTGGGTCCGGTTCACGCGGGGGTCATCGAGCCGGGACACTTCCGCTTCAGCGTGGTCGGCGAGACGATCATCGACATGAAGTCGCGTCTGTACTTCACCCACAAAGGCACCGAGAAGCTCTTCGAAGGCCGCGAGGCGGGCGCCGCCGTCGAGCTGGCCGAGCGCGTATCGGGCGACACCACCATCGGACACTCGCTCGCCTTCTGCCAGGCGCTGGAGGCGGCCGCGGGCACCGCGGTGCCGGCGCGAGCGCGGTGGCTGCGCGTGATCCTGCTGGAGATGGAGCGCCTGTACAATCACGTCGCCGACTTCGGCATGATCGCCAACGACACCGGATACGCGGTGGCCCACTCTCACTGCTTCCGAATCCGCGAGCGGCTGCTGCGACTCAACAAGCGGCTGACCGGCAACCGGCTGCTGCGGGGCGGCGTCGTTCCCGGGGGCGTCGGCCACGACCTGCCGGCCGGCCTGGATCTGCCGGGAGAGCTGGAGTCCACCCTCCGAGACTTCGACGAGATCGTCGGGCTCGCGCTCGAGAATACGCTGGTGATGGATCGACTCGAGGGGACCGGCCAGCTTTCCACCCGCATCGCCCGCGACCACGGCGTGCTCGGCTACGTGGCGCGAGCCTCGGGTATCGACGCCGACGTTCGGCGCGACCATCCGTTCGCGGCGTACGGGGATCTCGAGGTGCGGGTGCCCGTATTCGAGTCGGGCGACGTCAAGGCGCGTACGCTCGTGCGGGTGGAGGAGGCGCGGGAGTCGGTGCGGCTCATCGGCGAGGCGGTCGGGCGCCTGCCCGCGGGTCCGCTGGCCGCGCCGCTCGGAGGGCTCCCCCCCTTCGCGCCCGCGTTCGGGCTCGTGGAGGGCTGGCGCGGGGGCATCCTCCACTGGGTGATGGCCGACGGGGCGGATCGGCTCCACCGGGTGAAGATCATGGACCCGTCGTTCCTCAACTGGCGGCCGCTCTCGTACGCGCTGCTCAAGAACATCGTCCCGGACTTCCCGCTCTGCAACAAGTCCTTCAACCAGTCGTATTCGGGTAACGACCTGTGACGGGGGGTATACTGCCAGCATGAAAACTGGATTGATCGTGCTCGGAGTGATCATTCTGATCGTGGTCGGCGGCATCGCGTGGGCGATCGGGATCAACAACCAGCTGGTGGCGCAGGAGCAGCTGGTCAACGAGAAGTGGGCCCAGGTGCAGAACGTCTACCAGCGCCGCGCCGATCTGGTCCCGAACCTGGTGGAGACCGTGAAGGGGTTCGCGACCCAGGAGCGGACGGTGCTGGAAGAGGTGACGAAGGCCCGCGCCAGCGTGGCCGGCATCAAGGCCACGCCCGAGCTGATCAACGACCCGGTCGCGTTCCAGAAGTTCCAGCAGGCCCAGGCCGAGCTGGGCGGCGCGCTCGGCCGGCTGCTCGTGACCGTCGAGCGCTACCCCGAGCTCAAGTCCAACCAGAACTTCCTCACGCTCCAGAGCCAGCTCGAGGGCACCGAGAACCGCATCGCGGTCGAGCGCATGCGCTACAGCGAGGCGGTGCGCGACTACAACACGCGCCTGCGGCTCTTCCCGGGCAGCGTGGTGGCCTCGCTGCGCGGCTTCAAGGAGAAGGCCTACTTCGAGGCCACCCCGGGCGCCCAGGAAGCCCCCAAGGTGAAGTTCTAGCGGCGCGACGGGCGGGAGGATCGTGCTCCGGCGTGTCGCGTCCGCGCTGCTGCTACTGCTGGTCCTGCTCGCGGCCCCGGCCGCGGCGGCCCTGCGCATCCCGCCGCCGCCCGACCGACGGATCAACGACTACGCGGGCGCGCTCAGCCCTGCCGATCGCGACCGGCTCGAGCAGGCGCTGATCGCGCGCGAGGCCACCAACCGCAACCAGGTGGTGGTGGCCGTCTTCCGCTCGCTCGAGGGCGAGAGCCTCGAGGACTACTCGATCCGGCTCGCCCAGGCCTGGCGCATCGGCCAGAAGGGCCTCGACAACGGGGTCATCTTCCTGGTGTTCCTCGACGACCGGAAGATGCGGATCGAGGTGGGCTACGGGCTCGAGGGCAACCTGACCGACGCGGTGTCGTCCTCCATTCTTCGGGACGTCGTGGCGCCGCGCTTCCGCGCGGGCCAGGTCGCCGACGGCATCGGGGCGGGCCTCGACGCGATCGATCGCGCCATCGCCGGTACCTATGCCCGCCCGCCCGACGCCGGGAAGGGCCGGCGGCAGGGGGAGATCGGGGGCCGGGAGCTGCTGGCGCTGCTCTTCGTGTTCTTCCTGATCGTCGCTCTCGTGACGAACCGCATGCAGCAGGCGGCGCTGCGGCGCCGCGGGTGGACCGGTGGGTCGACCGGCTGGGGCGGGCCCTTCATCGGCGGGGGCGGCCTCGGGGGGAGATGGAGCGGCGGGGGCGGCGGCAGCGGGGGCGGGTTCAGCGGGGGCGGCGGCGGCTTCGGCGGCGGCGGCTCGAGCGGGAGCTGGTGATGGCACGACATCCACGGTGGGTGCGCCGGTTCATCGGCGAGGACGATCTGGCGGCGGTGACCCGGGCGATCGCGGCGGCGGAGGCGCGCACCTCCGCCGAGATCCGGGTGCACCTCGACCACCACTGTGCCGGGGAGGCGATGCCGCGAGCGGTGGCGGTCTTCGAGCGCCTCGGCATGCACCGGACCGCGGCCCGCCACGGCGTGCTGATCTACGTGAGCGTGGGCGACCACAAGCTGGCGGTGCTCGGCGACCGCGGCATCCACGACCGGGTCGGGCAGGCCTACTGGGAGCGGCTGGTCGAGGCGGTGCTCACGCACTTCCGGGAGGAGCGCCCACGCGACGGGCTCCTGCACGCGGTGGCCGAGGTGGGCGCCGTCCTGGCCCGGCACTTCCCGCGCCGGCCGGACGACGTCAACGAGCTGTCCGATCAGGTGAGCATCGAGCCCTCGTGACCGGCTCAGCGCCCGAAGCGGGCGCTCAGGCCGACGAAGGCCGACCAGTCCGGGCCGGAGCCGGCGAGCGTGGTGCGCACCCCGGCGTCGAGGGCCAGGCGCGGGGTGACCTTGTAGAGCACCGCCAGCGTCGCGCGCAGGCTCGCGCGGCCGTCGCGCTCCTCCTTCGTGGCGAAGAAGAGCTCCGCGATCGTGCTGAGGCGCCCGGTGGCCGCCCACGAGAGCGAGGCCGACGCCAGCCCCTGCGGGATGAAGCCGTCCGGGTGGGTCTGCCCGATCGCGGCCGCCCCCGCGTTCAGATCGAGGCCGAGGCCCGACGGTAACCCCAGGCTCACCAGGAGGAGCGCGCCCGCGTCCGGCCGCTCGCTGCCGATGGGCGCCCGCGCGAGCGGCAGCTTCAGGAACGGCCTGAGGGCGACGGCCACGGTCGGCGTGCCGCCGTCCTCGGTCGGGGAGTAGAGCCGGTACTTGAGGGCGAGCGTGTAGTCTCCGCTGCCGCGCTCGTCGTCGCCGGCGCGCTGCCACACGAAGGGCTCGCCCTCCAGCGAGACCTCGAGCCGGGCGAGCAGGCCGGCGCGCAGCACCGCCTGCACCGAGAGCTGCTGCCGGCCGGGGCTCCCACCGGCCCGCTCCCGCTCGTACTCGAGGCCGGTCTCCAGTTGCAGCGTGCCCGCCGCCACGAGCTCGGCGCTCGTGGTGAGATCCGGTCGGTCGGGATTGATGTCCTGGGCGAGGGCCGCCAGCGGCCACAGGCCCAGGAGTGCGCTCGCGACGAGGGCGATCGGGTAGCTCAAGCGGCCCATCATACACATCACCGTCGGGTCACGGGTGTCAGGCATTCTGCCACCGTCGGGCGTCATGCCCGTCGCGCCTGCGTCGGTAGCCGTAGGCTTTCGACATATTTCCGGATACTTGACCGCTGGCATGGGCGGTGCTTGCCTCCCCGGCGGATGCCCGATCGCAACGAGGAGGTCGACATGAGACACCGGACCCAGACCGCGATGCTCCTCCTGTTCCTCCTGGTGACCGCCGTCGCGCTGCCGACCATCCCGGCCGCCTCCGCCGAGTCCGCGTCCACCGACTGGGGCGCCCACCTCCGGGCGATGGACGAGGCCCTCGCACGGGGAGACGTACCGGGGGCCCAGGCCTCGTGGCGTGAAGCGTACGCCGCGGCCCACGTCGGGCGCGGGTGGCCCGGCATGCTGGCGGTCGGCGACGCCGCCCTCCGGCTGGGTCGCGCCACGGGGGACACCGCGCTCTACGAGGGACGCGCCCGCCGCGTCTACCTGACCGCGCTGCTCCGCGCGCGCCGGCACGCCTCGCTCGACGGGGTGCTCGCAGCGGGCGAGGCCTTCGGCCGACTCGGCGACCGCGAGGTCGTCCAGCAGGCCCTCGCGGTGGCCACCGATCTGGCCGCTCGCTCCGGCGACGACCTGGCGCGCCGACGGGTGCAGGTCTTCCGCAGCCAGTGGGTGCCGCCGCTCAGCTGATCCCCGGCCGCGCCGGGCGCGGGGGCCCGTCGCGGCGCGTGGTATGCTCCCCCCGCCATGAATCGCGCCCTGATCCCCACTCCCGCGCTGCTGCTGGACCTCGATCGCTTCGAGCGGAATATCCAGAAGATGGCGGCCCACGTGAAGGCCGCCGGCAAGAAGCTCCGCCCCCACGCCAAGACCCACAAGTGCCCCGAGATCGCCCGCCGCCAGATCGCGGCCGGCGCGGTCGGCGTCTGCGTGGCCAAGGTGGGCGAGGCCGAGGTGATGGCGGCCGCCGGCGTGCGCAACCTCCTGATCACCACCGAGGTGGTGGGTCCGGAGAAGATCGGGCGGCTCGTCGGCGTCCTGCGGCGGCAGCCCGAGACGCTGGTGGTGGTCGACCACCCCGACAACGTGCGCGAGCTGGGCGAAGCGATGGCCAAGGCCGGGCTCGTGCTCAACGTGCTGGTGGACGTGGACGTGGGGGGCCGGCGCACCGGCACCCAGCCCGGCGAGCCCGCCCGCGACCTGGGCCGCGAGGTGATGGCGCAGCCCTCCCTCCACCTGCGCGGGCTGCAGGGGTACGCGGGTCACTGCGCGCACGTGATGGGCTTCGAGGAGCGGCGCCGCTCCTCCCGGCGCTGGATGGGCCGGCTCATGAAGACGCGCGAGCTCTTCGAGAAGCACGGCATGGCGGTCGACATCGTGACCGGCGGCTCGAGCGGCACCTTCAACATCGACAGCGAGCTCGAGGGGATGACCGAGCTGCAGTCTGGCTCCTACTGCGTGATGGACCTCGACTACCGGCGCATCGGCAGCCCGCGCGGGGCGGCCTACGACGAGTTCGAGATGGCGCTCACGGTGCTGACCACGGTGGTGAGCGTGCCGAGTCGGGAGATGGCGATGGTGGATGGCGGCTTCAAGGCTTTCTCCACCGACCGTCCCTTCGTGCCGGAGGCGGTGGAGTGGCCGGGCGTGGAGTACTCCTGGGCCGGCGACGAGCACGGCCGGCTCACGACCGCGGAGCCGGAGCGGCTGCCGAAGCTCGGGCAGCTGATCGAGTTCTTCCCGCCGCACTGCGATCCGACCATCAACCTCTACGACCGGATCTACGCGATGCGGGGCGATACCGTCGAGGCGGTCTGGGAGGTCTCCGGGCGGGGCCGGTCTCAGTAGGACCGCGGCGGTGGCCGCCGATCGACCGGTCTCTTGACCGCGCGGGAGCGCGGAGGTAACGTCCGCCGCATGAGAGCGAGAAGCGCGCTCGTGCTCCTTCTCCTCGGCTGTCTCATCGGCCTGAGCCCGCTCGCCCAGGCCATCCCGCCCGACCCGACCTGGATCCCGGGCATCTATGACGACGCCGACTACGACGATGTCGTCTGCCTCGTCACCTCCGGCGACGGGAACATCGAGACAGGCGGCGCCGCGGAGGCCCTCCCGGCGCTGCCGTCTGCCGGCCGCACGCCGGCCGTCGAGGACGACTGGGCGCCGGGCTCTCCGAGTTTCTCCTCCCACTCCCGCGCTCCACCGACCTCCTAGCCCGATCCGCTCGGCCGGAATCCCCCGATAGCCCGAAGAGCAGGCTGGACGTGCGCGCGTCTGCCGTACGCTCGGCGTGCGCTTTCGGCCCAGGTTCCACAGGAAACCAGGGAGGTTGCGATCATGACTCTAAGGCCTTGGATCACATCATTGGTGGTGGTATCGACGCTCGCGGTCACCGGGCTTGCCTTCGCGCAGCAGCCGAAAGCCCAGACCTCACCCGCTCCCAAGCCGGTGGAGAGGGGAACGGGAGTGAGCATGACCAACCCGACCACGCCGGACGGAAAGCCGATCACTACCTTCGACCAGCCGGTGGTCGACCGGTGGGTGGGAACCAGCATGCCCACCCCGATCGGCGTGGATGGGAAGCCACTGCAGACCTCGACCAGCTTCGGTCAGAGGTAGGCTTCGGTCAGCGGCAGAAGCCGCGCACGGGCGTCGAGTTTACTCGCCGCCCGTGGTGTCTACCGGTCGCGGCGCCGCCTCCAGCCCGCGGCGCCGAGCCCGGCCATCGTCGTGGCGAGCAGGACGAGGCTGGCCGGCTCCGGCGTGGCCACCTCCAGGTCGCCGTCGAGCGTGAAGGCGGCGTTGAACGCGGCGTCGCCTCCCACGATGTCGATGCCGACCCGCAGCCAGTCCGGCTCGAGGTTCTCGTTCCGGATCCAGCTCTGGAGGTCCGGCGCGAACGATATGCCGGGCGGCACGATCGGACGCGGCGCGGAGAGCCAGAAGAAATCCCCACTGTCGAGCTGCACCTGGGGCACGAAGAAGTAGTGGTCGGCGGGCAGGGAGATCGGGGTCGTGAAGACCACGTTGAACTGCACCCGCTGGCCGGTCACGGGCCCTTCGCCGAGCGTGGTCTGGTTGGGCGACCGGTTGATCCCGTTCAGAACCGAGTTCGCGGCGGTGAAGCTCGATGCCCCGATGCCGGGCAGGAAGGTCAGGGTTCCCCCGACGCTGTCCCGCGAGGCGAACGCTAGGTCGGACGGTGAGTTCACCCGGGTGGGCACGTTGCCCGACGGGGGAAAGGCCGAGTCGGCGGGGAAGACCCGGTAGATCTCGACCACCACCCGGGAGACGTTGCTCAGCGGGGTCCCGGCCGGCAACAGGCCCTGGAAGGTGGCGCTCGTCAGGTTGAGCGTCCCGCCGCTCACGACGAAGTCGTCGCCGGTCTCGATCTCGACCTTGCCAGCGCTCGAGGGCCGGGAGGCGGTGGCCATCAGGCCGTTGGGGTCTCCGGTATCGAAGAAGAACGGGGTCGCGCTCGCCGGCTCCACCCAGGCCAGGAGCGCCAGCGTCAGGATCACGGTGACGGCACGGCTCGTCAAGGCTCATTCCTCTCGCGCTCCGGAGAGCAAGCGGGATGCCGAGCCGGAGGGCAGATCAGACGTCAGCGTTCCCGGCGGATTCCCGATCGTCGGGGGTGCAAGTGATTGCAGGATCGCGCACGCTGGGTTCACATGCCGTGTGCCCGGGTGCAGGACGATCCCAGTAGGACTGGAAGACGTCCCACGTCTCCTCGGGGCTGCGGGTCTGGAAGATGCGGGCGCGGCACTCGGAGGCGTGCCCGAGCCCCTCCGTGTACCACGCGAGGTGCTTCTTCATCTGGATCAGCGCGTACTTCTCCCGGAAGTGCTCACGGATCAGGGCCACGTGTCGCGCGATGGTGCGGGCCTTGTACGCGCGCCGGCCCTCGGGCGAGAGGGCCTCGAAGGCTTCGTCGAAGATCCAGGGGCTGCCGAGCGCGCCGCGGCCGATCATGACCGAGGCGCAGCCGGTCTCGGCGGCCATGCGCCGCGCCTCGCCCATCGAGCCCACGTCGCCGTTGCCGGTAACCGGCACCGAGACCGCCTCCACGACGTCTCGAATGATGGTCCACGGCGCGCGCCCGGTGAAGCGCTGCGAGCGGGTGCGCGGGTGCACGGTGATGGCGTCCACGCCCTCCGCCTCGGCCATCTGGGCGACCTCGACCGCGTTCAGGTGCTCGTCGTCCCAGCCGCCGCGGATCTTGACGGTGAGCGGCACGCTCACCGCCTTGCGCAGCGCGCGCAGGATGCGCGAGGCCGCCGCGACGTCGCGCATGAGCGCCGCGCCCTTGCCCTTGCCGGTGATCTTGGGCATGGGGCAGCCCATGTTGAGGTCCACCATGTCGGCGCCGAGGAACTGGCAGCGCTCGGCCGCGCGGGCGAGCAGGTCGGAATCCTTGCCGAGGAGCTGCATCGCCAGCGGGCGCTCCGCCGGGTAGTAGGCCGCGATGGCGTCGGCGTGCGGGTGGCCGGTCAGCAACGCGCCCGCGTCCATCTCCTCCGAGGTGGTGAGCCCGCTGCCGCACTCGCGCGCGAGGAGGCGGAAGGGCGCGTTGGTGATGCCCGCCATGGGGGCCAGGCGGGCCAGCGCGGGGACGTCGACGGCGCCGATCTTCATGGGACGCTCAGTATACCCGCCCACAGGCCGCGGCGCTCCTCGCGGGCGAGGGCGGCGAGCTTGCGGAACAGCTCGGCGTGACGCACGTTGGGCGGCACCGTCATCAGCGCGGCATAGCCCTGGCGCAGCAGCTCCGCGTTGACCATCAGCTCGCCGCCGTCGGGTCCGCGCGCCCAGACGTAGGCGAGCAGGCGGCCGTAGCGGTCGCGCAGCTGCACGTCGGTCTCGAGCCGCACCGGCCCGTGGCCGAGGAGCCGCCGGTTCACCTCGGCGGCCGCCCGCCCGCCCGGCTCCTCGCCGCGCGTGGGATGGTGCACCTCCGGGGTGTCGATGCCGATGTAGCGTACCTTCTCCACTCCGCTCGCCAGCCGCACGTAGATGGTGTCCCCGTCCACTGTCCGCACCACCGACCCGCTGAGATCCCCGCTCTCCCCTCCGGGGGCCGAGAGCGAGGGGCCCGAAGCCGAGGGGCCCGGCGCGGGCGAGACGACCGCGAGCAGCGAGGCCAGCGCGACGAGGACGACGAGCGTGCGCGCACGCATAGTGTATCAACCACGATACACCAGCGGCGTTTATCGACGGATCGACTTACGCCCAGGCGGGCGTGATCGCGCCGGCGCGGTCGCGCCAGCACGGAGCCCACGCCAGGGCCACCAGCCGCACCGAGATGTTCTGGCGCGCGGGCTTGAGCGCGAGGGTCTCGAGCGGCTCGGTCAGCGGATCGGTGCTCGCGCCGGCCGCGTCGGCCTCGGCCTTGAACTCGGCGTCGAGCGTGGCGATGGCCTCGTCGACCGCGGCCACCGTCTCCTTCGCGCGCCCCACGTCCTGGGTCTCCTTGAGCACGCGCCCGGCGCCGCGGGCGGCGGTGGTGGCCCGCCCGATGGTGGAGACGGAGATCGACTTGCGGCCGAGGAACGCGCCCAGGATGGTGGCGCCGACCGAGATCGCGGTCTGGATGCCCTGCTGCTTGGCCTGCTCGCTCTCGCGCTCGACCGCCTGCTCGGCGCGCCGGCGACGCTCCTGGAGCGCGGCGACCTTGGGGGCGTACTTCTGGCGCAGGGCCTCGCTCGCGCGGTCGCGCTCCTGTCGGGTCGACTCCTGCAGGCGGACCCGGAAGTCGCGCTCCGACTCGCCCGGCTTCGAGACGGCCTTCAGCGACGGGCTTCGCAGCAGCTCGACCTTCTGCGACTGGAGCAGCCAGGCCGCGAAGTCCCGGCTCCAGCCGTCGTAGCTCTTCTTCTTGCCCGCGACGGGGGGCAGCTCGGCGAAGGCCGCCTGGCCGTCGGGCCCCGGGGCCAGGTCCGACGTGGCGAAGGCCACCGCGGAGGCCTGGTCCCACGCCACCGGCACCGCGTCGTCGGTGATCGCGGTCAGGTAGACCAGGTCGCGGCTCACGTCGACGCCGCTCTTGGCGTCGGTGACCCGCACCTGGGCCGCGCCAACGAGCATCGGCTGGTAGTAGAGCGAGCAGCCGGCCGGCGCAGCGCCGTGCGCGGGGACGAATTGCTGCGGGACGTCGGGGGGCAGGAGCGGACGCTGGCCGCCGGCGGTCGCGGCGACGGCCGGGGCGGCGGCGGCCGGCGGAGCGGCGGCGCGGGAGACCTTGCCGCCCGTCGCCGCCACCGGTCGGGCCGCGGGCGCGGCGGGCGCCGCCGGAGCGGTCTTGGCGGCAGGCGTCACCGACGGCGCAGGCACGGCGCGCCGCGCGTCCATCAGCGACTTGATCTGGCCGCGGGTGAGCGGCCCGCGCAGGTAGGACATCACCCAGCGGCTCTCGAACACCACCGGATGGTCCTCGTGCACGTTGTTCATCAGGAACACGCGGCTCGAGAGCCCGGAGAGGATGCGCTCGAGCGCGGCGCGATCGAAGCCCTGGCCCGCGCTGCCCGCCGCGCCCTCGAGGCCGTCGAGCACGCGGGCCTTGTCCCGCTCGGTCTGCAGCCGCCCGATGAGCCAGGTGCCGGTGTTCGAGAGGCCCTTGTAGTCGAGGTCCACCGGGTTCTGGGTGGCCAGCACCACGCCGACCCCGAAGGCGCGCGCCTGCTTGAGCAGGGTGAGCAGCGGCGTCTTGGACGGCGGGTTGGCCACCGGGGGGAAGAAGCCGAAGATCTCGTCCATGTAGAGCAGCGCGCGCAGGCTCGTGGTGCCGGACTGGGTGCGCATCCAGCCGACCACCTGGTTGAGCAGGAGCGAGACGAAGAACATGCGCTCCGCGTCGTTGAGGTGCGCGATCGAGACGACGGCGACGCGAGGCTTGCCCTCGGTGGTGTGCAGCAGCGCGTCCACGTCGAGAGGCTCGCCCTCCATCCAGGCTCCGAAGCCCGGGGCGGCGAGCAGGTTGTTGAGCGACATCGCGAGCGCGAAGCGGTCCTTGGACGGGAAGAACGCCTCGAGGTCGAGCACGCCCACGCGCTTCACCGGCGGGGTCTGGATCTGCTGGATGAGGCCGGCGAGGTCGAGCTCCTGCCCCTGCCGCCACGCGGTGTCGAGGATGGTGGCGATCAGGATGTGCTCACGGCTCTTGATCGGATCCGCGTCGATGCCGAGGAGGCCCAGGAGGCTGGTGGCGGTCGTGCCGATGCGCTCGCGCAGCAGCTCCTCGTCGTCCCGGATGGCGGGCGGCGGCGCCGCGAACGACTTGAGGATCGAGAGCGGAATGCCCGCGTTGCTGCCCGGGGTGTAGATCGCGAACTCGGCCGCGTCGCGCAGGCGCTGGATGCGCGCGCCGTCCTCGCCCCAGGACGCGAGCCCCTTCTGCCAGAGCTCGGCCTGCTGGCGGGCGTAGTCGTCGGGGGAGAGGCTCTTGCGCCGGGCGTCGTCCTCGTTGATCCAGGGCCGGAAGTCCTCGGGGCGGAGGGCGGGGAAGGTGAGCAGCAGGTTGGCGAGGTCGCCCTTGGGGTCGATGAGGATCGCGGGGATCCCGTCGATGGCGGCCTCCTCGATGAGGGCCAGGCAGAGACCCGTCTTGCCGCTGCCGGTCATGCCGACGCAGACCGCGTGGGTGACCAGGTCCTTCGAGTCATAGAGCAGCACGCCGTCCTGCGCTTTCTTCTGCTGCCAGTCGTAGGGACGGCCCAGGTAGAAGACGCCCAGCTTCTCGAAGTCGGCGGCGCTCGGCATGCGGGCCCTCCGGGTGCGCCCTAGAGGGCGCGCTTGACGAAGACGCCGCCCTTCACGATCGCGTGAAGATTGGCCTGGTTCTGGAACACGCGCAGGTTCTTGAGCGGGTTGCCGTCGACGACCAGGAGATCGGCGTACTTGCCCGGCTCGACCGAGCCGATCCGGTCGGCCATCCGGAAGATCTCCGCGTTGACCATGGTGGCCGAGAGCAGCACCTCCATCGGCTTCATGACCTGGCCCTTCAGCTCGAACTCCATGGCCCGCTGGGCCTGCATGTCGCCGAGCAGGTCGGAGCCCGAGCCGATCTTGCAGCCCGCGCGATAGGCGTGGGTGAGGCCTTCCAGGCTCTTCTCCAGCGCCAGGTTGATCTTCTGGATCTGGTGGTCGCCGATGCCGTAGTTCTTGCCCTCGCGCGCGATCGCCTCGTAGGTGACCATGGTCGGCACCAGGTACGCGCCCGCCTGCTTGATGGCCTGCGCGCCCGCTTCGTCGAGGAGGTTGCCGTGCTCGATGCAGCGCACCCCGGCTTGGATCGCGTTGCGGATCGCGGAGCCGGAGTAGGCGTGGGCCAGCACGTACTTGCCGACCGCGCGAGCCTCCTCCACCGCGGCCCGCATCTCGTCCACCGTGTACTGGGTGGTGTCGAGCTCGTCGCCCGGCGACATGGCGCCGCCGGAGGCCATGATCTTGATCTGGTCCACGTCGTGGCGCAGGTTCTCGCGCGCGGCCTTGCGCACCTCGTCGGCGCCGTCGGCGATCACGCCCGCCATGCCCACGCAGCAGTCCACCGGCTCGATCCACTCCGAGCGGCGCCGCTTGTCGGCGTGGCCGCCGGTCTGCGAGAGCGGGCGGCCGGACACCAGCATGCGCGGGCCCGGGTAGAGCCCGGACTCGGTGGCCTCGCGGAAGCCGTAGTCGGCCCCGCCCGCGTCGCGCACGGTGGTGAAGCCCTGCATCAGCGCCTGCTCCATGCGCCGGAGGGCCTTCGCCGCGATGAGGCTCGGCGGGTTGTGGCGGTGCTGCTCCGGGATGTTGCCCTCGACCGCGCAGATGTGCACGTGGGCGTCGGTGAGCCCGGGCATCAGCGTGCGGCCCCCGAGATCGATCGTGTCGACCTTGCCGGCGAGCGGGCCCACCTTGCCGGAGGCGATGACGTCCTTGATGCGGTCGCCTTCCACCACCACCGCCGCGCCCTCGATCGGCTCCTTGGCGACGCAGTCGATGAGGAACGTGCTCGTGAATACCGTGATCGCCATTGGGGGGCGCCCTCCGAGTCTCCGAGATAGAGCAGCGCCGGAATTCTAGCAGGAAACGGGCGGGTGGAGTCCGCCGGCTGCCCGAGCGCGCCGGCTCGGCTCCGAGTAAGAATTACCCGGCCAGGGCCCGGCCAGGGGCCGGCACTCGCACCGGAGTCACACGGAATCGCGTGCTTGGGCGCGTCCTCGAGTGGCATCTGGGATGCAGCCGCTTCCGTCCCGGATGGCGGTCGACACTCGGACGGTGGCGGCGCGCGGGCGCTGGGAGCGGGTCGATCAGCTGCGCGGCCTGGCCGCCCTGGCGGTGGTGCTGTGCCACCTGGCGGTGTCCGCGTACCGGGAGGCGCCGAACCTCGGCGGGGACCCGTGGCCGTGGCTCGCCCTGATCCTGGGCTTCGGGTATCTCGGGGTGCCCCTCTTCTTCGTGATCAGCGGCTTCTGCATCCATCTCCCGCAGGCCCGCGCCCTCGCGCGCGCGCCTGCCATCACGCCGGACTGGAGGCGCTTCTTCGCCCGGCGCTTCTGGCGGCTCTATCCGCCGTACCTGGCCGCGCTGGTCGTCGCGCTCGCGCTCTGGTGGGTCGCCGGATCTCCGATCCCGTGGCTCGCGGTGACGACCCAGGCCCTGCTGGTGCACCCCTTCCACACCGCGACCTTCGACGGCGTCAATCCGCCGGCCTGGACGCTCGCGGTCGAGGCCCAGCTCTACCTGGCCTACCCGGTCGTGTTCCGGCTCATCGCGCGCTTCGGGGCGCTCCGTGCGCTCGGCACGGTGCTCGCGGTGACCATGGCGTATCGCGTGGCGCTCGCGTTCATGCCGCTCCCGATCGAGATCGCCGGCCCCGCGTGGGAGCTGTTCCTCGCGCGCTGGTTCGAGTGGGTCCTCGGTGCGACGGTGGCGGAATGGGCGGCCGGCCGCCTGACCCTGCCGCGGGTGCTGTCGAGCCCGTGGCCCGGCGCGATCGCGCTGGGCACGGGCGTCCTCCTCGAGTGGTACGCCGGCTACTACCGGCTCTACGTGCTGAAGGAGCCGCTCTACGGCGTCGCGTTCGCGCTGCTCCTCCACGCGGCGCTGGCCCACGAGCGCCCCGGGGCCTGGTCGGCGCCGGGGCGCTACCTGGCCGGGGTCGGCGTCTACTCGTACAGCCTCTATCTGCTGCACCGGCCCATCCAGCTCGTCTTCGAGCCGCTGGCCCGGGAGGTCGCGACGTGGCCGGGCGTGATCGCGCAGGGCGTGCCGTCGAGCCTGCTGATCATGGCGGCCACGACGCCGGTCGTCCTCTGGGCCGCGCGGGCCTTCTACCGCGGCTGCGAGCGGCCCTCGATTCGCCGGTCCCAGGCCGTCTGACGCGCGGCGCTAGGATGCCTGCCCTCCGCCGGGCGCAATGCCCGGTCCCGCCAGCAGATTGGACGGCGACAACCTGCTGATTTGGCTGAACATTCTCGCTGGCATGGCCGATGCCTTCAGTCAGGTGGAGAAGATCACCAATCGCAGGGTGCGGGCGCATCGCATCGACGAGGTGACACCATGCATTCGGACGTCTGGTACGATCTGGCCATACGGGAGCTGTCGGATCTGACCGATCCCACGAAGGAGAAGCTCGCGGAAGCGGCGGCGGAGACGCTGGCCGCCGCCCCGGACGTCGAGGTGGACGAGGAGCCGGCCGCCCCGGCCGACCCGCAGTCCGAGCCTGGCGAGCCGGAGGCGCACCCCCGCGGCTGACGTGGATTCCACGCGGGCGTGACACGGCCCGCGGCGGAGCATCTTACCCTGAGGTCCAGCAGGTCCAATCTCGCTTCGGGGGGAGGCTCGTCATGATGCGTCGATGGATCCTGGGGACCGCGGTGGCGATGCTGGCGGTGGTGCCCGCGAGCGGCTACGGGCAGTCGCCGAGCGGCGACAAGATGAAGGACGACGCGACGAAGATGGACAAGATGGAGAAGAAGCACGACAAGAAGGAGAAGATGGACAAGACCGACAAGACGGACAAGAAGTAGCCCGCGGGACCCGCGGGAGCGGGCGCCGGGTAGCCCCGGCGCCCGCCGCCCGCCACGCTCGCGCTACCGGGCGAGCTTGGCCTCGTACATCCAGATCCGCTCGTCGGCGCGCGGCGTCCACTCGATCCAGTTGGCCACGCCGTAGAGGTCGTGCTGCTGCCAGAGGAAGACCCACGGCACCTCGTCGTGCACCATCTGCTGCATCTCGGCCCACGCCTCGAGCCGCTTCTTCGGATCCACCACCGTCACCGCCTGCGCGATCTTGGCGTCCAGCGCCTTGTTGTTGCCGTAGGACGAATAGGTCTGGCTCGCCGAGAAGAGCTGGTCGATCGTGTTCTGGGCGTCGAGCGCGGGGCCCCAGCCCAGGAAGAACATGTCCCCGGTGGTGCGGTTCTTGATCTTGTCGAGGTGGGTGCCCCACTCGTTGACCACCACGTTGACCTTGATCCCGATGCGCTGGAGCTGCGCCGCGATGGCGAGCGAGACGTCCTTGTCGAGCGGGTAGCGGCCCGACGGGGTGTCGAGGGTGAGCGTGAGCTTTGTCGGGTCGACCCCCGCCTCCTTGAGGAGGGCCTGGGCCTGGGCGGGGTCGTACTTGATGCACTGGGGCTTCGAGGAGTAGTCCACGTTGATCGGGGAGAGCGGCCCGCACATCTTGGTCGCCCGGCCCTTGAGCACCTGCTGGATCAGCTCGTCCACGTTGACCGCGTGGTGGATGGCCTTGCGCACCCGGAGATCCTGCAGCGGGCCCGGCTTGAGGTTCACCAGGGCCAGGTAGTTGATGCGGGAGGAGACGGTGGCGCGCAGCCGGGCCTTGCCGCTGTTCTGCAGCATCTCCACGTTCTGGGGCGGCACGTCCTTCATGACGTCGATCTCGCCCGCGAGCAGTGCGGCCAGTCGCGCGCTGAACTCGGGGATGAAGCGGAAGGTCACCCGGCTCGCCTCCGCGGGGGTCTGCCAGTAGTCGGGGTTCCGCTCGACCACCAGCTTCTCGTCCCGCACCCACTGCACGAAGCGGAACGCCCCGGTGCCGATGGGCTTGGCCGCGAGCGCCTGCACGCCCTGCTCCTTGAGGGCCTTGGGCGGCATCGGCAGGAAGTCGCTGCCCGCGATGCGGTCGATGAGGCCCGGCCACGGCTTCTCGGTGATGAAGCGCACCGTGTAGTCGTTGACGATCTGGACCTCCTTCACCTGCGACCAGCGCGGGAGGTAGTGGGTCTTGTTGGCGGGGTCCTTGATGTAGTCCATCGTCGCCTTCACGCTCTGGGCGTTGAAGGGCTCCCCGTTGTGGAACTTGACCCCTTGCCGGAGCGCGAACTCCCACGTGGTGTCGTTGACCACCTTCCACCCGGTGGCCAGCATCGGGGAAGGCTTGTAGGTCTTGGGATCACGGTCCACCAGCCGGTCGTACATGTGCTCGACCATGTTGTTGGTGGTCCAGTCCACGATGGTGTCGGGCAGGAGGGTGCGCGGCTCGGCCGAGAAGGCCACCACGATCTCCTTGGTCCGCGCGCGGTCCTGGGCGGCGGCGGGAACGGCGAAGGGAACGGCCACCGCGGCGCCCAGCAGCAGGGCGAGCGTGGCCAGCGTCCGGGTGAGTCGCGTCATGAGGGTCTCCTTGTCGGATCGACTTTCTTGACGTAGCGGATCATGCGGGGGTCGGGCTCGTAGATCGAGTCCCAGAACCCGACCGCCCAGGGGTGATCGTGCTCCACGAGCGCGGAGACGCGCCGCGCCCCGCGCGCGGCCAGGCGCTCCTCCGCGGCGGCCACGAGGGCCCGCGCGACGCCGCGGCGGCGGTACGAGGGCAGCACGGCGAGACGGTAGAGATTGCCGCGCCAGCCGTCCCAGCCGCCGATGATCGAGCCCACCAGCAGGTCGTCGTCGACCGCCACCAGCACCGAGGCCGCGGCATCCTGGATCACCTGGTCGACCTGCTCCGGGGTGTCGGTGGGGCTCGGGCTCGCGTCGGCGTGGTGCCAGAGATCCAGCAGCGCGGGGCCCTCGTCGGGACGGCAGGGGCGGATGACGACCGCCATCAGACCCGGAAGCGCGGGTCGAGCACGTCGCGCAGCCAGTCGCCCACCAGGTTGATGCCGAGCGCGGTGAGGGCGAGCGCGGCCCCCGGGAAGGCGGCGAGCCACCAGGCGACGTAGAGGTAGTCGCGGCTCTCGGAGAGCATGCTGCCCCACGCGGGGGTCGGCGGCTGCACGCCGAACCCGAGGAAGGAGATGGCGGCCTCGGCCACGATGAACTGGGCGAACTGGAGGCTGGCCACGATGACGATGGACGGGGCCACGTTGGGCAGCACGTGCCGGAAGAGCAGGCGCGCGCGCCCGAGTCCCAGCGCCTGGGCCGCGTGCACGAAATCGCGCTCCTTCACCGACAGCACCTCCCCACGGACCACGCGAGCATACACGACCCAGCCGGCGACTGACAAACTGACGATGATGTTGCGCAGCCCCAGGCCCACGATGGCGTTGATGGTCAGCGCGAGCAGGATGAACGGGAAGGAGAGCTGCACGTCGGCGATCCGCATGAGCACCGCGCCCAGCCAGCCCTCGAAGAATCCGGCGAGGAGCCCGAGCAGGCCCCCCACGAGCGCGGTGAGCAGGACGCAGCAGATGCCGATGAACAGCGCCACCCGCGTCCCGTACAGCACGCGGGCCAGCAGATCGCGGCCGAGCTGGTCGGTGCCGAGCGGGTGGCCGGGCGTACCCGGCGGCCGGAGGCCGGCCGCGAAGTCGGTCTGCACCGGATCGTGGGCGACCAGCAGCGGAGCCGCCACCGCGGCCAGCACCACCAGCGCCGCGATCGCGAGTCCGAGAATCCCGCGCCCGTGGCGCCCGAGGAAGAGCCTCACGCCCGGGCTCGCGTCCGCGGGTCGAGCCAGCCGTAGAGGAGGTCGACCGCGAAGTTGATGAGGGTATAGGTGACCGAGAACACGAAGACCGCGGCCAGCACCACCGGGAAGTCTCGGTTGAGGAGGGCCTGGACGGTGAGGCGCCCGAGCCCGGGCCAGGCGAAGATGGTCTCGGTGATGACGGCCCCGCCCAGGAGCTGGCCGGTGTCGAGCCCGGCCAGGGTCACGATCGGGATCGCCGAGTTCTTCAGCGTGTGCTTGCCGATGACGATCCGCTCCGCCAGCCCCTTGGCGCGCGCGGTGAGCACGAATTCCTCGTTGAGGGTGTCGAGCACCGAGGAGCGGGTGAGCCGGGCCATGCGCGCCGCGTAGAACGAGGCCAGGACCACGCACGGCATCACGAAGTGGAGCGCGCCGCCCATGCCCCCGGTGGGGAGCCAGCCGAGGCGCACCGAGAAGAGGTAGATCATCATGAGGCCGAGCCAGAACCCGGGCACCGCCTGCCCGAGCACGGCGCCGCCCATGCCGAGCAGGTCGAAGAGGGAGCCGCGGCGGACCGCCGAGAGCACCCCGACCGGCACCGCCACGCAGAAGGTGAGGAGCAGCGCGGCGAGCGCGAGCTCGAGGGTCGCGGGCAGCCGCTCGAGCACGAGCTGGAGGGCGTCGCTCTTGTAGCGCAGCGACTCGCCGAAGTCGCCGTGCAGCGCGCGCCCGATGAAGCGGCCGTACTGCACCGCGAGCGGGTCGTTGAAGCCGAGGCGCTCGCGGAACTCGTTCAGGTCCTTGGCCTGGATGTCCATGGGCAGGAACAGGAGCACCGGGTCGCCGCCGAGCCGCACCAGGAAGAACACCGCGGTCAGCGAGAGGAATACGACCAGGAGGGTCTGCCCGAGCCGCGACAGGAGGTACGCCCGCATCCCGGGGAGTGTACCCGATCCCGCGGCCGGCCCGGCCCGGACCATTGCTATAGTTGGGCGGGGCCCGCCCCATGTCGCTCGTCCGGGATTGCTCGGCTTCGGCGGTCGTCGCCGGCTTCGTGACCGTGCTGGTGGGCTTCGCCAGCGCGGCGGCCATCGTCTTCCAGGCTGCCGGGGCGGTGGGTGCCTCCGCGGCACAGCTCAGCTCGTGGATGCTCGCGCTGGGACTCGGCATGGGGCTCACGTGCATCCTGCTCTCGCTCCGCTACCGGGTGCCGGTCGTCACCGCGTGGTCCACCCCCGGCGCGGCGCTGCTGGTCACCAGCGCGGCCGGGCTCTCGATCGAGGAGGCGACCGGCGCGTTCCTGGTCTCGGCCGCGCTCATCACCCTGGTCGGGTTCTCGGGCTGGTTCGAGCGCGCGATGGACCGCATCCCGATGCCGATCGCCTCCGGCATGCTGGCGGGTGTCCTGCTGCGCTTCGGTCTCGGCCTGTTCACCGCCATGAGCACCGAGCTCGCGCTGGCCCTCGGCATGTTCGTCGCCTACCTGGCCGCCCGGCGCCTCGCGCCTCGCTACGCGGTGATCGCGGCGCTCCTGGTCGGGGTCGCGATCGCGCTCGTGCAGGGGCTCCTGCACGTGGACGTGGTCCGGATCGGGCTGGCCCGGCCGGTCTGGGTGACCCCGCGCTTCACCCCCAGCGCGATCATCGGGGTGGCCCTGCCCCTGTTCGTGGTGACCATGGCGTCCCAGAACGTGCCGGGGGTCGCGGTCATCCGCGCGTCGGGCTACGCGGTGCCGATCTCGCCCATCATCGGCTGGACCGGGCTCGCCAACCTGGCGCTGGCGCCCTTCGGCGGGTTCACCCTGAACCTGGCCGCGATCACCGCCGCCATCTGCATGGGCCGCGAGGCCCACGAGGACGCGCGGCGACGCTACGTGGCCGCGATGGCGGCGGGCTTCTTCTACGCGGTCGTCGGGGTCTTCGGGGCGACCGTGGTGGCGCTCCTCGCCGCGTTCCCGGCCGAGCTGATCGCGGCGATCGCCGGGCTGGCCCTGCTGGCCACGATCGGCAACGGCCTCGCCCTGGCCGTCGGCAGCGAGAATCAACGGGAGCCGGCGCTCGTCACGTTTCTGGTGACCGCGTCCGGCGTCGCGCTGGCCGGCATCGGCTCGGCGTTCTGGGGACTGGCGGCGGGGGTCGTGACCCTGCTGATACTGCGGGCGGCGGGCCGTCCCCCCAATTGAACACGTTCAGCGCGGCCCGGGAGGAGCGGACATGGCGGCATACATGGAGGGACGATCGGGCGTGCTCCCCGCGATCATCGTGGGGCTCTGCCTCGTGATCGGGCTGTCGGTGGCCGGCTACTTCGTCGGCCGGGGCGGCTTGCGCTTCAGATCAGATGCTCGAACAGTCACGGTCAAGGGGCTGGTCGAGCGGGAGGTGAAGTCGGACCAGGCGGTGTGGACGCTCGGGCTGCGCCGGGCCAGCGAGACGCTCCAGGACGCGCACGCCCGGATCAGCGCCGACCGGGACGCGGCGGTGGCCTTCCTCCGCAAGCAGGGCTTCCCCGAGGCGGAGATCGAGCGGCAGCCGACCCGCACCGTGGACAAGCTGGCCCGCGAGTACGGCCAGCCCCAGGCCTCCGACCGCTTCCGCTACGTGGTGACGACCTCATTGGTGGTGAAGACCACCAACGTCGACCTGGTCCGCACCGCGCTCGGCTCGACCGAGGAGCTGCTGAAGGTCGGGGTGATCCTCGACGGCGAGCGGGAAGGCGCGGCCAACTCGCGGTACATCGTCTCCAAGTTCAACGACCTGCGCCCGCAGCTGCTCGCGGAGGCCACGAAGAACGCCCGGGCCACCGCCCAGCAGTTCGCGGCGGAATCGGGAGCTCTGGTCGGCAGCATCC
>DATJIR010000046.1:0-9494 GCA_035493135.1 Verrucomicrobiia bacterium
GCTGATCGGACTGTTCTTCCTGTGGCGGACGGAGGTCCGTGCCTTCACCGACAAGCAGGTCGAGCTCGTCGCGACCTTCGCCGATCAGGCCGCCATCGCGATCGAGAACGCGCGGCTCCTGACCGAACTGCAGGCCAAGAACGCCAACCTGACCGAGGCGCTTGAGCAGCAGACTGCGACCGCCGAGATCCTCCGGGTGATCTCGAGCTCGCCGACCGACGTCCAGCCTGTCTTCGACACGATCGTGAACTGGGCTCCGCGGCTGTGCGGCGCGAACTTCTGCGTGCTGTACCGATTCGATGGGGAGCTGCTGCATCTGGTCGCCCACTATCACATGCCGGAGGCGCTGCTGGCGATGCTGCAGGACCTCTACCCGATGCGGCCGAGCCGCCAGCACGCGTCGGGCCGCGCGGTGATGGGCGCGGCGGTGGTCGAGATCACGGATACGCTGAGCGACCCGGAGTACCAGCGGAACGTGGCGGTGATGGGGGGGTGGCGGAGCATGCTGGCGGTTCCGATGCTGCGGGAGGGTGTGCCGCTCGGGGCGATCGTGATCCAGCGCGCCGAGGTCGGCTCGTTCCCGGAAGGCCAGGTCGCGCTGCTCAGGACGTTCGCCGACCAGGCGGTGATCGCCATCGAGAACGTGCGCCTGTTCAAGGAGCTCCAGGCGCGCACCGGGGAGCTCACCCGCTCGGTCAACGAGCTACGGGCCCTCGGCGAGGTCAGCCACGCCCTCAGCTCGAGCCTCGACCTCGAGACTGTGCTCCGGACGATCGTCTCCCGGGCGAACCAGCTCGCCGGGACCGACGGCGGCTCCGTCTACGAGTATGACGAGCGGACCGAGCTGTTCCACCTGCGGGCCACCGACAACATCGACGACGAGGTCGTCGCGATGGCCCGCCGCACGCCGGTGTCCCGTGGCGAAGGGGTCCTCGGACTGATGGCGGCGACGCGGGAGCCGGTCCAGATCCCCGACATTGGCGCGGCCGGCGCGTACCACAGCCCACTCCGCGACGTGCTGCTCCGGACCGGAACGCGCGCGCTCATGGCGGTGCCCCTGATGCGCGAGGACGTCCTGATCGGGGGGCTGACCGTGAACAAGAGGAGCCCGGAGGAATTCTCGCCGCCGGTCATCGATCTCCTCAGGACGTTCGCGAGCCAGTCGGCGGTGGCGATCCAGAACGCCCGGCTCTTCCGCGAGATCGGGGACAAGAGCCGCCAGCTCGAGCTCGCGGACCGCCACAAGTCCGAGTTCCTCGCCAACATGTCGCACGAGCTCCGCACCCCGCTGAACGCCATCATCGGCTATAGCGAGATGCTCCAGGAAGACGCCGTGGACCTCGGCGCCGAGCAGCTCACGGAGGACCTCAAGAAGATCAACGCGGCCGGCAAGCATCTGCTGGAGCTGATCAACGCGGTGCTGGACCTCTCCAAGATCGAGGCCGGCAGGATGGAGCTCTACCTCGAGAGCTTCGACGTCGCCGGCCTGGTGCGGGACATCGTCGCGGTGATCCAGCCGCTGGCCGCCAAGAACGCCAATCGCCTGGAAGTGCAGTGTCCGGAGGCGGCCGGCACGATGCGGGCGGACCTGACGAAGGTGCGCCAGGCCCTGTTCAACCTGCTGAGCAACGCCTGCAAGTTCACCGACCGGGGAACCGTCTCGCTGGCGGTGGCCCGGGAAGTCGTCGACGGCCAGGACTCGATGATGTTCCGGGTGAGCGATACCGGCATCGGCATGTCGCCCGAGCAGCTCACCCGCCTCTTCGAGGCCTTCTCCCAGGCCGACGCGGCCACCACGCGCCGCTACGGCGGGACCGGTCTCGGCCTGGCGCTGAGCCGGCGGCTCTGCCGGATGATGGGCGGCGACGTCACCGTCGAGAGCGTGGCGGGGCGGGGCAGCACGTTCACGATCCGGCTGCCGGTGCTGGTGGCCGAGGCGACCGAGCCGTCGGGGGCGGCCGAGCCGGCCACTCCCGACTCGGCGGGCATCGGCACCGTGCTGGTGATCGACGACGAGCCGGCGGTGCGGGACCTGATGCAGCGATTCCTTACCCGCGAGGGGTTCCGGGTCGTCGCCGCGCACGGCGGCGAGGAGGGCCTGCGCCGGGCCCGGGAGCTGCGGCCCGACGCGATCACCCTGGACGTCATGATGCCCGGGATGGACGGCTGGGCGGTCCTCTCGGCCCTGAAGGCCGACACGGCGGTTGCCGACATCCCGGTCATCATGCTGACCATCGTCGACGACAAGAACCTGGGTTACGCGCTGGGCGCCTCCGACTACCTCACCAAGCCGATCGATCGCGAGCGGCTGGTCACGGTCCTCGAGCGGCACCGGCGCGACCTCCCGGTACTGGTGGTGGACGATGACGCCGGGCTCCGGCAGCTGCTCCGGCGGATGCTCGAGCCGGAAGGCTACGCGGTGGTCGAGGCGGAGAACGGACGGGTGGCGCTCGAGCGCCTGCACCACATCTCGCCGAGCGTCATCCTCCTCGACCTGATGATGCCCGAGATGGACGGCTTCGAGTTCGTCGCCGAGTTCCGCCGTCACGAGGCCTGGCGCGCGATCCCGGTCGTCGTGGTGACCGCCAAGGACCTGTCCCAGGAGGACCGGGAGCGGCTGAACGGCCACGTGCAGAAGATCCTCCAGAAGGGCACCCACGGCCGCGACCAACTGCTCGCCGAGGTGCGGGAGCTGGTGTCGGCCAGCGTCGCCCGTCGGAGGGCCGGGGCCCGATGACCAAGATCCTGCTCGTCGAGGACAACGAGATGAACCGCGACATGCTGTCTCGCCGCCTCGCCCGGCGCGGCTACGAGGTCGCCATCGCGGTCGACGGCGAGCAGGGGGTGGCGATGGCGCGCTCGGAGGCCCCCGCACTGATCCTGATGGACATGAGCCTGCCGGGCCTCGACGGGTGGGAGGCGACCCGCCGGATCAAGGCCGCCCCGGAGACGCGGGTGATCCCAGTGATCGCGCTCACCGCGCACGCCATGTCCGGCGACCGGGAGAAGGCGGTGGCGGCGGGCTGCGACGACTTCGACACCAAGCCCGTCGATCTCGCTCGGCTGCTCGAGAAGATCGAGGCGCAGCTCGGGCGGGCGGCCGGCCCGTGAGCGGCGGCGCGTGAGCATCGATCCCGGAGCGCAGCTCCGTCACGAGCTGCGCACGCCGCTCAACCACATCATCGGCTACACCGAGCTGCTGCTCGAGGAGCTGGAGGCCGGCGACCAGCCCGATCTGGCCGCTAGCCTCTCGGCCCTGCGGGGCGACGCGCGCCAGCTCCTGACCCTGCTGAACGAGGTGCTCGCGCGAGGCCAGACGGGCCGGCCCGACCTGGCCGCCGCGCGCGACACGCTGAGCCCGCCGCTCGACCGCATCCGGACCGCCGGGGAGTCGCTGCGCCGGCGGGCGGCGGAGGCCGGCGCCGGCGCGCGGCTGGCCGATCTGGACCGCATCCGGGCCGCGACCGAGCGCCTCGACGAGCTCCTGGGCCGGGGGGCCGCGCCGGAGATTCCCGCGGAGGCCGGGACGGCCGCGGCGCCGGTCGCCGGTGAGCCAGCCCCGGCCCGGCAGGTGATCCTCGTCGTGGACGACAACGAGGACAACCGTGACATGCTCGCGCGCCGCCTCCGCCGCCAGGGCTACGAGGTGCAGACCGCGGCGGGCGGTCGCGCCGCGCTGACCGCCCTCGCGGTCGGCCCCGTCGACCTCGTGCTGCTCGACGTCATGATGCCGGACCTCGACGGGTACGCGGTGCTCGAGCGGCTCAAGGCCGATCCCGCGCTCCGCGACATCCCGGTCCTGATGATCTCGGCGCTGGACGAGCTCGACAGCGTGGTGCGCTGCATCCAGCTCGGGGCCGAGGACTACCTCGGGAAGCCGTTCGACCCGGTGCTGCTCCAGGCCCGGATCGGCGCGTGCCTGGAGAAGAAGCGCCTCCACGATCAGGAAGCGCGCCAGCGTCGCGAGCTCGCCGCGCTCAACCAGACGCTGGAGCGACGGGTCGCCGAGCAGGTGGCCCAGCTCGAGCGCCTGGGGCGGCTCAAGCGCTTCTTCTCGCCCCAGCTCGCGGAGCTGATCGTGGCCGGCGGCGCCGCCGACCCCCTGGCTCCGCACCGGCGCGAAGTCACGGTGGTGTTCGTGGACCTGCGCGGCTTCACCGCCTTCGCCGAGTCCGCCGAGCCCGAGGAGCTGATGGACGTGCTGCGCGAGTACCACGCGGAGATGGGCCGGCTCATCCTGGCCCACGAGGGCACGCTGGAGCGCTTCACCGGCGACGGGATGATGGTCTTCTTCAACGATCCGGTCGAGATCCCGGATCCGGCCCCCCGCGCGATCCGCATGGCCATCGCGATGCGGGACCGGAGCGCCGGCCTCGCCGCGCGCTGGCGCAAGCGCGGCTGGGACCTCGCCCTCGGGGTGGGCATCGCCCAGGGCTACGCCACCATCGGCGCCATCGGCTACGAGGGGCGGCTCGACTACGGCGCGATCGGGACGGTCACGAACCTCGCGGCGCGGCTCTGCGGCGAGGCCGGCGGGGGGCAGATCCTGATCTCGGCGCGGGTTGCGGCGGCGGTGGAGGGGATGATCGACGCGGAGAGCGTGGGCCCGCTCACCCTGAAGGGCCTGGCCCGACCGGTCCCGGTGTGGAGCGTCCGCGGCCTGGCCGCGCCCAGGTGAGGCCCTAGCTGCGCGCGGCGATCTCCGCGTCGAGCAGCTCGCGCAGCTGCCGCAGGTCCTCGAGATCGAAGTTCTTCAGCTGATCCTCCACGAGCACCTCGATCGCGCCCTGGACCACGATCCGCTGGTGGACCGCCTTGAAGAGATCGCCCAGCCACTCACCCTGCTTCTTGGCGTTGGCGTCGAGCTGGATCTTGCCGGACTGGATCAACGCGACGACGATGTCCCGGGCCATCTCCGACACGCTCGCTCCGGCCATGTCCCCTCCCTGTGGCGCCCCTGCGGGATCTCGGTGGCTCATGCCCTCCGAGCCTACCAAGGTCCGGCGACACCGGCAACGCGCCGACGGCGGCGCGCTCAGAGGGCGCGCAGCCGCGGGTAGAAGAAGACGGTGGCGGAGGCGAGCGCCACCAGGGCGAGGCCGCTCAGCCCGAGCGCCGCGCTCACCCCGAGGAGCGAGGCGAGCGCGCCGATCTGGATCTGGCCGAGCGGCGCGAAGCCGATCGCCACCACCCAGGCGCCGCCCGCGCGCCCGCGCAGGTGGTGGGGTACGCTCAGCTGGAGCAGGCTCTGGGCGAGGAGGTCGGCGAGGGCGCCGGCCGCGTTGGCCGCCACCACCACGACCATCACCCCGGTGAAGCCCACCACGTAAGGAGCGCCGCCCAGCGCCATCAGGCTCGCCCCGAAGGCCACCAGCACTCCCACGAACACCGCGCCGCCGCCCCCGAGGAGACCGCGCATCGAGACGACCAGGCCGAGCATGCCGCCCACCGCGCGCGCCGCGCTCATCGCGCCCAGTCCCTCCGGCCCGGTGTGGAGCACGTCGCGCGAGAGGCTCGGCAGGAGCGCCTGGTGCGCGAAGCCCAGGACCTCCGCGCCGGCGGTGAGCAGCATCAGCACCAGCAGCATGCGGTCCTCGCGCACCGCGGTCACGAAGCCGGTGACGCCGCGCCAGATCGAGTCGGGCGCGCCGGCGGCGACCGGCGCGAGCACGCGGGCCGGGAGCAGGGCCAGGCCGCCCAGCAGGTAGGCGACCGCGACCGCCAGATAGGCCTCGCCCGAGCCACGGTGCGCGATGAGCGCGCCCACGCCGAGCGAGCCCACCAGCCAGCCCAGGCGCATGGCCAGGCCCAGGATGGCGAGGCCGTCGACGAGCGCGGCCGCGCCCACCACGTCGTGGGCGTAGCTCTGCCGCGCCGCGTGCTCCACGCCGCGGAGGGCGCCGGCCACGAAGGTCAGGAGCAGGAGCTGACCGAGGGTGACGACCCCGAGCAGGGTCAGCGTGCCCATGGCGCCCGCGGTCAAGGCCTGCCCGGCCCCGGTGATCAGGAGCAGCCGCGGACGCGCCACGCGGTCGGCGAGCACGCCCGCGGGCACGCCCACGAAGACGAGCGGCAGCATGCGGGAGCCGAGCGCGGCGCCGACCAGGAACGGCGAGTTCGTCAGCTCGAGCGCGAGCCAGCCGAGCACCACCAGCTCGCCCATCATGCCGAGCGAGTTGAAGAGGGTGCCGGCTCCGAGGCAGCGAAGGTCGCGGAGCCGCAGCAGCGCGGTGGCGGTCACCCGTTGACCGGCGCAAGCGCGGGCCGGCGCAGGAGGGCGACGGCGAGCGGGCCCAGCACCAGCAGTGCGCCCACCGCATTCAGGATCGCGAAGCCCCAGAGCCCGAGGATCATCCCGCCCGCCGCCGAGCCGATCGCGCCCATGAGGCCCATGGAGAGATCGGCCAGGCCCTGGACCGAGGCGCGCTCGGCGGGAGAGAGCGCGTCGGTGAGGAGCGCGCTGCCGGCCACGAAGGCGAGGTTCCAGCCGACGCCGTTGAGGAACAGGCCCGCGATGATCGTGGCACCCGCCCGGCCAGGAGCGAGGCCGGCGAGGGCCACCGCGAAGATCAGCATGAGGGCGCCGGCCGCGATCACCGGTATGCGGCCGAAGCGGTCGGCGAGCCAGCCCGAGAGCGGCGAGGCCACGTACATGCCGGCGAGGTGGAGCGAGACCGCGATCCCGATGGTTCCGACGGTGTGCCCCTGGTCGTGCAGGTAGAGCGGCGAGGTCGAGGTGGTGCTGATCATCACGAACTGGCTGATCGACAGCGTGGCCAGCGCGATCTGCACGCGCACGTCGGCCAGGATGGCGCCGAGCGAGCGGGCCGGGCCGGCGGTCCGGCCCGCGTCCGCCTCCGCCGCGTCGCGGCGGGCGAGCGCGAGCGGGTCGGGCCGCAGGAACAGGACCGTGAGCACCGCGGCGACTCCGTAGCCGGCCACGCTCACCAGAAACGGGCTCGCGGTCGCCGGGATGTCGAGGCGCGCGCCGAGGGAGAGCGCGGGCGCCATCAGGTTCGGCCCGATGATCGAGCCGAGCGCGGAGCCGCCCACGATGAGGCCCATCGCGCGGCCGCGCTGCCCGGGCCGGCTCACGTCGGCGACCGCGTAGCGCGCGAGCAGGTTCGAGGTCGACGCGATGCCGAAGAGCGCCATGCCGAGGAGCATCAGGGGGAAGCTCCGGACCGCCACGCCCAGGAGCCCCAGCACCGCGCCCACCACCGCGAGCCCGTAGCCGAGCGCGAGGCCCGGCCGCCGTCCCGCGCGGTCCATGAGGCGCGCGAGCGGCCAGCTCGCGAGCGCGGTGCCGAGCGCGCCCACCGCGATCGGGACGCCGGACCAGGTGTTGGTCCCGGTGATGCTGGCCGCCATGATGCTGCCGACCGCGAGGCTGATGGAGTGGCCGGAGCTGCCGCAGACCTGAGCCACGAACAGCGTGGTCATCAGCTTCGCGCGGGGCGATCCGCGGCGTGACGTCTTCGTCAGAGCGAGCATGAGCGAATGAGCCGGGGAGAATCGTACCACGCCCGCGCCGGGCGGCCCGATTCTGGTACGATGCCCAATTCTGTTACCATGCGACGATGCGCGTGAGCCGCGTGACCCCGTTCCTCGCCGACCTGGGCGGCGGGAAGAACCTCTGCTTCGTGAAGGTCGAGACCGACGGCGGCCCGTACGGCTGGGGCGAGTGCTACACCCAGGCCGATCGCGACACCAGCATCGTGGCCCTCGTGGAGGCGATCGGGCGCCACCTGGTCGGCCGCGACGCCTCGCACATCACCCACTTCGTGCACTGGGCCTATCACGACTGGGCGGCCAAGCGCGGGGCGATGGACTTCTGGAGCGCGGTGAGCGGGCTCGAGCAGGCGCTGTGGGACATCGCGGGGAAGCGGCACGGCGTCCCGGTGCACGCGCTGCTGGGCGGGCCGTGCCGGGGGCGGGTGCGGGTCTACGCCAACGGCTGGTACGGCGGGGCGAAGGCCCCCGCGGACTACGCGGCGCGGGCGCGGGAGACGGTGGCCCGCGGCTTCGGCGCGCTCAAGTTCGATCCGTTTCCCGGGCCGTGGCGGACCCACATCTCGCGCGAGGCCGAAGAGGCGGCGGTGGCCACCCTGGCCGCGGTGCGCGAGGCGGTCGGGCCCGCGATCGATCTGCTGATCGAGGTGCACCGGCGCCTGGCCCCGATGCACGCGGTGCGGGTGGCCCGCGCCATGGAGCGCTTCCGGCCCTTCTGGTACGAGGAGCCGGTGTCCTCCACGAATCTGGAGGCGCTCGCCGAGTGCCGGCGGCAGATCGCGATCCCGATCGTGACCGGCGAGGAGCTGTACACCCGCACCGAGTTCCGACGCTGCTTCGAGCTGCGCGCGGCCGACATCGTGAATCCCGACGTCTGCAACTGCGGGGGCATCCAGGAGCTGCGCGCCATCGCCCAGATGGCCGAGCCCTCGCTGGTGACCGTCTCGCCGCACAACTACAACTCGACGACGGTGGGGCTCGCCGCGACGGTGCAGGTCGCGGCGGCCATCCCCAACTTCCTGATCACCGAGTACTTCGTGAACTTCGAGGCGCGCGGTCGCGAGGTGGCCGCCCCCGCCTTCGAGGTGCGGGACGGCCATCTCGCGGTGCCGACGCGGCCCGGCCTCGGCATCGAGCTGGACGAGGCGGCGCTGCGGCGCTTCCCGGCCCGCACCCTCTCGCGGTCGATGCCGTCGCCGGGCGAGGAGAGCCCATGACCCTCGATCGCCGCGCGTTCCTCGCCGGCGGCGTGGCGCTCGCGGGGGCGGCGGTGCTCCCCGCGCGGGCCGCGCGCGCCGCGGTGGCCGATCTCGACTTCGCCTCGGCCCTGGAGGCGGCGCGCGCCATCCGCGCGGGCCAGGTCTCCTCGGTCGAGCTGACGACCCGAATGCTCGACCGCATCGCGCGGCTCAACCCGAGGCTGAATGCGATCGTGGTGGTCGCCGCGGACACCGCGCTCGCGCGGGCCCGCGCAGCCGACGAGGCGCGGACGCGGCGCGCGTCGTGGGGACCGTTCCACGGCGTGCCGATCACCATCAAGGACACCTTCGAGGTGGCCGGCGTCACCACCACCGCGGGCGCGCCCTCCCTCCGCACCCACGTGCCGACCCGGGACGCGGCGGTGGTGGCGCGGCTCCTGGGCGCCGGCGCGGTGGTCCTCGGCAAGAGCAACGTGCCGATCTTCGCCTCCGACTGGCAGACCTATAACACGGTGTACGGACAGACCAACAACCCCTGGAATGTCGAGCGCACCCCGGGCGGCTCAACCGGCGGCGGTGCGGCCGCGCTCGCGGCCGGGCTCAGCTATCTCGAGCCGGGCAGCGATCTGGCGGGCTCGATCCGCATCCCGGCGCACTTCTGCGGCGTCTACGGCCACAAGCCGAGCCTCGACGTGGTGCCGCTGCGCGGGCACATCCCGCCGCCGCCCGGCATCTCGGCCGCGCCGCCGTCCACCCTGCCGGTGGCGGGCCCGCTCGCCCGCT
>DATJIR010000047.1:0-9846 GCA_035493135.1 Verrucomicrobiia bacterium
TCTCGAGGGCCGGTCGTGTCGAATGAGCCGTACGGGACGGCGTTGAGGGTTGGGCCCCACGCAACGGGATGCGTCGAACCCCGCCAGGCCCGGAAGGGAGCAACGGTAAGGCGCTCCTCCCGTGTGCCGTGGGAGTACCTGACCGGAGCAGGTTTCGTGCGGCGATCGCGGGACGGTCGGTTCGATTGAGGGTGCACGGTCTTTGACGTATCAGGTCCTGGCGCGCAAGTGGCGACCGCAGGAGTTCGACGCGGTCGTGGGGCAAGACCCGGTCACCCGCACGCTCCGCAACGCGCTCAGCTCGGGCCGGGTGGCCCACGCCTATCTCTTCACCGGGCCGCGCGGGGTCGGCAAGACCACCACCGCGCGGCTGCTCGCCAAGGCGCTCGCGTGCACCGTGCGCACCGGCCCCGAGGCGTGCGGCGCGTGCCCGTCGTGCCAGGACTTCGCCTCGGGCGCGCCGGTCGACGTGATGGAGATCGACGCGGCCTCCAACACGAGCGTAGACGACATCCGGACGCTCCGCGAGAACGTGAAGTACGCCCCCGCCCGCGGGCGCTTCAAGGTCTACATCGTGGACGAGGTGCACATGCTCTCCGGCGCCGCCTTCAACGCGTTCCTCAAGACGCTCGAGGAGCCGCCCGCGCACGTGGTGTTCGTCCTGGCCACCACCGACCCGAAGAAGATCCCGGCCACCGTGCTGTCGCGCTGCCAGCGCTTCGACTTCCGGCCGATCACGCCCGAGCAGCTGACCGAGAGCCTCACCCGGATCCTCCAGCAGGAGGGGGTGCCGTTCGAGCCCGGCGCGCTGCCGGTACTGATCCGCGCCGCCGAGGGAAGCCTGCGCGACGCGCTCTCGCTGCTGGACACCGCGATCGCCTACGGTGAGGGCAAGCTCGACGAGGCGGGGGTGGCCCGGCTGCTCGGCTCCTCCTCGCCGGTGCACGTGCGCGGGTTCGTGGGCGCGCTGCTCGCTCGCGACGGGGCCGCGGCCCTCGAGGCGATCGACCGCGCCGCCACCGGCGGCGAGGACCTCGGCGCGCTCTGCCGCGAGGCCATCGAGATGGCGCGGAGGCTCCTCGTGCTCAAGGTCGCCACCGGCGCGCCCTTCGCCGACCTCACCCCGGCCGAGGCCGCGGACCTGCGCGCGGCCGCGGAGCCGGTGAGCGCCGACGAGCTGATCTACGTGCTGCGCGCCTTCCTCGACGCCGACGGGGAAATGCGCCGCTCGCCTCATCCGCGGGTGGAGCTCGAGATCGCGGCGGTGCGCGCGACGCGGCGCCCGCAGCCGCAGGCCATCGAGACGCTGATCAGCAAGCTCGAGGAGGCGGAAGCGCGGCTGCGGCAGATGCCCGTCTCGTCGGGCGGCGCCGTGTCGGCCCGGCCGGTCGTGGTGCAGGAGACCTTGCTCGACGCGCGTCCGGTCGCCGCTGCGCCGCCGCCGCGCGCCCAGCCTCCCACGCCGCCAGCCCCGGTGGCGTCCAGCCCGGCCGTGCCGGCCGCGGCCCGGCCCGCGCCCGCGGCGCCGGCCCGGAGCCCGCGGTCCATCGAGGACGAGCCGCTCGTCGAGACCGCGGCCGCCGACATCGAGACGGCGGCGCCGCCGATCGCGGCGGATCTGGACGCGGCGTGGGAGCGCGTGGTCACCGACCTGATGAAGCGCAAGGCCCTCCTGGGCTCGGTACTGCAGCACGCCACCCCGCTGCGCGTCGAGGACGGCGTGCTCACGCTCGCGCTGCAGGCGAGCGCCTTCCACCGCGAGATGCTGAACGACCGGGGCAACAAGGAGCTGATCAACGAGGCCGTGCAGCGCCACGTGACGGCGGCGCGCCGGTTCGAGCTCGATCCCAATGGCGGCGCGCCGGCCGGCGGCGGAGGGGCGCGGAACCACCCGGCGGTGCAGGCGGCGCTGAGCGCATTCCAGGGGGAGGTGGTCGCGGTGCGGCCCCGGACCCCGGAGGAAGGAGAGTCACGGTGAAAGGCTTCGGCAACATCATGAAGGAGGCGCAGAAGCTTCAGGCCCAGATGGAGCAGCTGCAGGCGGAGGCGGCCAAGAAGACGGTGGAGGCCACCGCGGGCGGCGGCATGGTCACGGTGGTGGCCAACGGCAAGCAGGAGGTGGTGTCGATCAAGATCGACCGCGAGGTCATCAATCCCGAGGACGCGCAGATGCTCGAGGATCTGGTGCTCGCCGCCACCAACGAGGCGCTCCGCAAGTCGAAGGAGATGGTGCAGGGGGAGATGAGCAAGATCACCGCCGGACTCAAGATCCCCGGGCTCGGGATGTAATGGCCTACTACCCGGAGCCGGTGGCGCGCCTCATCGAGGCGCTCCAGCGCCTGCCCGGCATCGGGCCCAAGACCGCCCAGCGGCTCACCTTCTTTCTCCTCAAGCGCCCGGCGCCCGAGGTGGCCGCGCTCGGGGAGGCGCTCACCCAGCTCAAGCAGCGCATCGTGCACTGCTCGGTCTGCTTCAACGTGACCGAGCAGGATCCGTGTCGCATCTGCACCGATCCGCAGCGCGAGCAGCGGACGCTCTGCGTGGTGGAGGAGCCCAACGACCTGCTCGCGCTCGAGCGCACCGGCGAGTTCCGCGGTCGCTACCACGTGCTGCTGGGCGCGCTCTCCCCGCTCGACGGCATCGGGCCCGAGGATCTGAGAGTGCGCGAGCTCCTGGTCCGTCTCGACAACGACCACGTGGAGGAAGTGATCCTCGCCACCAACCCGAGCGTGGAGGGCGAGGCGACCGCGATCTATCTCGCCCGGCTCCTGAAGCCGCTCGGCATGCGGATCACCCGCATCGCCCGAGGGCTCCCGGTGGGAGGCGACCTCGAGTACGCCGACGAGGTGACGCTCTCCAAGGCCATGGAAGGCCGGCGGGAGATGGGGTAGCGATGCTTGGCGGGCGTCCGCCCGTGTGGTAGAACTGGATTCGGACGGTTCCCTTCGGGATTCCCCGATAGCTCAATGGTAGAGCATCCGGCTGTTAACCGGAGGGTTGCAGGTTCGAGTCCTGCTCGGGGAGCCACTCCTCACCCGCGGCCCGCCGAGCCGGCCCCCTCCGGGCCGATGCTATAATCGCCTCCGTGCCCCCCCTGACCGACGCCCGCAAGAAGTCCCTCCGCCGCGAGATGGAGGCGCTGCTCGGCGCGGGCGGTGTGCTCTCCGACCCCGACGAGCTGATGGTCTACGAGTCCGACGGGCTCACCCTCTACCGGGCCCTGGCCGACTTCGTCGTGTTCCCGCGTACCGCCGAGCAGGTCTCGGCGCTGGTCAAGCTGGCCAGCCGCGAGGGGATCCCCTTCGTCGCCCGCGGGGCCGGCACCGGCCTCTCGGGGGGCTGCCTGCCCGCCGAGGGCGGGCTCGTCATCTCGCTCATGCGGATGAACCGCGTGCTCGAGGTCGACTACGACAACCAGGTGGCGGTGGTGGAGCCCGGGCTGGTGAACCTGCATCTCTCCTGGGCGGTCGGCCCGCACGGCTTCTATTACGCGCCGGATCCCTCGAGCCAGCAGGCCTGCACCATCGGCGGCAACATCGCCAACAACTCGGGCGGGCCGCACACGCTCAAGTACGGCGTGACGACCAACCACGTGCTGGGCCTCGAGGTGGTGCTGCCCGACGGCGAGCTGCTGTGGCTCGGCGGCAAGACGCGCGACGCGCAGGGCTACGACCTGGTCGGGCTCTTCGTGGGCTCGGAGGGCACCTTCGGCATCGCGACCAAGATCGTGGTGCGGATACTCAAGAAGCCTCAGGCGGTAAAGACAGTGTTGGCAGTTTTCGACCAGGTCGACCAGGCCTCCGAGGCGGTCTCCGCGATCATCGCGCGCGGGCTGGTGCCCGCCGCGATGGAGATGATCGACCAGCTCACCATCGAGGCGGTGGAGGACGCGTTCGGCTGCGGTTATCCGCGCGACGCCGCGGCCGCGCTGCTGATCGAGCTGGACGGCCTCGCGGCCGGCATGGAGGCGCAGGCCGAGCGAGTCGTCGCCGCGTGCCGCGACTGCGGCGCCCGCGAGGTGCGCGCCGCGCGCGACGAGGCCGAGCGCGCGCTCCTGTGGAAGGGCCGCAAGTCGGCCTTCGGCGCCTACGGCCGCGTCTCGCCCGCCTACATGGTGATGGACGGCGTGATCCCGCGCACCAAGCTGCCCTACGTGCTCGGGCGCGTGAACGCGATCGTGGCCGCCCACGGCCTCCGCGTGGGCAACGTCTTCCACGCGGGCGACGGCAACCTCCACCCGAACATCCTCTACGATCCCCGCAAGCCGGGCGAGGAGGCGCGGGTGGTGGCGGCGGGCGCCGAGATCCTGAAGGTGTGCGCGGAGGTGGGCGGCTCCATCTCGGGCGAGCACGGCATCGGCCTGGAGAAGGCGGACTACATGCCGTTCATCTTCTCGGAGGCTGATCTGGCCTGCATGCATCAGGTGAAGGACGCCTTCAATCCCACGGGCCTCTGCAATCCCGGCAAGATCTTTCCCAGCAACAAGGCCTGCGTCGAGGTCGGCCCGGCCTACCGTCCGCATCCGATCGAAGAGAAGGGGCTCGCCCAGCGCTTCTAGCGGGACCTTCGGAGACTCGCGGTGCCCTCAGCTCTGCCCGACCATTTGCGCCGCATCGTCGGCGCGCCCCACGTGTTGACCGGGGTGGAATGCTCCCCCTACGTCGTGGAGGGGCGCACGCCGGAGGTGGTGGTCTTCCCGGGCACCCGGGAAGAGGTCGCGGCCGCCCTCGCGGTGGCCGTCGAGCAGCGGGTGCCGGTCACGCCGTGGGGCGGCGGGACCAAGATGTGGGTCGGCTCGCCGCCGAGCCGCGTCGGCGTGGTGCTGGCCCTCAAGCGGCTCGACCGCATCCTCGAGCACGAGCCGGGAGACCTCACCGTGACCGTCGAGGCGGGGGTGCCGTTCGACCGGCTGCAGGCCGAGCTCGGCAAGAAGGGGCAATGGCTGTCGCTCGATCCGGCCGCCTCCGACCGGGCCACCGTGGGCGGCATCCTGGCCAGCGATGCCTCGGGGCCGCGCCGGCATCTCTACGGCACCGCGCGCGACCTGGTGATCGGCCTCACCGTGGTCGGGGCCGACGGTCGGCTGGTGCGGGGCGGGGGCAAGGTGGTCAAGAACGTGGCCGGCTACGATCTCCCGAAGCTCTACGTCGGTTCCTTCGGCACGCTCGGGATCCTGGTCGAAGCCACCTTCAAGCTGCGGCCTCGCGCGGACGTCGACCAGCTGGTGATCGCGCGCTTCGACCGGCTGAAGGATGCGGGCCAGGGCGCGCGCGCGGTGCTCGGCTCCGACCTGATCCCCTCCGCGCTCGAGCTGGTCGATGGGGAGACGCTCCGGCGGCTCGGCCACGGCGGCGGCGGCGCGCTCCTCGTGGGCCTCGACGGCATCGCGCCGCAAGTGGAGTGGGAGGTGGCGGAGATCGAGCGCCTGCTCGGCCCCCTCGGCCTGGGCGGCACCCGCGTGCTCGATGGCCCGGAGCGCGACGAGACCTGGCGCGCCCTCGGTGGCCTCGGCCGGCCCGGTCACGATGGAGTGGCGGCGGTGATGAAGTGGGCGGTGCTGCCGACCCAGCTGGCCGAGCTGATGGACGCGGGGGCGGCCGCCGCCCAGCGCAACGGCCTCAGCGCGGCGATGGCCGCGCACGCGGGCATCGGCCTCGTCACCGCGATCCTGTCGGGCGGCGCCGATCCGGGCGCGGTGGTGGCCACCCTCGTCGAGTGGCGGGGGCTCGCCAACGGGGTGGGCGGCCACGCGATGGTGGAGTGGGCGCCGCTCGCGGTGAAGGAGCGGGTGGCGGTGTGGGACGCGCCCGGGCCGACCCTGCGCCTCATGAAGGGCATCAAGGAGCGCCTCGACCCGGGCGGGCTCCTGAACCCGGGCCGCTTCGTGGGAGGCATCTGACCTGATGGCACACGCCCCGACGACCACCGACCAGCCGCCCCGCGCCCCGCTCGCGCTGCACGGCCACAGCGTGGAGGGCGTCGACCGCTGCGTGCACTGCGGGCTCTGCCTGGCCTACTGCCCGACCTTCTCCGAGCTGGGGACCGAGATGGACTCCCCGCGCGGGCGCATCCTCCTGATCAAGTCGCTGGCCGAGGGGCGCATCGCGCTGACCGACTCGGCGACCGCGCACCTCGATCTCTGTCTCGGCTGTCGGGCTTGCGAGACGGTCTGTCCCTCCGGCGTACCCTACGGCCAGCTCATCGAGACGGCGCGCGCGGAGATCGAGCGTCAGCGCCCCGGCGGTCCCCTGCGCCGGCTCTTCCGCTGGGTGAACTTCTCGCTGCTCCTCCCGAGCCCGCGTCTCCTGCGACTGGCCGCGACGGGCCTGCGGTTCTACCAGGCGAGCGGCCTGCAGCGCCTGGTGCGCGGCTCCGGGCTGCTCGGGTTCCTGCCCGCCTCGCTCCGGCACTGGGAGCCGCTCCTGCCCGACCTGCCCCCCGCGGCGGACCGCGCGCCGCTGCCCGAGGTGACGCCGGCCGAGGGCGCGCGGCGCGCGCGGGTGGGCCTCCTCACCGGCTGCATCCAGCAGGCGGTCTTCGGCCCGCACAACCGCGCGACCGCGCGGGTCCTGGCGCGCAACGGCGTCGAGGTGATCGCCCCCCGCGCCCAGGCCTGCTGCGGGGCGCTGCACGCACACGCGGGCGAGCACGATACCGCGCTCGTGCTGGCCCGGCGTACCATCGAGGCCTTCGAGCGGGCCCAGGTCGAGCAGGTGGTGGTCAACACCTCGGGCTGCGGCGCGCACATGAAGTCGTACGGCACGCTGCTGGCCGGGGACCCCGCGTGGCGCGACCGCGCCGCGCGGTTCGCGGCCCGCGTGCGTGACGTCTCCGAGCTCCTCGCCGAGCACCCGCTGCGCGGTCCGCTGCGGCCGGTCCCGCGCACCGTCACCTATCACGATCCCTGTCACGTCGTGCACGGGCAGAAGATCCGGGCCCAGCCCCGCGCGCTGCTGGCCCAGGTTCCCGGGCTGCGGGTGGTGGAGCTCAAGGAGGCCGACTGGTGCTGCGGCTCGGCCGGGACGTACAACCTGACCCAGCCGGAGATGGCCACGCGGCTGCAGGAGCGGAAGGTCGCCCACGTCCTGGCCACCGGCGCGGACGCGGTGGTCACCGCCAATCCCGGCTGCATCATCCAGATCGCCCAGGGGCTCGCGGCCAAGGGCTCGCCGGTGCAGGTGCTCCACATCGTGGAGCTCCTCGATGAGGCGTACCGGGGGTGAGGGGATGAGATGCCCCGCGTGAAGGTGCTCGACGTCGCCGACCTGCCGGCCGGCAAGGCCACGCTGGTCAGCGTCGACGGCCGGGACGTCGCGGTGTTCCGGCGCGGCGACGAGGTCCTGGCCATCGGCAACGAGTGCCCGCACCAGGGCGGCAGCCTCTGCGACGGCTGGGTGGAGGGCGACATCGTGGTCTGCCCCCTGCATGGCTGGGAATTCGACGTGCGCTCCGGCGCGTGCATGACGGTGCCCGGCGAGAGCGTCCCGCGCTACGCGGCCACGGTGGAGGACGGCGCGATCTATCTCGAGGAGATCGAGTGAGCGATCCGGGGGCCGCCGACCGCGTTCCGCAGGAGCACAAGGCCACCGCGCCGCGCGCCATCGGCTGCTTCGTGCTCACCATCTCGGACTCGAAGACGGTCGAGACCGACACCAGCGGCGCGCTCATCCGCGAGCGCCTCACCGGAGCCGGGCACGCCGTGGTCGGCCACGCCATCGTGCGGGACGAGCCGACCCAGGTCGCCGCGGTGATCCGCAAGGGCTGCGGGGATCCCGCCGTCGAGGCCTTCATCCTGACCGGTGGCACCGGCGTCACCTCGCGCGACTCGACCTTCGAGGCGGTGGAGGCGCTGCTGGACAAGCGGCTCACCGGATTCGGCGAGCTCTTCCGCATGCTCTCCTACGCCGAGGTGGGTGCGGCCGCCATGCTGTCCCGCGCCCAGGGCGGCGTGGTGCAGGGGCGGGCGCTCTTCTCGCTGCCCGGCTCGCCCAACGCGTGCCGGCTCGCGCTCGACAAGCTCATCCTGCCCGAGCTGGGGCACGTGCTGCGCGAGGTGCGACGGTGAAGCGGCCGGAGGCGCCGCCGCGCGGCATCGCGGTATAATCGATCCGTTCCGCGGCACCACACATCCCAGGAGGCACGCAGATGCGTCATCCGGCTCTCCCCATCGCGCTCGCCCTGTCCCTCATGCTCGCGCCGACCGTCGTCGCCCCCGCCGGGGCGGCGGACCCGCTGTGGAGGGAGAGCCAGGGAGCCACCGCGCCGCCCGACATCGTCCGGCTCAACGACTTCATGCACGACCTCTCGGAGCGGATGAAGCCGTCGCTGGTCCAGGTCCGCGTTCGCCGCGCCGCGGAGCCCCAGGTGGAGGGCCAGGAGCAGCAGCCGGGCACGCCCGAGGAGCGGCGGAGCGCGGGCTCGGGCTTCGTCATCCGCGAGGACGGCTACCTCGTCACCAACGCCCACGTGGTGGGCGACGCCGAGCGCATCCAGGTGCGGCTCAGCGACGGGCGGCGCTTCGACGGCCGGCTGGTGGGCCTCGACGAGCGGGTGGACCTGGCCCTGGTGAAGATCGAGGCGGGCGGGCTCCCGGTCGCCCTGCTCGGCGACTCGAACCGCACCCGGGTGGGGGAGTTCGTGCTCGCCCTCGGCCACCCCTTCGGGCTCGAGCAGACCGTATCCTTCGGCATCGTGAGCCGCAAGGGGGCCCCCATCCAGGTGGCGGCCCCGGGCTTCGAGTTCATCCAGACCGACGCGGCGGTGAATCCCGGCAACTCGGGCGGGCCGCTCGTGAACATGGCGGGCGAGGTCGTGGGCGTCAACAGCATGGCCGCGGTCAACGGCTCCATCGGCTTCGCGATCCCGGTGAACCTGGTCAAGGCCCTCCTGCCGCAGCTCGCCGACAAGGGCAAGGTCGAGTGGGGCTGGCTCGGGGTGAGCATCGCCGAGGTGCCCGACGAGGACGCGGCGAAGTTCGGGCTCAAGGAGCCGAAGGGCGTGCTGATCCGCCAGGTGGTGAGCGGTCAGCCGGCCGACCAGGGCGGTATCAAGGCCAACGACGTGGTGGTCTCGGTCGACGGCGCATCGGTGGAGGGGCCACGCGACCTGCAGCGGATCATCTCGAGCACGCCGGTGGGCAAGATCGTGAAGATCTCGCTCATGCGCGAGGGCAAGGAGACGGAGGTTGCGGTCACGGTGGGGGCCTACCAGGCCGCCCCGGCGCGGGCTCCGCGCCGCCCCGGCCCCGTGCCCGGCCCCACGCCCCGGCAGCCGCAGCCGCCCTCGCCTCAGCAGCCTCGCTGAGGCCGGTGCTCCCCTCGGCCCGACGCCCGGCCGCACGCCTGGCGCTCGGGCTGTGGGTGGGCGTGGTCGCCCTCGGCGCCCCGGCGGCACTCGTTGCCTGGCCCGCCGAGGCCGCCCAGGTCGAGTCGCTGCTCCCCTCCGACCGGCTCACCACGCCTGATCCGAGCCAGCTCACCGGCCGTCGCGTCGTCCTGCCGGCGCCCGACTGTGCTCTCGACGCCGCGGGTTGCGACGAGGTGACGCTGCTCAACGAGCTCGACGGCTGGAGCGTCAACCCGCGTATCAGCGTGCGCTTCTCCGATCCCATCGCGCTCGAGAGCCTGACGCGCGCGAGCGCGTTCATCGTCCCGCTGTGGGCCGAGCCTCTGCCGTCGCCCGTGGGCCTCACCCAGCTCGTGTGGGACGCCGAGCACCAGACGCTGTACGCGCGGCCCGAGCGACCGCTCCTGCAGGCGCGGCGCTATGCGCTGGTGCTGACCACGCGCGTGCTCGACGACGCGGGCCGGCCCATGCCCGGTCTGTACGCGGTCGGCAACGACAGCG
>DATJIR010000048.1:0-4165 GCA_035493135.1 Verrucomicrobiia bacterium
GCTGCTGCTCGCCGGCGCGGGAGCGGGCGCGCTCTGGGGCGTCCTGCTGCGGCTGCCCGCCGCCGAGGCCGCCCGGCTCGCCGACCGCGGCTACGGGCTGCAGGAGCGCATCAGCACCGCGCTCGAGTGGGCGGAGCGCCCCGACCGGACCCCGATCGTCGAAGCGCTCGTCGTCGACGCGACCGCGCGCGTCGAGCAGCTCGGCGCCCGGCGCATCATCCCGCGCCGCATGCCGCGGGAGGCCAAGCTGGTGCCGGTCCCGCTGCTCCTCGGGCTCGTGCTCGCGGCCGCCCCCCCGATCCCGCTGCCGCAGGGCCGTCTCCCCAACTTCTCGGTCTCCCGCGACGAGGACGAGGAGAAGGCCCCGGGCGACCGCAGCGGCGACATCCAGCAGGCCGAGCGCAAGCAGGCCACCCGCCGCGATCCCGTGCAGCGCGCGGACGTGCAGGAGCGCAACCTCAGCCCGCGCCTCGGGGGCGGCGGACAGAGCCAGCCCGGTGACCTCGCCGCGGTGTTCAAGGACACCTCGCTGGGGGGACGCGCGCCCGACTTCAACTCGTTCCTCAAGAAGGGCGACGAGCGGCTCCGGATGCTCGACTCCCTCGAGCGGCTGCCGGACCTCCAGAGCGACTTCACCCAGAGCCAGGCGCGCATGGTCTTCCAGAAGGCCAAGGCGCTCCGGGGCGGGCTCGATCCGAACAAGAAGGTCTCGCCGGAGAAGCTGCGCGAGCTGCTGAGCGAGATGGAGCGGCTCGGGCGCAAGAACGGCGGACAGGGCCAGGGCAACTGGTCGGGCGACGCGTTCGAGGGCATGGAGGCGCTCGAGGGCGGCCAGACCGACAAGGCGATGGAGGCCATGGAGCGGGCGCTCAACAAGATGCGCTCCATGGAGGAGCGCGGCCGCGACGGGAAGTCGCTCAAGGGCGGGCGCGAGAGCGAGCGGCGGGGCGGGCGGCGCGGGGACAGGGGCTCCGGCCAGCCGGGCGGGCCCGGAGACGAGGGGGACTTCCCCGAGGGCGAGGGCCTCCTGCCCGGGCGCGGCAAGAGCGGGGCCCCGAAGGGCGATCCCACCGCACGGCTGCGCGGGAGCCCCTTCGACGTCGGGGTGGAAGGGGAGGCCCGGGCCGGACGCAAGCAGGGCATCGATACCAACATGGTGGGCCGCGGGGCCCAGATGCCGTCGCGCATGCAGTACATGGGGGTGCTCGGGCAGTACCGGAAGATGATGGAAGAGTCCATCGCGCGGGAGCAGGTGCCGCGCGACTTCCAGACCCAGGTGAAGGAGTACTTCCAGTCGCTGGATGAGAACTAGCGGCGTGACCACCGTACGCTCCGGACAGGAGATGCTGTCCGCCGACTTTCTCACCCAGCTGGAGCGACTGAGCCTCCTCTCGCGCCGGTCGTTCCGCGGGCGGGTCAAGGGAGAGCGCCGCAGCCCGCGCAAGGGCATCAGCGTCGAGTTCTCCGACTTCCGGCCCTACGGGATCGGCGACGACCTCCGCTACGTCGACTGGAACGTCTACGCGCGCCTCGACCGGCTCTACCTCAAGCTGTTCGTCGACGAGGAGGATCTCTGCCTGCACCTCCTGATCGACGCCTCCGCGTCCATGGGCTTCGGGGCGCCGTCGAAGCTCGATCACGCGGCCCGGCTGGCCGGCGCGCTCGGGTTTGTGGGGCTCGTGGGCCTCGAGCGGGTGGGGGTGGGCGTGCTCCGCGAGCGCATGGCCGAGGGCTTCAGCCCGGCCCGCGGGCGGAGCCAGGTGCTGCCCCTCATGAACTTCCTGGGCCGGCTCACGCCCGGCGGGTCCACCTCGCTCAACGAGGGGCTCGCGGCCTACGCGCTCCGCTCGCGCGAGGCGGGTCTGGCCGTGCTCATCTCGGATCTCATGGATCCGGCCGGCTACGAGCGCGGGCTCAAGGCGTTGCTCGAGCGGCGCTTCGACGTCCACGTCATCCACGTGCTCGCCCCCGACGAGATGAACCCGGGCTTCGGCGGTGACCTGCGCCTGCTCGACGCCGAGAGCGACGAGCTGCGCGACCTCACGCTCGACGGCGAGGCCCTGCGGGGCTACCACCAGCGGCTGCGCGAGTTCCTCGAGCGCGCGGAGCAGTTCTGCCGCGGCAACGAGATCGCCTATCACCGGGTGGTGACCGAGACGCCGGTTGAGGAGTTCATGCTGCGCCAGCTCAAGGGGCTCCTGCTCGCATGAACTTCCTGAGCCCGTTCGCGCTGCTGCTCCTGTACTTCCTCAAGGTGCGCCGCCGCCAGCTGCAGGTCTCGAGCCTCCTGCTCTGGCAGGCCGCGCTGCGCGACCGGGAGGCGTCCACCTTCTTCCAGCGGCTGCAGCGGGATCCCTTGCTCATCCTGCAGATCCTGGCCCTGCTCGCCCTCACCGTCGCGCTGGCCCGTCCGGCGGTGACCGTGATGGGGCAGGGCGCGAAGCGGGTGGCCATCGTCATGGACACCTCCGCCTCCATGAAGGCCACCGACGTCTCGCCGTCGCGGTTCGCGCAGGCGCAGCGGGCCGCCCTCGGGCTGCTCGGTCGGCTGGGCGAGGGCGCCGAGGTGATGGTGATCGAGGCGGGCGTGCAGCCGAAGGTGCTGGCGCCGTTCACCCGCGAGCACGACCGGGTGGCCTCGGTGCTTCGCTCGATGGAGGGGCACGACGTGCCCAACCGCCTCACCGAGGGTCTCCGGACCGCGCGGGCCCTCGTCGGCTCGGATCCGCGCGCCGAGATCCACGTCTTCACCGACGGGGCCCACCCGGAGGCGGCCAAGGCGCAGGGCGACGACGTGCGGGTGCGCTGGACGGGGGTGGGGCGCCGCGCCCACAACGTGGGCATCACGAGCCTCGCGGTGCGCCGGAACTACTTCGGCGCCTACAACTCGCAGGCTTTCTTCTCGGTGGGCAACTTCTCGGCCGAGCCCCAGACCTTCTCGCTCCGCCTCACTCTCGACGACGAGACCCTGACCGAGCGCACACTCACCCTCGACCCGCAGGTGCGGCGCGCGATCGTGGTGCCGTTCAGCGAGCAGCGGGGCGGCGTCCTCAAGCTGCGCCTCGACGTCTCCGACGATCTCGACGCCGACAACGTGGCCTACGCGGTGATCCCGGCGCCCCGGACCCTCTCGGTGCTGCTGGTGAGCCCGGGCAACCTGTTCCTCGAGAAGGTCCTCTCCACCGATCCGCAGGTGAAGCTCGAGGTCCGCAAGCCGGACGCCTACCAGGGCGGGATGGAAGGCTTCGACGTGGTGGTGGTCGACAGCGTGAGCCCGCCCAAGGTCGGCAACGGGCGCTTCGTGCTCGTCAACACCGTGCCCGCCGACGTGCCGCTCGAGGTGCTGGGCCGGCTCGACAACCCCACCATCATGGACTGGGACCGGACGCATCCCATCATGCGGCAGATCGACTTCGCCAAGGTGACGATCGAGGACGCGATGCGCGTCCGGCCGCTCGCCGCCGGCAAGACCCTGGTGGAGGCGGTGGGCGGGCCCCTCATCTACGCGCTCGAGGAGCGCGACCGCAAGGCGCTCTTCTTCGGCTTCGATCTCTTCCGGACCGACTTCCCGCTGCGGGTGGCGTTCCCGCTGATCCTCTCCAAGGGGCTCCGCTGGCTGAGCCCGGTCGGCCTCGATCAGTCGAGCCTGCAGCTGCAGACCGGTCAGCCGATCCTGCTCCCGGTCGAGCACGGCGTGACCACCGCCACCGTGCGCACGCCGTCGGGCCGCAGCGTGCGGGCCCAGGTCAACCGCGGCATGGCGAGCTTCACGGAGACCGACGAGGTCGGCGTCTACACGGTGGTGACCGGGCGCGGCGAGACCAAGGTCGCGGTCAACCTCATGAGCGCCGACGAGTCGGATCTCACCCCGCAGCCGGTGCCCACCTTCGTGGAAGGGGCGCGGCCCGAGTCGCCGCCGGTGCTGATCCAGCGGGAGCTGTGGCCGCTCTTCGTGATGCTGGCCCTGCTGCTCTTCGCGCTCGAGGGCTTCCTCTACTGGCGGCGCCAGACCGGGGGCCGCCTCAACCTGCCCCGCGGCCTGGGCGATCGCTGGGCGCTCGGCCTGCGGTGCCTGCTGGTCGCGGTGCTGCTGCTGGCCCTCACGCGGCCGACCGTGCCCCGCTGGGCGGACCGGCTGAACGTCACGTTCCTGCTGGACGCGTCG
>DATJIR010000049.1:0-13156 GCA_035493135.1 Verrucomicrobiia bacterium
GGAGCTGCAGCGCCACCTGAGCCGTCCCGAGGAAGCCCGCAACGAGTGGCTGCGCGCCGAGGCCCAGCGCCTGCGCCTGACCCCGCTCGCCACCAACGAGCCCCGGCTGATCGCGCGGCGCGACCGGCCGCTGCTCGACGCGCTCACGTGCATCCGCGAGCACGTCACGCTCGAGGCCGCGGGCCGGCGGCTCGCGCGCAACAGCGAGCACTTCATGAAGAGCGGGGCCACCATGGAGCGGCTCTTCGCCGACTGTCCCGAGGCGGTGGCGAACACCGGCGAGCTCGCCCTGCGGCTCGGGTTCACCTTGAAGGACCTGGGTTACCGCTTCCCGGATTACCCGCTGCCGCGCGGGGAGACCCCGATCGGCTTCCTGCGCGAGCTGGCCCACGCGGGGGCGCGCACCCGCTACCGCTCTGGCCCCCTCGCGGAGAAGGCGCGGCGGCAGATCGAGCACGAGCTGGCCCTGATCGGGCGCCTCGACCTGGCCGGCTACTTCCTCATCGTCTGGGACCTGGTGCAGTACTGCGGGGCCCACGGGGTGCTGGTGCAGGGACGAGGCTCCGCGGCCAACAGCGCGGTGTGCTACGCCCTCGGCCTCACCGCGGTGGACCCGGTCGGCATGGAGCTGCTCTTCGAGCGCTTCCTCTCCGAGGAGCGTGGGGAGTGGCCCGACATCGACCTCGACCTGCCGAGCGGCGACCGCCGCGAGCAGGTGATCCAGTACGTCTACGAGCGCTACGGCCGGCTGGGCGCGGCGATGACCGCCAACGTGATCACCTATCGCGGGCGCAGCGCGGCCCGCGAGGTCGGCAAGGTGCTGGGCCTGCCCGCCGACGTGATCGAGCGCCTCTCCCAGCTCGTGAGCAACTGGGAGTACAACGATCCGGGCGACAGCCTGCTCGCGCATCTCGGCGAGGCGGGCTGCGATCCGGCCGAGCCCCGCGTCCAGCACTTCGCGCGGCTCTGGAGCGCCATCCAGGACCTGCCGCGGCATCTCGGCCAGCACTCGGGCGGCATGGTGATCGCCCAGGGCCGGCTCGACGGGGTGGTGCCGCTCGAGCCCGCCACCATGCCCGGGCGCAGCGTGGTGCAGTGGGACAAGGACGACTGCGCCGCGCTCGGCATCGTCAAGGTGGACCTGCTGGGGCTCGGCATGATGTCGCTGCTCCAGGACGCGCTCGAGATGATTCGCCGTCGCGGGAGTGCGGTCGATCTCGCCCATCTGCCCCAGGACCCGGCGGTCTACCGCATGCTCCAGCAGGCCGACACCATCGGCGTCTTCCAGGTGGAGAGCCGCGCCCAGATGGCCACCCTGCCGCGCCTGCGGCCCACGTGCTTCTACGACCTGGTGGTGCAGGTCGCCATCATCCGCCCGGGCCCCATCGTGGGCGACATGGTGCATCCCTACCTGCGCCGCCGCGCGGGGCGCGAGGAGATCACGGTGCCCCATCCCGACCTCGAGCCGATCCTGCGCCGCACCCTCGGGGTGCCGCTCTTCCAGGAGCAGCTGCTGCGCATGGCGATGGCCACCGCCGGCTTCACCGGGGGCGAGGCCGAGGAGCTGCGGCGGGCCTTCGGCTTCAAGCGGTCGGAGCGCGCCATGAAGGAGGTGGAGCTGAAGCTCCGCGCGGGCATGACCCGCCAGGGCATCTCGGGCGACGCGGCCGAGGCCATCATCCACTCCATCACCGCGTTCGCGCTCTACGGCTTCCCGGAGTGCGTGGTGGGCGACACCCGGGTCGTCGACGCGGAGAGCGGGCGCCGGGTCCGCATCGAGGACGTGGTGGAGGGCCGCGCGTCGCTCACCCATACCCTGGCCTGTGATCCGGATCTGAAGATTCGACCGCGCCGAGTCCTCTCCGCGACCGCGAGCGGATCGCGGATGGTGTATCGGCTGCGCACCTTCCTCGGCCGGGAGGTGGTGGCCACCCCGGAGCACCTGCTCCTCACCGAGGACGGCTGGCGGCCCCTGGGGAGTCTCCGGTTCGACGATCACGTGGCGACCGCGGAGTCGGATGCGTCGTGCGTCGGCTGGGATTGCGTGATGAGCGTGGAGCCCGCCGGCATGAGCCCGACGTACGACCTCGCGGTGGAGGAGGATCACAACTTCGTCGCCGACGATCTGATCGTGCACAACTCGCACGCGGCGAGCTTCGCGCTGCTCGCCTACGCGAGCGCGTACCTCAAGGCGCATCACCCGGCCGCGTTCTACGCCGCGCTGCTCAACAACCAGCCGATGGGCTTCTACGATCCGGCCACCATCGTGGGGGACGCGGGTCGGCACGGGCAGGTGATCCACCCTGCCGACGTCAACTACTCGGGCTGGCTCTGTACCATTGAACCCACGGGCTCGCCGGCCGGCGCGGTGCGCCTGGGGCTGCGCTACGTGCGCGGGCTACGGAAGGAGGCGGGCTCGCGCCTCGAGGCGGAGCGCGCGCGGCGGCCCTTCGCCTCGGTGGAGGACCTGGTCAAGCGCGGAGGACTGCGTCGCGACGAGGTGGCCCAGCTGGCCCGGGTGGGCGCGCTCGCCAGCCTCGAGCCGGAGCGCCGGGCCGCGCTGTGGGAGGCCTAGCGCGCGGGGCGGCCCGCCGGCGCGCTCTACGAGAATCTGGTGCCGCTCCGGGAGGACTCGCCGCTCCGGCCGATGACCGCCGAGGAGCGGCTGGTCGCGGACTACGACGGCACCGGCCTCACCCTCGGCCCCCATCCGATGGCGTTCCGCCGCGGGCGGCTGTTACGAATGGGGGTCTCGCGCGCGGCGGATCTCGCCGCTTTCCGTCACGGGGCGTGGGTGAAGGTGGCGGGCGCGGTGGTGGTGCGCCAGCGTCCCGGCACCGCCAAGGGCTTCGTCTTCCTCAACCTCGAGGACGAGACCGGCCTGGTCAACGTGATCGTGCGCCCCGCGCTCTTCCACCGGCACCGGCTGGCGCTGGTCAACGAGTCGTTCCTGCTGGTCGAGGGCACGCTGCAACGCCAGGACAACGTCACCTCGGTGCGCGCCGAGCGGCTCGCGCCCCTGCGCCATCGACTGGCGAGCGTGCCCTCGCACGACTTTCACTGAGGCTCTCCACCGCGGCCAGGAATACGCGCAGGGCCGGCGTCTCCGCCTTGTCGCGCCGGCGCACTAGCCCGAGGCGCCGCCCCAGCGCGGGGGACAGCGGACGCATCCGGAGCGCGCCCGCCCGCACCTCGTCCCGCACCGCCATCGCCGGGCTCACCGAGATGCCGAGCCCGGCGCCGACGAGCTTCTTGATGGCCTCCTCGTTGCCGAGCTCCATCACGATCCGCGGCCGCGCCCCGCCGCGCCGGAACCAGCCGTCGATCACTCGCCGGATGGTGCCGCCGCGCTCGTAGAGGATCAGGGGCTGGCGCGCCAGCTCGACCGCGGTCAGCGCCCCGGGGCCCGGCCACGCGTGGCCGGGCGGACCCACCGCCACCAGCGGGTCGAGGCGGAACGGCGTCACCGCGAGCTGACGCCCGGTGACCGGCAGGGTCACGAGCCCCAGGTCGAGCTCGTTGGCCGCCACCGCGGCCGCGATCTCGGACGCGTTGCCGGTGACCACGATGAGCTCCAGCTCGGGATACCGGGCCCGCATCCGACGCAGCAGTGGGGGCAGCAGGTGGATGCTCGCGGTGGCGCCGGTGCCGAGGCGAAGTCGGCCCGCTACCACCCCGCGGAGCTGGCCCAGCGCTTCCTGGGCGCGGTCGAGCTCGGCGAAGGCCCGCCCGGCGTGCTCGAGCAGGATGGTGCCGGCCGGGGTGGGGAAGGCGCGCTTGCCCACCCGCTCGAGCAGGGCGGTGCCGCAGCGGGCCTCGAGCTGGCGCATGTGCAGGCTGACCGCGGGCTGGCTCAGGTGCAGGCTCTCGGCCGCGCGCGAGAAGCTGCCGTGGCGGGCGATCTCCCGGAGCGTCCGCACGTGGACGGGGTTCAGGTCCATCACCTGAAAGTATTCCTGATCGTTTGCATGAGGACAATCTATTTCCCTTATCGGATGTGCACCCGGCACACTGCGGGGAGGAGGGCATCCATGGGGGACGTCTCGATCCGCCCCGCGACGCCGGACGACGCCGCGGCGATCTGCACCATCTACAACCAGGGCATCGAGGATCGCATCGCCACGCTCGAGACCGAGCTGCGCACGCCCGAGGAGCGACGGCAATGGATGGCCGCCCGCGCGGCGCGCCATCCGGTGGTGGTGGCGGTGACGGGCGGCCAGGTGGTCGGCTGGGGCAGCCTCAACTCGTTCAACCCCCGACCCGCCTACGACAACGTGGTCGACCTCTCCGTCTACGTCGAGCGCGCGTGGCGCGGTCGCGGGGTGGGACGCGCCCTCCTGCAGCGCCTGCTGCCGCTCGCGAAGTCGCTCGGCTACCACAAGATGGTGCTGGCCACGTTCCCCTACAACGAGGCCGGCGTGGCCCTCTACCGGAAGATGGGCTTCGCGCCGGTCGGGGTGTACCACGAGCAGGGCCGGCTCGACGGCCGCTGGGTCGACGTGCTGATCATGGAGCGCCTGCTCTGAGCTACGGCTGGACCGTCGTCGGCACCCTGTGCGTCACCGAGATCGTCTCGTGGGGCATCATGTACTACGGCTTCCCGGTGTTCCTGGGCGCGATGGAGGCCGACCTCAGAGCCTCCCGGGTCGCGATCACCGGCGCCTTCACCGTCGGCATGGCGGTGGCCGCGCTCGCCGCGCTGCCCGTGGGCCGCTGGCTCGACCGTCGGGGGCCGTGGGGCCTCATGACGGTCGGCTCGTGCCTCGGCGCCGCGCTGATGGTCGCGTGGTCGCAGGTGCACGGCGTGGTCGGGCTCTACCTGGTGTGGACGCTGATGGGGCTCGCGCTGGCCGCCACGCTCTACGAGCCCGCCTTCGGGGCGGTGGTCCGCTGGTTCCCGACCGACCACCGCGACCGCGCGCTCACCGTCGTCACCCTCGCCGGCGCGCTGGCCAGCACCATCTTCATGCCGATCAGCGCGGGATTCCTCCAGCACTGGGGTTGGCGTCCGGCGCTCCTGGGGCTCGCCGCGATCCTCGCGGTCCTGACCATTCCGCTCCACGCCCTCGTGCTGCGGCGCCAGCCGCCGCACTTCGTCAAGGGCGCCTCGCGCCGGGCCCGCGACGCGGGGCGGGGACCGGGCGTGCCGCTCGAGGTCGCCGCCCGCGCGCCCATCTTCTGGGCCCTCTCGGTGGCGTTCTCGATCGGCAGCTTCTCCACCGCCGCGGTCACCCTGCACCTGATCCCCTACATGGTCGAGAACGGCCGCGCCGCGACCGCGGTGGCCATCGCCATCGGCTGGATGGGGGCGATGCAGATCGCGGGCCGCCTCCTCTTCGTCGCGGTGGCCGGGCGCTTCGGGGCGCTCGGCGTGACCATGGCGGTGTTCCTCGCGCAGGCCGTGGGCCTCGGCCTCGTCGCGCTCGCGCCCTCGCTGCCCGGCGGCCTGTTCCTGGTGATCGCGGTGCTGGGCGCGGCCAACGGCATGGCCACGCTCGCGCGGGCCACCACGCTCGCCGACGTGTTCGGCCCGGCCCACTACGCGACGATCAGCGGCGCGGTGGCGCTCGGCGCCAACGGGGCCCGGGCGCTCGGGCCGGTGGGGGCCGCGGTGCTCTACACGCTGCTCGGCGGCTATCGCCCGGTGTTCTGGTCCCTGGCCGGCGCGCTGGTGGTGGTCGGCGCGATCGTGGCCGCGAGCGGGCGCGGGGTGTCGGTGGAGGAGATCGCGGGTCGCGCGTAGACCGCAGGTCCGGTCGCGGTTTGTGGGTTACGATAGGCTTCTATGCTCGCGGGCTGGGGTCGGTTCGTCCATCGCTTTCGATTCGCGGTCATCGCCCTCTCGCTCGCGAGCCTGGCTCCGTCACTCTGGCTCATCGCCCACGGCGGCCGTCTCGCCACCACCGACGTCCCCACCACGACCGAGTCGGGGCGCGCGCTCGACCTGATCGGGCGCGAGCTGCCCGGGCGCCCGCCGTCCTTCAGCTTCATCTTCAGCAGCCCCACCCGCTCCGCGAAGGACCCCGCGTTCCGGCGAGAGGTCGAGGCCGCGCTCGCGCCGCTCCGGAGCGACGAGCGCGTGGCCCGGGTGGTGACCGCCTACGACCCGCCGGTCTACGACGCCTCGGTGCCGGCGGCGGAGATGATCTCGCGAGACGGGCGGCGCGCGCTCGCGGTGGTGGAGCTGAAGGGAGAGTCGGCCGCGTTCTCGTCGCTCGAGTTCTCGGTGCTGCCGCCCGACGTGTATCCGTCGCTGCGGGCCAAGGTGAAGACCGAGACGCTCGAGATGCTGCCGGTCGGCAACATCCCGCTCAACCACGACTTCACCGAGGTGACCCGCACCGACCTGCAGCGGGCCGAGCTGGTGATCCTGCCCCTGGTCGTCATCCTGCTCCTGCTCGTGTTCGGCTCGGTGGTGGCCGCGCTCCTGCCGCTCCTGGTGGGCGCGCTCTCGATGGCGGGCGCCATCGCGGGCACGCTGCTCATGGCCCGCTACACGTCGGTGTCGGTCTACGCGCCCAACATCGTGACCATGATCGGCCTCGGGGTCGCGATCGACTACTCGCTCTTCATCGTGAGCCGCTTTCGCGAGGAGATCCGCGTCCACCCCACGCCGGAGGCCCTCGCGCGGACCATGGCCACCGCGGGCCGGGCCATCCTCTTCTCCGGGCTCACGGTGGCCATCGGGCTCCTCGGCATGGTCTTCCTCGGGCTCGGCAACATCGGCTCGATCGGCTGGGCCGGCACCGTGGTCGTGTCGCTGGCGGTGCTCTACGCCCTGACCCTGCTGCCGGCGATGCTCGCGGTCCTCGGTCCCCGCGTGAACTCGCTGCGGCTGCCGTTCGTCCACCCGGAGCGGTCACGAACCGGGCGCGGGCTCTGGCACACGGTGGCGGTCACGGTGATGACGCATCCCTGGGCGGTCTTCCTCTCGGTCTCCGCGCTGCTCCTGATCCTGGGCCTGCCGTTCCTGCACCTGCGCGTGGGCTCGGGCGACGTCAACGCGCTGCCGCCGGAGGCGGTCTCGCGCCGCGGCGACGAGGTGCTTCGCGAGCACTTCCCGGGCGGCGACAGCAACCGGGTCCTGGTGGTGGTGCGCTACCCGGACGGCTCGCCGCTCACCGCCGAGCGGATCGGCGGGCTCTACGACCTGAGCCGGTGGCTCGCCAAGCGGTCCCACGTCGGCCGGGTCGAGAGCCTGGTCGACCTCGACCCGAGCGTGACCCGCGAGCAGTACCAGCAGCTCGCCACCGCGCCCGCCGCGATGCGGCCGCCGGGGGTGCAGCAGCTGCTGCGGCAGACCGTCGGCGGCCGGCTCGCCCTGCTCGTGGTCGCGACCCCGCTCAAGCCGTCGAGCGAGGAGGCGCGCGCGCTGGTCCAGGAGATCCGGGCCTCCCATCCCGCGGTGGGAGGCGACGTGCTGGTGACCGGACAGACCGCGTTCGACCTCGACATCATCAACCTGGTCACCCGGCACGCGCCGCTCACGGTGGGGCTGGTCATGCTCGCCACCTACGTGGTGCTGTTCCTGCTCCTGGGCTCCGTGCTGCTGCCGCTCAAGGCGGTGATCATGAATCTGCTGTCGATCAGCGCCTCCTATGGGGCGCTGGTGTGGATCTTCCAGGAGGGCCACCTCTCCCGCTGGCTCGACTTCACGCCCGGTCCCATCCAGACCGCGACGCCGCTCATCATGTTCTGCTTCGTGTTCGGGCTCTCCATGGACTACGAGGTCCTGCTGCTGAGCCGGGTGCGGGAAGAGTACGAGCGCGGTGGCGACACCGCCCACGCGGTGGCCCAGGCGCTCGAGTCGACCGGTCGGCTCATCACCGGCGCCGCCGCGATCATGGCCGCGGTGTTCTTCGGGTTCGCCACCGCGCGCTCGGTGATCATCCAGGCGGTGGGCATCGGCATCGGCCTGGCGGTGGTGATCGACGCCACCATCGTGCGCGCGCTCCTGGTGCCGGCCACCATGCGCCTGATGGGGCGGTGGAACTGGTGGGCGCCCGCGCCGCTGGCGGCTCTCTACCGCCGCCTGGGGCTGGCCGAGCGCAGCGCCAATGCCGAAGTCGTCCCCCGATAGCGCGCCGCCCCCGCTGATCCGGTACCACCCCGAGGGCCCGGTCACCACCGAGTACCGGGTGGGTCTCTGCGCCTGGCAGGACAAGTCCATGGTGCAGGAGGGGTCGTTCTATCCCATCAAGAGCATGAAGGCGGAGGAGCGGCTCTGGTGGTACAGCCGGTTCTTCGACTGCGTCGAGGTCAACTCCACGTTCTACGCGCCGCTCTCCGCCCAGAACGCGATGCTCTGGGCCCGGCGCACCCCGCCCGGCTTCCTGTTCAGCGTGAAGGCCTACGCGCTGCTCACCGGGCACCACCTCGACGCCCTGCGCCTGCCGCCGCCGCTCCTCGAGATGCTGCCCGCGCGCGCCCGGCCGGACGCGCGCGGCCGCCTCGACAACGCGGTCTTCGGCGAGGAGGCGCGGGAGTGGGCGTTCGCCGCGTTCCGCGAGGCGCTCCGGCCGCTCGCCGACGCCGGCAAGCTCGGCTACGTGCTGTTCCAGATGGCGCCCTGGGTGAAGTACAGCGAGCGCGCGGTCGAGTACCTGGCGGGCCTCCCCGCGCGGCTGCCCGGCGTGACCATCGCGATGGAGTTCCGCGACGCCTCCTGGCTGCCCGGCCACGCCGAGGAGACTCTCGCCCTGCTCCGTGACCGGGGCCTCACCTACGTCTCGGTGGACGCCCCGCGCACCCCCGCCGCGGTCGACCCCACGGTGGCCCTCACGTCGCCCACCGCGATCCTGCGCCTGCACGGGCGAAACCGGGAGGGCTTCATGAAGCAGCTCCGCGGCCAGGAGCCGAGCGTGGCCGAGAAGTACGGCTACCTCTACGACCGGGAGGAGCTGGCCGGGATCGTGGCGCGGGGGCGGGCCCTCGAGGGTCACGCCCGGCGCGTCTTCTTCAAGCTCAACAACAACGTCGGAGACGCGCCGGCCCTCAACGGCGAGGACATCAAGGAGCTCCTGGGGCAGGAGACGGCCGATCGCGCGGCGGTGGAGCGGGAGTGGCGGAGCCGGCGCCGAGCGCGCCCGGAGGTGCCCTGAACCCCCCGGAATCCGCGTGCTAGAATGGCGCATCTAAAGCGGGCGAGGGAGCGCGCAGGGTGCCGATCTACGAGTACGAGTGCCAGGGCTGCCGACGTCGGCTCAGCCTGCTCATCCGCACCTTCAAGGCGGCCGAGGCGCCGCGATGTCCGCGATGTGGCAGCGCCGAGCTCTCCCGCCTGATGTCCCGTTTCGCCACCGTGAAGTCCGAAGACGCCCGCCTCGATTCCCTGTCCGATCCCTCCAGCTTCGGCGATCTCGACGAGAACGACCCCCGCAGCGTGGCCCAGTTCGTCAAGAAGATGGGCTCGGAGATGGGGGAGGACCTGGGCCCGGACCTCGACGCCGCGATGGACGAGGCGATGAGCGAGGGCGAGACCGGGGGCGACGGCGAGGGGAGCCTGATGGACGCGGCGGGCGGCGGCGACGACGCGGGAGACCTCTGAGCCATGAAGATCGAGGTCCACCCGGATCTCCACGCCCTCGACGAGACCCGCTGGAACGGCCTGCTCGACCGGGCCCGACTGCCGTCCGTGTTCCTGACCTGGCAGTGGCAGACCGAATGGGTCCAGGCGTTCGCGACGGACCGTCCGAAGCAGATCCTGGCCGTCATGGACGGGGCCGGCGAGCTGGCGGGGCTGCTGCCGCTCTACGAGGACGCGCCCGGTCGGCAGCGCATCGTCGGAGGGGTCGACGTCTCGGACTACCTCGACGTCATCGCCCCGGACGGCCGCGAGGAGGAGATCTGGGCCGCGCTGCTCCAGCACTGCGCGACCCAGCCCGCGGAGTGGGACCTCCACGGTATCCGAGCGGCCTCGGCGACCGCGACGCTGGTGCCCGTGCTGGCGCCCGCGCGCGGCCTCACGCCCACGGTGGAGCGCGAGGACCGCTGTCCGGTGCTGGCCCTGCCCAAGACGTGGGACGAGTATCTCGCGCGCCTGTCCGGCAAGGACCGGCACGAGCTCCGGCGCAAGATCCGCCGGCTCGAGCGCGAGCTGCCGGGCGCGACCACGCGCTCGCACGCCGCGGTCGACGGCTGGGACGAGGCCATGACGCGCTTCCTCACGCTGCACCGCCTGTCCAAGGTGGGCAAGGCGCGCTTCATGGACGAGCGGATGGAGCGCTTCTTCCGCTCCGCGACGCGCCGGCTCGCCGCGGCGGGCTGGGCGCGCCTGTGGTTCCTCGAGTTCGAGGGCGCCGCGGTGGCCGCGTTCCTCTGCCTCGAGCACGGGGGCAGCGTCGGCCTCTACAATTCGGGCTTCGACCCCGCGCGGGCGGCGCTCGCCCCCGGCATCGTGCTCCTGGCCCACGTCATCCGCGACGCCATCGACCGGGGCTTCCCCCTCTTCGACTTCCTGCGCGGCGAGGAGCCCTACAAGTACGGCTTCGGGCCCGCTCCGGAGGACGTGCTGAACGTGCGGGTGACGCGGTGAACCTCTCGGTCGCGATGCTCTCGGTGCACACCTGCCCCCTCGCCGCGCTGGGCGGCAAGGAGACGGGCGGGATGAACGTCTACGTGCGGCAGGTCGCGCGCGAGCTCGGAGGCATGGGGCTCCGCGTCGACGTCTTCACCCGCTCGCAGAACCCGACGATCCCGCGCGTGGTCGAGCTCGGGCCCGGGGCCCGCGTCGTGCACCTGCCCGCGGGGCCGGAGGCGCCGATGCCGCGCGAGGCGGTGCACGCCCACCTCGACCAGTTCGCGGCCGGCGTCGAGGACTTCGCGCGCGCGAGCGGCACCGCCTACGACCTGATCCACTCGCACTACTGGCTCTCCGGCGTGGCCGGGCTCCGGCTGCGGGCGAAGTGGGGCGTCCCGCTGGTGCAGATGTTCCACACCCTCGGGCGGCTCAAGAACACGGTGGCCCAGGGTCCGGCCGAGCTCGAGCCCACGCTGCGCCTCGACGAGGAGACGCGCATCGTGGCCGAGGCGGACCGGGTGGTGGCGGCCAACGTGGTGGAGCGCGCGCACCTGGTGTGGCACTACGGGGCCCGCGCCGACCGGATCGCGGTCATCCCGTGCGGCGTCGACACCGACCTGTTCCAGCCGATGGACCCGGCCAAGGCCAAGGACCTGCTCGAGCTGCCCCCGGATCCGCTCCTGCTCTACGTGGGCCGGCTGCAGCCGATCAAGGGGCTCGAGACCCTGCTCGAGGCCATGACCGCGGTGCCCGCCCCGGCGTGCCTGCTGATCGTGGGCGGGGAGCACGACGAGCGCGAGAACGCCCACGGGGCCGCCCTGCGGCACCGCCTGAAGGCGCTCGGCCTCGAGCGACGGGTCCGCTTCCTCCGCGCCCAGCCCCAGCGGCGCCTCCGGCTGTTCTACGCCGCGGCGGACGCCACGGTGGTGCCGTCGTACTACGAGTCGTTCGGGATGGTCGCGCTCGAGGCGATGGCGTGCGGCAGCCCGGTGGTGGCCTCGCGGGTCGGCGGGCTCACCACCACCGTGCAGGACGGAGTGACTGGGCGCCTCGTGCCCGAGGGCGACCCGGCCGCGCTGGCCGCCGCGATCATCGCCCTGCTCGACGGCGCCGAGGGCCGCCGGCTCGGGCAGCAGGCCACGCGCTGGGCCGCCGAGCACCGCTGGCCCTGCGTGGCGGAGGCGGTCTGCCGCCTCTACTCCGAGCTCTGCCCCGGAGCCCGGCAGTATCTCCCCCACGCCCGCTGCAGGAGCTGACATGACCACGCGCCGCGCCGGATCCCTGACCGTGAACGGCCGCTCGTACGGCTGGCCGGATCGTCCGCTGGTGGTGATGTGCATCGACGGCTGCGAGCCGGACTACGTGCGCCAGGCCATCGCCGCGGGGGCGATGCCGCACCTGGCCTCCGCGCTGCCCGGGGGCACCGAGCGCCTGGCCGACTGCGTGGTGCCGAGCTTCACGAATCCTAACAACCTCTCGATCGTCACCGGGGTCCCGCCCTCCGCGCACGGCATCTGCGGCAACTACTTCTTCGATCGCGAGGCGGGGGCGGAGGTCATGATGAACGACCCCCGCTACCTGCGGTGCGGGACCATCCTGGCCGCCTTCGCCCGGGAGGGCGCGCGCGTCGCGGTGGTGACCGCCAAGGACAAGCTGCGTCGCATGCTCGGCCACCAGATGTCGGGGATCTGCTTCTCGGCCGAGAAGGCCGACGAGACCACCGCGCTCGAGCACGGCATCGAGGACGGGCTGGGCCTTGTCGGCATGCCGCTGCCGTCGGTCTACAGCGCCGAGCTCTCCGAGTTCGTGTTCGCGGCCGGGGTGAGGCTGCTCGAGTCCACGCGTCCGGACATCGTGTACCTCTCGACCACCGACTACGTGCAGCACAAACACGCGCCGGGCTCGGCCGAGGCCAACGAGTTCTACGGGATGATGGACGGCTACCTCGCCAAGCTGGCCGGCCTCGGCGCGACCCTCGCGATCACCGCCGACCACGGCATGAACGCCAAGACCGACGCGAGCGGCCGGCCGCGCGTGATCTACCTCCAGGACGTGCTCGACGAGTGGCTCGGCGCGGCCCAGGCGCGCGTGATCCTGCCGATCACCGATCCCTACGTCGTGCACCACGGCGCGCTCGGCTCCTTCGCGACCGTCTACCTGCCCGCCGGGGCGGACGCGGAGCGGCTGCGGGAGCGCGTGGCGGGGCTGCCCGGGATGGAGGTGGTGCTGGGGCGCGAGGCGGCGTGCCGGCGCTTCGAGCTGCCGCCAGACCGGGTCGGAGAGCTGGTGGCGGTGTCGGAGCGGCACGTGGTCATCGGCACGAGCGAGGCGCGGCACGACCTCTCCGGGCTCGACGCGCCGCTCCGCTCCCACGGCGGCATCAGCGAGCAGACGGTGCCGCTCCTGCTGAGCCGGCCGACCCCCGCCGTGCCGGCCGCGCGGCGGCTGCGGAACTTCGACGTGTTCGACCTCGCGCTGAACCATGCGGTGTGAGGAGCCACTCGCCGCACCGGTTGTCCGCCAGTGGGGGGAGTGCGGGGGCCATGTCTGGGCCCCCGCAGATGAAGAGCTTGAAGAAGTAAACGGCAGTCCGCCGTCTCGTGCCTAGTAGCGCCCGGGCGATCATCGTCGGGGGTG
>DATJIR010000050.1:0-8429 GCA_035493135.1 Verrucomicrobiia bacterium
TCGCTCCAGTCGAGCACCGCTCGGAGCAGGGTGACGCGCCGCGAGTTCCAGCGGATCGCGGAGGAGGACGGCGCGGTCGCCGCGGGCAGGGGCCGCGCCTCGGCGGTCGCGGGGGAAGCGGCGCGCCCGTCGCCGGCGCGCCGGCCCGCGTCGGGGACGGTGTCCGGGCGGAGGCCGAGCTTCTCGATCCGGGCCCGCACCGTGTTCCGGGTGATCCCGAGCACCGAGGCGGTGCGCGAGATGTTCCAGCCGGTCTGGGTGAGGACGGCTTGCAGGTGCCCGCGCAGGGCGTCGTCGAGCGACGCCGGGGCGGCCGCGACGGGCGCGGCGGGCGGCTCCTCGCGCGGCGGCGCGGGCAGCTCCAGCACCGCGGCGGTGACCACCGTCCCGTCGGTCAGCAGCGCGACCCGCTCGAGCACGTTGCTCAGCTCGCGCACGTTGCCCGGCCACGGGTGCGCCACCAGCTGCTCCTGGGCCTCGGGGGCCAGGGTCTTGGGCGGCAGGCCGTAGTCGGCGCAGACCCGGGCCAGCAGGTGCTCGGCGAGCAGGATCACGTCGCGGCCTCGCTCGCGCAGGGGCGGCAGGCGAAGGGTGAGGACCGCGAGACGGTGATAGAGGTCCTCGCGGAAGCGGCGCTCGCGGATGGCGGCCTGGAGATCGGAGTTGGTGGCGCTGATGATCCACGCGTCCGCCGGCTCGGGGTGGGTGCCGCCCAGCCGTCGGACGCTGCGCTCCTCGATGACGGTGAGCAGCTTCGCCTGCAGGGCCTCCGGAAGCAGGCCGACCTCGTCGAGGAAGATCGTGCCCTGGTGCGCGGTCTGGAAGAGGCCGGGCTTCGCCCGCCGCGCGTCGGTGAACGCGCCGCGCTCGTGCCCGAAGAGCTCGGACTCGAGCAGGGTCTCGGGGATCGCCGCGCAGTTGAGCGGCACGAAGGGCCGCGACGCGCGCGGGCCGGCCCGGTGCAGCACGCCCGCTACCAGGCCCTTGCCGGTTCCGGTCTCGCCCTCCAGCAGGATCGCGGGAGGGCGCCGTGCGCTGAACGGGCGGGAGAGCAGGCGCCGGATCGTGTCCCGGGCCGCTTCGATCGCGGGGCTCTCCCCGAGCAGCTCGATGAGCGGGTCCATCCTGCGCAAACATGACGTAGAAGCCCTTACTGGTCAAGCAAGTGGTCAAGATCTCACCAGTGGGGGGTCGGAAAGAATAGCAGCCAGACTGCAACATGCTGGAAACATGTCTCTTTGCCGTGGCACTCCCCTTGCGGTCGTGTAGGGACATGTCCCGCATCGCTCCATCCGAATCCGGAGAGGAGATCGACATGTCGGCTCCGAGCAGTCACGCCACCTCGCTCACCACGCCCGATCGTATTCCCGGCCCCGACGACGGCGCGAGCCCGGCTGCCGCCATCCGGCCGCTGCCACGACGCTCGCCGCTGGCGCTGCTCCGCGCCGACCCGCGGCAGGCGGTGGAGCACGATCTCATCCGCTGCCTGGTCTGCGGCAGCGCGTTCCGCCAGCTCACCAACACGCACCTGCGCCACCACGGCATGACCGCCGACGAGTACAAGCGGCTGTTCGGCTACAACCGGGGCCGGCCGCTGATGTGCCGCGCGCTGCAGCGGCTGTACACGGAGCGGGCGGTGAAGATCGGCCTCGCCGCCCGCATTCGGCAGCGGCCCATCCTGGCTCGGCCCGAGCTGCGCCGACAGGGCGGAGCCCGCACGATCGCCCTCGAGGAGATCCTGACCCGCCGCGAGGTCCGCGAGCGCGCGCGCGCCGGCACCCTCTAGCCGCCGCCTCGATTCCGGCCGCCCGCACAGCGGCTGACCACCGGCGACCGATCCCCGGCCACCCGGCGACAGCTCCCGCCGGGGTCGCCGCACGCCCCACCCATAACGCGTTGCGTGAGGGCATGGCTGGAAGGGTTGTCCGACCACCGCCGATGCCGTATATTTTGCGAGGGTTTCCCCACCTGCATCCGTCCGGCGGCGCAGCCGGCGCAAGGAGAGGAGCACAATGGAGCGTTCCCGTATCTTCGCAGTCGCGGTCTCGCTGTGCCTCGGCGTGGTCGTCGCGTCCGTGACGCCGTCGTCGGCCCAGGCGCCGAAAAACGGCGGCCACCTGAACCTGATGCAGCGCGAGGAGCTCTCGCAGGGCTTCGCGATCCACGAGACCTCGACCATCGCGACCTCGTTCCCCTCCCTGCCGTGCTTCAACAACCTGGTGGTGTTCGATCAGACCAAGCGGGCGGAGACCGTCGACAACCTGGTCGGCGAGCTCGCCGAGAAGTGGTCCTGGCAGGACAACTATCGGAACCTCGTCTTCTTCCTGCGGAAAGACGTCAAGTGGCACGACGGGCAGCCGTTCACCTCGAAGGACGTGAAGTTCACCTTCGACATGGTGCGCGAGGCGCCGGAGGCGGCCGGCAAGCTCCGGCTCAATCCGCGCAAGGACTGGTACACCAACGTCGAGAAGATCGAGGCGCCGGATCCGTACACGGTGGTGTTCCACCTGAAGCGCCCGCAGCCCGGGCTCCTCGTGATGCTGGCGTCCGGCTACAGCCCGGTCTACGCGGCCCACGTCAATCCCGCGACCTACCGCACCGGCTGCATCGGCACCGGCCCGTTCAAGCTGAAGGAGTGGCGGAAGGGCGAGTTCGTGGACTACGTGAAGAACCCCGACTACTTCATGAAGGGCCGGCCCTATCTGGACAGCCTGCGCTACGTCATCATCAAGGAGCGCGGGACCCGCACCGCGGCGCTCCAGGCCGGCCAGCTCGACGTGTCCTTCCCGGGCGAGACCACCAAGACCGCGGCCGAGCAGCTCAAGAAGGCGGTGCCCGGCCTCGTGATCACCCCGGTGGCGCAGGCGGTGAGCGACAACATCATCATGAACACCAAGAAGCCGCCCTTCGACAACCCCAAGGTGCGGCTGGCGGTCTCGTACGCCATCGATCGTCGGGCCCTGATCTCGGCGGTGCACCAGGGCGGGGCGGTGCCGGGCGCCTCCCAGCAGCCGAAGCCCTACGGGGTGTGGGGACTGCTCGAGAAGGATCTCCTCGCGCTCCCCGGCTACGGCAAGCCCGCGGACATGAAGGCGCAGGCCAAGAAGCTCCTCGCCGAGGCGGGCATCACCCCGCAGAATCCCCTCCGGGTGGAGATGGCCACGCGTGCCATCGCGATGTACGTGGACCTGGCCTCGTTCGTGATCAACGAGCTGAAGCAGGTGGGCATCGAGGCGACGCTCAAGCAGGTGGAGACCGCGCAGTGGCATCCGATGGCGACCCGCGGCGAGTACCAGATCGGGGCCAACCTTACCGGCCTCGGGGTGGACGAGCCAGACGCCAACTACTACGAGAACTACGCGTGCGGCTCTCCGCGCAACTACAGCCAGTACTGCAGCGAGGAAGTGATGAAGATGATCGAGCAGCAGTCGCAGGAGCTGAACGCGCAGAAGCGGTTCGCCCTGGTGGCCACGCTCCAGAAGAAGGTGGAGGCGGAGTCGGCGCGCCCCCTGCTCGACTGGCGGCTCGACTACTTCACGGTGTGGCCGCACGTCAAGAACCTGGTGCCCCACGACAACATCTACAACTTCGGCCGCATGGCCGACGTCTGGCGGGACAAGTAACGCTCACGCGCCCGGGGTCCGAATCGTGAAGACGTACATCGCGCAGCGGCTGGGCATCGGGCTGCTGACCCTGCTCGGCATGTCGATCGTGATCTTCGGCATGCTGCGCCTCGCTCCCGGCGACATCGTGGACATCCTGTTCTCCACCGGCGGGTACGTGAACCCGTCGGAGCGGGCCGCCATCGAGAAGGAGCTCGGCCTGGACCGCCCGGTCTGGGTGCAGTACGTGGAGTGGCTTCGCCAGATCGTGACCGGCGACCTCGGCAAGTCGTATCGCTACGACCTCCCGGCGTGGGAGATCATCCGCCCGCTCATCCCGGTCACCCTCGAGCTGGCGGTGCTGTCGCTCATCGTCTCGGTGGTGCTGGGCGTGCCCTTAGGCGTGATCAGCGCGGTCCGGCAGGATACCGGGCTCGACTACGTGCTGCGGGTGTTCAGCCTGGCCGGCCTCAGCATGCCCTCGTTCTGGCTGGGCATGGTGATCATCCTGAGCCTGGTCGCGTGGTTCGGCTGGATCCCGCCCGTCACCTACGTCTCGCCCCGGGAGAACTTCCTCCTGCACTGCGTGCAGTTCGCGCTGCCCTCGCTCGCGGTGGGCTACCGCTCCTCCGCGCTGATCATGCGCATCACCCGCTCGTCGCTGCTCGAGGTGATGCGCGAGGACTACATCCGCACCGCGCGGGCCAAGGGCCAGTCCGGCCGCATCGTCATCTGGCGCCACGCGCTCAAGAACGCGATCCTGCCGGTGGTGACCGTGATCGGCATCGAGTTCGCGTTCCTCATCGGCGGGCTCGTGGTCACCGAGACCGTCTTCAACCTGCCCGGGCTCGCGCGCTTCCTGGTGGAGGCGATCCTGTGGCGGGACTACCCGATCGTGCAGAACCTGGTCATGTTCATCGCCATCGTGGTGATCCTCTCGAACCTCTTCGTGGACATGCTCTACGGCTTCCTCGATCCGCGGGTTCGCTATGGCCACTAGGCCGCTCGGCGTCGAGGTGCCGGCGGTGGCGATGGCCCTGCGCCGCCCCGGGGCGTGGACCGTGCTCGCCCGGTTCTGCCGCAAGAAGCCGCTCGGGGCCATCGGCGGCTTCCTGATGCTGGTCATCCTGTTCACCGCGGTGTTCGCCAACCAGCTCCAGACCCACGACCCCATCGCCACCGACGCGGGCCAGAGCCTGGCCCGGCCCGGGGCCGATCACTGGCTCGGCTCCGACCACCTCGGGCGCGACATCTACTCCCGCATCGTGCACGGGGCGCGGGTCTCCCTGATCGTGGGCCTCGCCTCCACCCTGCTGGGCTCGGTGCTGGGCGGGATCATCGGGCTCCTGTCCGGCTACGTCGGCGGCAAGACCGACCTGATCACCCAGCGGGTGATGGACATCCTGCAGGGCCTGCCGCTGCTGGTGCTGGCCCTGGTGATGTCGGCAGCGCTCGGGCCGTCGATCCCGAACGTGGTGATCGCGATCTCGATCCCGATCATCCCGCGCGCGGCGCGGGTGATCCGGGCCAGCGTGCTGTCCATCCGCGAGATGCAGTACGTGGAGGCCGCGCGCGCGGTCGGGCTCCGGCACCTGCGCATCGCCTTCCGGCACATCCTGCCGAACACGATCGGTCCCTTCATCGTGCTGTGCACCGCCCAGCTCGGCAGCGCGATCCTCGTGGAGGCCGCGCTCTCGTTCCTCGGGCTGGGCGTCCCCGAGCCGTATCCCTCCTGGGGCCGGATGCTCTCGGTCTCCGCCGCGGAGTACGCACAGAAGGCGCCGTGGCTCGTCCTCTTCCCCGGCCTGGCCATCAGCCTGGCCGTCTTCGGCTCCAACCTGCTCGGCGACGCGCTCCGCGACACGCTCGATCCGCGTCTCCGCGGCGCCTAACCACACATCCCTCCCCCGAGGGGAGAGGGCAGGGTGAGGGGACGACTCCCATGGCCAACGCCGACGATCTCTGCTGGATGCCCGCCTCCGAGATGGCTCCCGCCATCAAGCGCCGCAAGATCTCTCCGGTCGAGGTGATGAAGGCGGTGCTCGCCCGCATCGAGCGCCTCAACCCGCGCCTCAACGCCTTCGTGACGCTCACCGCGGATCACGCGATGAAGGCGGCCCGGGCCGCCGAGCGTGCGGTCGGCAAGAAGGGGGCGCGGCTGGGCGAGCTCCACGGGGTCCCGTTCTCGACAAAGGACCTGGTGATCACCAAGGGCATCCGCACCACGTTCGGCACGCGGCTCTTCGCCGACAACGTGCCCGCCGAGAGCGCGCCGATGGTCGAGCGGCTCGAGGCGGCGGGAGCGATCCAGCTCGGCAAGACGAACACCCCGATGATGGGCTGGATCGGGGCCACCCACAACCTGCTCTTCGGCGTCACCCGGAATCCGTGGAACCTCGACCGCACCCCGGGCGGCTCGAGCGGCGGGGCGAGCGCCGCGGTGGCCGCGGGCCTGGGACCGCTCGCCATCGGCACCGACGGCGGCGGCTCGATCCGTATCCCCGCCTCGCTGGCCGGCATCTACGGCATCAAGCCCACCTTCGGCCTCGTGCCCATCTATCCGTTCAGCGCGGCCTGGGGCCTCTCGCACATCGGGCCGATGACGCGCACGGTGGCCGACGCCGCGCTCATGCTGAACGCGAGCGCGGGGCCCGACGCGCGCGATCCCTTCTCGCTCCCCGGCCCGCGGGTGGACTACGTCCGGGCGCTCCGTGGCGGGGTGAAGGGTCTGCGGGTGGCGTGGACCGCCGATCTGGGGTTCGCGAAGGTGGTGGACCCCGAGGTGGCGAGCGCGTGCGCGCGGGCGGCCCGGCGGTTCCGCGAGCTGGGCTGTCGCGTCGAGGAGGTCGCGCCCCGTTGGCCGAGCCCGCACGCTGCGTGGAGGACCATGTTCCTCGGCGGCATCGCGGCCCGGCTCGGGCCCGCCCTGCGCGACCGGCGCGACGACATCGATCCGGGCCTGCTGGCCATCGCGGACGAGACCCGCGGCTGGAGCCCCACCCAGTTCGTCCAGGCCTGGTTCGACCGGCTGGCCTGGGAAGAGCACCCGCGCCGGCTCTTCGAGCGCTACGATCTGCTCCTCACCCCGACGATCGCGTGCGCGGCCTTCAAGGTCGGGCAGGACGGGCCGCCCGAGATCGCCGGCACCCCGACCGGCGTCTACGACTGGATCCCGTTCACCTACCCGTTCAACATGACCGGCCATCCCGGGGCCTCGGTGCCGTGCGGCTTCACGCGCGAGAAGCTGCCGATCGGGCTGCAGATCATGGGGCGCCGCTTCGAGGACGCCACCGTGCTGCGCGCCTCCGCCGCGTTCGAGACGCTCGCGCCCTGGGCGCACCTGCGGCCTCCGCTCGACTGAGCCGCCCGCCCGCCTCCGGGCCGATACACGTCGACTCCCGGACGCGTCCCGGAATAGGGCCATTGCGGGGCCCGGCGCCTCCGGCGACGCTGCGGGCGTGCGCCACGCCCCCGCTGGCTACTCGCTGGTCGACCTGCTCGTCGCCTTGGCCGTCGGGGGCGGGCTCATGGCCTCGACGCTGACGCTGCTTCACCTGGGGCTCCGCGCCTGGGTGTGGGGCGCGGCCCGCGTCGAGGCCCAGCAGTCGGCCCGCTACGCGCTCGAGCGGATGGCCGGGGAGCTACGCGAGGCCGGCTACGACCCCACCGTCGCCGGCCTCGCCCCGGTGACGGTGGCCGAGCCCGCCCGCGTCGTCTTCCAGCGCGACCTCAACGGCAACGGGGTGGTGGACCCGACGCGCGAGCGGGTCACCTACCTGCTCCGGCCGGGGGAGACGATCCTGCGCCGCGACGCGGGCGGGGGAGCGCAGCCGGTGGTCGAGGGGGTGCGGGGATTCCGCCTCACCTATCTCGACCGCGCCGGGGCCGCGACCACCGACCCGGCCGCGGTGACCGCGGTGAAAGTCCGGCTCGAGATCGGCGGGGACGGCGCGGGCGTCGTCATGGAGACGCAGGCCACGCTCCGGAACCTGCTCTGGTAGAATGGCGCCCGTGCGCCCCCGTCATCGCTCGCTGATCCTGCTGCTGATCGCGCTCACCCTCGCTCCGCTCGGCTGCGAGACGGTGCCCTACACCGGCCGCCGCCAGATCCAGCTCGTCTCGCCCGACGAGGAAGCGAAGATGGGCGTGCAGTCCTACCAGGAGATCACGGGCAAGGCGCCGCTCTCGACCGACGGCCAGACCAACGCGATGGTCCAGCGGGTGGGCAGCCGCATCGCCGCGGTGACCGACCTCAAGTACCAGTGGGAGTTCAAGGTCATCGCCGACGACAAGCAGGCCAACGCCTTCGCGCTCCCCGGCGGGAAGGTGGCGGTCTACACCGGCATCCTGCCGATCACGCACGACGAGGCCGGCCTGGCCGCAGTCCTCGGCCACGAGATCGGCCACGTGCTGGCGCGGCACGGCGGGGAGCGGCTCAGCCAGCAGATGGGCGTGCAGACCGCCACCCAGCTGCTGGCCGGCATGGCCAGCAGCAACCCGGCCACCGTACAGCTGGTGAGCGCCGCCCTCGGCGCCGGAGCCCAGGTGGGGGTGCTGCTGCCCTTCAGTCGCCAGCAGGAGTCGGAGGCCGATCACCTCGGCCTGATCCTGATGGCCAAGGCCGGCTACGACCCGCACGCCGCGGTGGAGCTGTGGAAGCGCATGCAGGAGGCCGCCAAGGGCCAGCGGCCCGCCGAGTGGCTGTCCACGCACCCGTCCGAGGCGACCCGCATCGAGCGGATCCAGGCCTGGCTGCCGGAGGCCCTGCAGTACTACCACCCGGCCCGCTAGGGCCGGCCCACCCCCCCCCGTGACCCCACCCCCGCC
>DATJIR010000051.1:0-11724 GCA_035493135.1 Verrucomicrobiia bacterium
GCCTCCTTCCGAGCAGACGTCTCCGCGTATCTTAACGTTTACAGGGGGGACATGAGGCAGCCCGCCCCGGAGGCCGGCCCGGGGCGGGCGCCCCGGTTACGGAATAACCGCCACCTTGATCGAGTCCGGCGAGCGGTGGGCCTGGAAGGCGTCGTCGATGCGGGCGAGCGGGAAGGTCTGCGAGAGGAGCCGCTCGACCCGCACCGCCCCGGTCGCGAGCAACCGGATCGCTTCCGGGAACTCGTCCTGGTAGATCATCGACCCGATGATGCGTAGCTCGCGCCGCACGACCCAGAAGAAGTTGAGCGAGGTGGGCTCGTGGGGCAGGCCGGTCAGCACCACCCGCCCGCCCGGACGGCAGAGATTGGTGGCCTGCTCCACCGCGAGCGCGGTGCCCGCGGTCTCGACGACGAGATCGACGCCCTCGCGGCCCGAGAACGCGCGCGCGGCCGCGGCGTCGTCGTCCGCGCCGGACAGCGCCACCGCCTCGGCGCCGAGCTCGCGAGCGAGCCCGAGGCGACGCGTCGAGCGTGCCACCGCGAGCACCCGGACGCCGCGCGCCCTGAGGGTCTGGACCGCGAGGAGCCCGAGCGAGCCCAGCCCAAGCACCGCCGCGGTCTCGCCGGCCTGTGGTCTGGCGCGGCCGACCGCGCGCACCACCACCGCCAGGGGCTCGGCCAGGAGCAGCCGCTCGTCGGCCAGGCCGTCGGGCGCGGGCCAGCAGCAGCGCGCGGGAACCGTCGCCTCCTCGGCGAAGCCGCCGTCGACGTCGATGCCGACCGCGACCCGCGACAGGCACAGGTTGCGATTGCCCTCCCGGCAGAGCGGGCACGTGCCGCAGGAGTAGTTGGGCTCCACCGCCACCGTCTGGCCGATCGTGAGATGACGGACGTCGCGCCCGACCGCGGCTACCGTGCCCACGAACTCGTGACCCATGACCCGCGGGTACTGCACCGGCCGCTCCCCGGTCCAGATCCGGTAGTCGGTGCCGCAGAGACCGGCCGCCTTGACGCGCACCACCGCGTCGGCGGGCCCCGGGGACGGAGACGGGACGGTGGTGAGCGCCAGCGCGCGAGGGCCTCGCAGCACCGCGGCGATCATGGTCGCTATCGTAGCGGACCGGGCCGCGCCGGAGCAAGGAGGTGGGGGGGGCGCGGCGTTCGCCGGATGCTCGACCGCGATCATCCGCTGTGGCAGCTGATCATGGTCCACGGCCGCGCCGACGGCAACACCGCGGTGATCTGGAAGGTCCACTACGCCATGATCGACGGGGTCTCCGGCGTCGATCTCACCATGGTGCTCCACGATCTCAAGCCGGACGCGGCGCCACCCCTCCCGCCGGCCTCGCCCTGGCAGCCCCGCCCGCTGCCGGACCCGCTGACCCTGCTGCAGCACGCGGTTCGCGATCGGCTGACCAAGGTGGCCCATGCGGCCACCGACGACGTCTTCGCGGGCGCGGTGGGCACCTCCGCGCCCAACCTGCTGCGACCGACGCCGCGGGCGCCGCGGAATGCCCCGCTCTCGTCCGAGCGGTGCTTCGGGTGGGCCGAGTTCCCGTTCGGCAAGCTCCGGCGCGCGAAGACAGCGCTGGGGGGCACCGTGAACGATGCGGTGCAGGCCGCGGATGCGGCCGAGGCGGCGGGAGCCGGAGCACCGGCCCCCGTCGCCCTGACCCGCTAGGCGCGGGTGTAGATGTCCTTCATCCGGCTCGCGTAGCCGCTGGCCGCCTGCTCGATCTCCTTCGCGGTCGACGCCGCGGAGGACTGCAGCCGCTCGGCGTTGCGCGCGACGATCTGCATGTTCGTCTCCACCAGCTTGGCCGCCCGCTGGGTCGACTCCGTGATCGCCTCGAAGCCCTTGCGGTACCAGGCGAACGGGTCGCGCCGCAGGCTCTCCAGCGCCTCCGGCAGGGTGTCGGCCGACATCGCGCCCGGCATAGGGATCGCGCGCACCGTGTCGACGGCCGCGGCCTGAAGCTCGCCGATCGTGCGGAGGCTCTCGCGCGCCGTGCTCGAGGACAGCTCGATGAGCTGCCCCACCACGCGCTCGTTGGCCTGGGTGAACGCGGCCACCGCCTCGAGTATCTTGCCCTGCATGCCCTCGAACTGAGAATTGATCGCCATCACGCTGCTCCTTCCGTCTCCGGTCGTTTGAGGATTCCGCGACTGTCCCATCACGCGATGATGTTAACACAGTGCGTTATCGAGTCAAACTAAAATTGCCGCAGAGCGTTATCGAGCCCGGTGACGTGGCTCACCCAATCAGGTAGGTGATGTATACTAAGTAATTGATTATACGTGACTGCAGGCATCGAGTCCCGCGGCGTCTGTTTGTCCGGCTCCCTCTTCCGTAGTAGGCTCCGAGCGTGAACGGCCGCGGCCCATCGGCAGCGAGGCGGCCGCCCCGCCAGCGACGCCTCGCGCTGCTCGTGCTGTTGGCGGCGGTGGCCCTGGCGGCGGCCGCCGTTCCCTTCCGCGCGACGTGGTGGGGCGGCTGGATCCTGGCCATCGCCGAGGCGGGCATCGTGGGCGGGCTCGCCGACTGGTTCGCGGTGACCGCCCTCTTCCGCCACCCTCTCGGGCTGCCCATCCCCCACACCGCGATCATCCCCGCCAACTGGGAGCTGATGGCGGAGCGGGTGGGCGTCATGGTGGGCGATCGCGTGCTGACCAAGGACTACGTCCGACGCGAGGTCGCGACCTTCGACCTGGCCGATCTCCTCGCGCGCGGCGCCGAGCGCCTGCGGCCGGCCGATCTCGAGTCGGCGGTCCGCGCGGTGGCTCGCTGGGCCGCGGAGCAGGTCAGCCCGGGGGCGACCACCGACCTGGCCGGCTGGCTGACCCGGCTGGTGCGGGCGAATCCGATCGCGCCGGTGCTCGCTACCGGGCTCGAGATCGCGCGCCGGCAGGGCTGGGACCAGCGGCTGATCGAGGCGATGGCCGAGGCGCTGATCGACGCGCTCGACCGTCCGGACTTCCGCTCCACGGTCGGTGACCTGGTCGACGACGTGCTGGCCGGGTACCGGGCCCAGATGAGCCTGTACCCGCGCGTGCTCATGGGCCTCGCCAACACGCTCGGGCTCATCGATCGCGAGCGGCTCGTCTCCTCGCTGCACGACGCCCTCAAGAAGATCGCGGGCGATCCGGACGATCCTCTGCGGGTGCGCCTGACCGAGACCCTGGCGGCCCTCCCCGGCCGCCTGCGGGCCGACCCGGAGCTGGCCGCCCGCCTCGAGGCCGCGAAGGAAGAGCTGCTGGCGAGCCCGGCCCTCGCCCGGCTGGTCGAGCGCGTCGCGGACGGGCTCCGCCGGACCGTGATCGCGGACCTGCAGGGCGAACCCTCCGAGGTGGTCGGCTGGATCACCGCGCGTCTCGACCGGGCCCGGCGTGGCCTCGCCGAGGACGCGGCGCTGCGGCAGGAGCTGGACCGGTGGCTGAAGGAGCGCGTCACCGAGGCGGTGGACCGCTATCACGATCGGATCGCGCGGTTCATCGAGCGCGGCGTGCACGCCCTGGGCCCCGAGGGCGCGGTGCGGCTGATCGAGGAGCACGCCGGAGACGACCTGCAGTACATCCGGGTCAACGGCACGGTGGTGGGCGGCCTCGCGGGCGGAGGCCTCTACGCGATCCACCTCCTGCTGGAGCGGCTGCTCCTCCGCTGACGACCGCTCCTCAGCCGGCGGCCCACACGTCGACCACGTAGCGCCCTTCGGCGGCGAGCCGGTCGAGCCACGCGAGCGCGGCACGCTCGTCGGCGCCGGTCGCTTCGCGATGGATGGCCGCGAAGGCCCGGCGCACGTCGGGCGCCATGCGGGTGGCGTCGCCGCACACGTACACGATGGCCCTCTGCTCGATCAGCTTGCACACCTCCGGCCCGTGCCGGCGGACCTGGTCCTGCACGTAGGTCTTCTGCTCCCCACGCGCGAGAAGCACGCGAAGAGCTGCACCACACCCTGGTCCGCGAAGGCGCGGAGCTGCGTGCCGCTCATGGTGAACGTTAGTATAGGGGCCATGGACATCCTGGTCGAAACCCGGCGCGGCCGGGTGCGCGGCGTGGCCGAAGGGGGCCTCGCGGTCTTCCGCGGGATCCCCTACGCGCGGCCGCCGATCGGGCCGCGGCGCTTCGGCCCCCCGGAGCCCGCCGAGGCGTGGCCCGGCACCCACGACGCGATCCGGTTCGGGCCGTCGGCCGCCCAGAACGGCGCGCTCATCGGCCCGATCATGAGCCTCGGCATCGGTCGCACCAGCGAGGACTGTCTCTACCTCAACGTGTGGACGCCCGCGGCCGATCGGCGGCGCCGGCCCGTGCTGGTGTGGATTCACGGCGGCGCGTTCGTGCTGGGAGCGGGCTCCCAGCTGCTCTACGACGGCGCGGCCCTGGCCCGGCGCGGAGACGTCGTGGTCGTGACCATCAACTACCGCCTGGGCGTCTTCGGCTTCCTGCGCCTGCGCGACCGGTTCGGGCAACGGCTGCCCGCCACCGGCAACGAGGGTCTGCTCGACCAGCTCGCCGCGCTCGCGTGGGTGCGCGACGAGATCGAGGCCTTCGGTGGCGATCCGGAGCAGGTCACGATCTTCGGCGAGTCGGCCGGCTCCATGAGCTGCGCCACCCTGCTCGGGCTCCCGCGCGCCCACGGCCTCTTCCACCGCGCAATCTTACAATCCGGCGGGGCCAACTTCGTCTGGCCCCGCGAGATCGCGAGCCGCCTCTCGGAGCACGTGCTGGACGAGCTCGGAGTCGACACGCCCGAGGCGCTCCAGGCCCTCACCACCGATCGCATCCTGGCCGTCCAGCGCCGGTTCTTCGGCGATCTGCTCCTGGGCGAGGATCACGTGCTGGGCGGTCTCTCCCCCGCGGGCCAGCGCGTCGCGGGCGCCATGTTCCTCGGCCTGTCGCTGGCGCAGCGCCGGTTCGGCCGCCTCGCCTCGGCGCTCGCGCGCCGCCTCGTCGACGTCCTCAAGCAACGCGGGCGGCGGCGGGCCGCTGGGCCGCCGGATGCGATGGCGCCGCTACGGGCGCTGCGCACCCAGGGCCTGCCCTTCCAGCCGGTGGTGGATGGCGAGGTGATCCCGGGCGATCCGCTCGCCGCCATCGGGGCCGGCGCGGCCCGTCACGTGTCCCTGCTGATCGGCACCAACCTCGACGAGTCGAAGCTCTTCGCCCCGCTCGATCCCGAGGCCGCGAGCCTAGACGAGGCCGGCCTGGTCGCGCGCTGCGAGGTGGCCTTCGGGGCCGGGCGCGTCGGCGCGGCCGGCCTCGGCAAGCGAGCGGTGGAGGTCTACCGCGCGGCACGGGCGGCGCGCGGCGAGCGGGTCGAGCCCGGCGAGCTCTGGTTCGCGATCGAGACGGACCGGACCATGCGCCATCCGTCGATGAGCCTGGCCGCGCGGCAGGCCGCGCACCAGCCGCAGACCTACGCCTATCTCTTCAGCTGGCCCTCGCCGGTGCTGGGCGGCATGCTGGGTTCGTGTCACGCCCTCGACCTGCCCTTCGTCTTCGGCACGCTCGAGCACCGGCTGCTTCGCCCGCTCGTCGGCCGGGGCCCCGAGGCGATGGCCCTGGCCGAGCGCGTCCAGGACGCGTGGATCGCGTTCGCCCGCACCGGCCGGCCGACGCATCCCGGCATCGGGGAATGGCCGGGCTACGACGGGGCGCACCGGCGCACCATGATCCTCGACCGGCGCTGCCGGGTGGAGGCGGCCCCGAGGGAGCCGGAGCGCGCCTTCTGGGAGACGGTGGACCGCGCGGCGGGACGCCTCCCGGGCTAACGCCCGGTCGCCGCGTCAGGCCGCGGAGTGGCCGCCGTCGAGGAAGAGCGTCTGCCCGGTCATGAAGTCCGACGCGCCGGAGGCCAGGTAGACCACCAGCGGCCCGATCTCGTCGAGCCGGCCGGTGCGCCGGGCCGGCACGTCGCGGAGCAGCCGCTCCCGGACCCGGGGGTCGCCGAAGGCATCCGCGTTCATGTCGGTCACGAACCAGCCGGGCGCGATCGCGTTGACCTGGATGGAGTGGCGGGCCCACTCCACGGCGAGGGCCCGCGTGAAACCCGTGATCCCACTCTTGGACGCCGAGTAAACACTGTAGCCGGGCAGCCCCACGTGCGCGAGCATCGAGGCGACGTTGACGATCTTGCCGGACTTCTGGGCGATCAGGTGCGCCGCCGCGGCCCGGCAGCCGTTGAAGGCGCCGATCAGGTTGACCTCGAGGACGGCCCGGAAGTCCTCGGGCGACATCTGGGCGAGCGGAGCCACCCGCGCGATCCCCGAGTTGTTGACGACGACGTGAAGCCCCCCCAGCTCGGTCACCGTGCGCTCCACGAGCGCCTCCACCTGCGCGTAGGCGGTCACGTCGGTGACGACCGCGAGGGCCCGGCGGCCGGTGGCGGCGACCAGGCGCGCGGTCTCCTCCAGATCGGGCTGCGAGCGCGCCGCGAGCGCGACGTCCGCGCCGGCCTCGGCCAGCGCGACCGCCATCGCCCGCCCCAGGCCGCGGCTGGCGCCGGTGACGATGGCGACGCGGCCGTCGAGCCGCATCGCCGCAAGGGGGGCGCTATCGGTAGAGGGAATCGAGCAGCTCCCGGTGCTTGTCGGTGATGATGCGGCGCTTGACCTTGAGCGTCGGGGTCAAGAGGCCGTTCTCGACCGTGAAATCTCCCGGCAAGATCATGAACTTCTTGACCTTCGCGTAGGATTGCAGCTCCGCGTTCCGCTCCTCCACGATGCGCGACACCCGCTCCACCACCTTGGGGTTGCGCGCCAGCGAGGACGGATCGGTGTCGAGGATGCCCTGGGCGCGGGCGAACTTGGCGAGCTCTTCCGGGTTCAGGGTGAGCAGGGCCACCGGATAGGGGCGCTTGTCCCCGTAGACCATCGCCTGGCTGATGAACGGATCGCCCTTCAGCAAGTTTTCGATGTTCTGGGGCGCAATGTTCATGCCGCCCGCGGTGACGATGAGGTCCTTCTTCCGGTCGGTGATGAACAGGAACCCGTCCTCGTCGAGCCGGCCAATGTCGCCGGTGGCGAACCAGCCGTCGGGCAGGAAGACCTCCGCGGTCGCCTCCGGCTTTTTGAAGTAGCCCTTGGCGATGTTCGGCCCGCGCCCCAGGATCTCGCCGTCGGGCGCGATCTTGATCTCGATGCCGGGCTGCGCCTGCCCGACCGAGCCGAACTTGAAGTGCTCGAGCCGGTTGAACGTGAGCGACGGACAGGTCTCGGTGAGGCCGTAGCCCTCCAGGATGAGGATGCCGGCCGCGTGGAAGAACTCGGCGATCTCCTTGGAGAGCGGGGCGCCGCCCGAGACCGCGAAGCGCAGGCGCCCGCCGAGCGCCTCGTGCAGCTTGGCGAACACCAGCGCGTGGGCGACGCGGTGCCTCAGGGCGAGTGGGGCCGGGACCGGCTGGCGGGCCTGCTGCCGCCTCGACACCTCGCGGCCCACCCCGACCGCCCAGTTGAAGATCCGGCGCTTGATCGGCGAGCCCGCCTCCGCCTTGGCGAGCACGCCCGCGTAGACCTTCTCGAACACGCGGGGCACGCTGCAGATGAAGTGCGGCTTCACCTCGGGCAGGTTCTCGCGGAGCTTGTCGATGCTCTCCGCGAACGCGGTGGTGAGCCCCCGGTGCACCCCGATGAACGACTCGAGGCGCGCGAAGGAGTGGGCGAGCGGCAGGAAGAGGAGATGGGTGTCGCCGTCCCGGATGCCCGACATCTTGGCCGCCGACGCGAGCGTGCCCATGTGATTGCCGTGGGTCTGCACCACGCCCTTGGGCGGACCGGTGGTCCCCGACGTGTAGACGATGGTGGCGATGTCCTCCGGGCCGACCGCGGCGACCCGATCCGCCAGCTCGCTCCGCAGCCGCTCGAGATTGTCGCGGCCGAGCCGCCGGAGCCCGTCCCAGGTCATGATGTGCGACGACGGCTCGCCCTGATAGCCGTGCATGACCACGATCTGCTCGAGCCCTTCCATCTTCCCCTGCACCTCGAGGACCTTGGCGAGCTGCGCGGGGTCTTCCACGAACAGGGTCTTCACTCCCGCGTCGTTGACGATGTACTGGATCAGGTCCGGCGGGTAGGTCGGGTAGATCGGAATCGTGCGGCAGCCCGCGGAGAAGGTCGCGAAGTCGGCCTGCACCCACTCCGCGCGGCTCGCGGAGAGGATGCCAACCGCCTCGTCCTTGCGGCGGCCGAGGGCGAGGAGACCGGTGGCCAGCTCGCGCACGATCTCTCCGACCTGGCGCCAGCTGCGGGTGCGCCAGGTCCCGCCCTCCTTCCACTGCTGCGCCGGTCGGTCGCCGTCCTTCTCCACCCGGTGCCAGAACATGCTCGCCAGCGTCACGTGCGCCATGGTCGCCTCCTCACGTCTGGGTGCGGAGCTCTTTGCGCAGGATCTTGCCGATCGGGCTCTTGGGGAGCGACTCCACGAAGCGGATCTGCTTCGGACACTTGAACCGCGCGAGCCGGCCCTCGCAGAACGCGCCGATCTCCTCCGCGGACGCGTGCTCGCCGCTCCGGAGCACCACGAACGCGAGGACGTCCTCTCCCATCAGGGGGTCCTTCGTGCCGACCACCGCGGCCTCCGCCACCTTGGGGTGGGCGTAGAGCACTTCCTCGACCTCGCGGGGGTAGATGTTGAAGCCGCCCCGGATGATGAGGTCCTTCTTGCGCTCCACGATGAACAGGAAGCCGTCGTCGTCGAGCCGTCCCATGTCCCCGGTGTGCAGCCATCCGGCCCGCACCGTCCGCGCGGTCTCCTCCGGATTGCGGTAATAGCCGGCCATGACGTTGCGCCCGCGGACGCACACCTCGCCCAGCTCGCCGGCGGGCAGCGGCCGGTCCAGGTCGTCCTGGATCGAGATCTCCACGCCGGGGAGCGCCTGGCCCACCGAGCCGATCCGGCGCGGACCGGAGAGCCGGTGGGCCGACACCACCGGCGAGGCCTCGGTGAGGCCGTAGCCCTCCAGGATCCGGCCACCGAACTTCCGCTCGAACGGCTCCACGATCTCGACCGGCAGTGGAGCGGCCCCCGAGCCCCAGACCCGCATCGAGCGGGTATCGAAGCGGCCGGCCTCCGGGTAGTTCAGCAGGTAGATCAGCATCGTGGGCACCGCCGACATCGAGACCGCCCGGAACTCCTGGATGGTCTGCAGGACCGCTTCCGGGTTGAACCACCGGAGCAGCGCGGCCCGCGAGCCCAGGATGTGGCCCGCGTTCATGACGGTGAGCCCGTAGGAGTGCGACAGGGGCAGGACCGCCACCGCCCAGTCCTCGCGTCCGAGCTCGTTGAGAGAGGCCGCCGCGCGCGCGTTGGACTCGAGGTTGTCGTGAGAGAGGGCCACTCCCTTCGGCACCCCGGTGGTCCCCGAGGTGTAGAGGATCACCGCGAGGTCGTCGGCGCGGCGATCGACCGTGGGGAAGGTGTCCGGCTCCTCCGCCGTCTCGGCGGCCAGCGAGCGGGTCAGGCCGTCCCCACCGCCATCGACGAGCAGGACGTGCCGGAGCGTGGGCAGGACGCCGATCTGGGCCTCGACCTTCCAGAGCATGTCGGCGGCGGTGATCACCACCTTCGCCTCGGAGTCGGCCAGGATGTGGGCGACCTCCCGATCGCCCAGCAGGAAGATGACCGGGACGACGACGCCCCCGCACTTGAGGATCGCCGCGTAGCTCTGGGTCACCTCCGGGCAGTTCGGCAGCATCACGACCACGCGATCACCGACGCCGACGCCGAGGCGGCGCAGCGCGTGGGCCAGGCGGGAGGCGTCCCGCTGCTGGTCCAGGTTGGTGTATCGGCGCCCTTCGAACGCCAGCGCGACGTACTCGCCGTACTTGTCGAGGCTCTCTTCGGCCAGGCGCGCAAGAGACATCGGTCGGATCACCAGTTCGCAATGAGTTTCAAGAGGTTACCCGTATAGCACGGGCGCGGTGACGCGGCGCGATAAAACGCTTGAACGAGTTTACGCGCCGCGTTATGAGCTGCACCGTCGAGGCCTTCTCCCTGTGGGCCGACGCCAACCAGAAGGTTCTCCGGGAGCTGGTGGACCTCTCCGCGAGCACCGCGAGGGGAGGGGTGCGCCTGTGCGCCGAGATCCAGTCCTCGTCGACAGGACGCGATGCAGGACGCGCCCCGCAATCCGCTCGGGGCCTACCATAAGGGGGCGCTCGAGTCGATGGAAAGCGCGCAGAAGACGTTCCAGCTCTTCGAGGGTACGGCGCAGGCGGTGAGCCGGTCCGCGGAGCGTCTCCAGGCGAGCGCCGAGCGTGCCGGGCAGGAGATCCAGGCCACGTTCACCGAGCTCGCCGGCCGGGTGAAGTCGCTCTACACGCCGCTCGCCTGATCCATCCGAACGGGTCGGGCCGAGCGAGGGTCGGGTCGCCCGGCCCGGCCCGCGTCGCTACTTCTCGCGCTTCTTCTCGAGCCGCTCTTCGAGCGCGCGCAGCTGCTCGCGTAACACCGAGACCTCCTCGCGGAGCACGTCGGCCTCCGCGGTATCGGCGTTCTTCTCCGACTTCACGGGCTCGCCGGCGGGGGCCGCCACGGTCTGCCACCCGGCGCGCGAGGCCCACTCTCGCAGCACGCGATCGGCCTCGCGCTGACTGGTCATGAGCCCCTCGAGACTCGAGCGGAGCGACTTCTGCACGAAGTCTTGCCACGCCTCCCCGTGCTTGATGAGCTGGTGCAGGAACGCGGTGGGCAGCGTGGCGCGGTGATTCCGCTCGTTCTCCAGGATGATCTGCGCGAGGGTGACCGACGTGAGGTCCTCGCCGGTCGACACGTCCACGACCGAGATCTCCCGGCCCGCCCGGATCAGCTCTTCGAGCTCCTCGAGCGTGACGTAACGGCTCTCCTGCGTGTCGTAGAGCTTGCGATTCGAGTAGCGCTTGATGACGTACGCCATGATCGAAGTCAGTCTAGCACCGCGGTCTAGCCCCGACAAGGCGCCGACCCCGCGCGGCGCGGGCGCGAGGCGCGACACGACCGCTACTTCGGCCGCGGGCGGGAGGACGCGACGGGCGTCGCGGCGGAGAGCGCGGAGAGGCCGAGCATGCCCATGATGGTGGCGCCCTGGGCCATCCACGCCAGGGGCTGCAGCGTCCAGAGCGCGAGCGCGCCCATCGGCGGGGTGGCCCGCGCGTAATCGATCGGGGTGCGCGACGGCATCACCACCGCTTCGCCGGTCAGCACGTCCTCGGCCCGCTGGTTGGTGCAGACGGTTCGCAGGCGGATCCGATTCTTCTCGCGGTTGACCTCGATCACCTCGACGCGGGCCGAGATCGAATCCCCCGACTTCACCGGCTTGAGGAACTTGAGGTCCTGGGAGAGGTAGATCGCGCCGGGGCCCGGCAGCCGCGTCCCGATGACGGCGGAGACGAGCCCCGCGGTCCAGATCCCGGGCGCGATCGGCTCCTTGAACGCCGTGGCCGCCGCGTAGGTCCGGTCGGAGTGCACCGGGTTGTAGTCGCCCACCGCGTCCACGAATGCGGCGATGTCGCCGTCACTGACGCGGCGGCTGATCTGGGCGCTGTCACCCACCGCGATCGCGTCGATCGTCAGACCGATCATGCACGCTCCGGACGCCCGGCCCCGCCGTCGAGGCGGCGGAGGGCCCGGTCCAGCTTGTCCTCGAGCCCGTCGATCTTCTCCTCGACCTGGGCCAGGTGACGGGCGAGCGCGACGACCTGGGCGCGCGAGGGCATGCCAAGGCCGGCGAGGGACGCATCGATCTGCTGCTCG
>DATJIR010000052.1:0-3362 GCA_035493135.1 Verrucomicrobiia bacterium
GGGACGACCGCCGCCGCGAACCGGTCCGGATCCATCGCCTGCTCGTGATGGTAGCGGATCGCGAGCCCGCCGCCGAGGTCCAGCACCTCGAGCGCGTGTCGGCCGTCGGCCCGCAACCGGGCCGCGAGCTCGAGCAGCCGGGCGATCCCCTGCCGGAAGGGGTCGGTGTCCGACAGCTGGCTTCCCAGGTGCATGGCCAGCGTCGTGAGTCGGAGCCGCGGATGCGCGGCGATGAATGCCGCCGCCGCCGGCACCTGGTCCACCGGCACGCCGAACTTGATGCCGCTCTTCCCGGTGGAGATGTAGGGATGGGTCTCGGTGGTCACATCCGGATTGACCCGGATGCCCACCGCCACGTCGGCGCGCTCGTCGTCGGCGATCGCACCCAGGCGGTGCAGCTCCTCCACCGACTCCACGTTCAGGTGGCCGAGCCGCGCGCGCACGGCGTCCCGCAACTCGCCCGTCGCCTTCCCCACACCGCTGAACACGATCCGATCAGCCGGAAACCCGGCGGCCAAGGCGCGCGCCATCTCGCCGCCCGACACGATGTCCGCGCCGGCGCCGAGGTCGCGCAGCAGCCGCAGCACCGCGAGCGTGCTGTTGGCCTTCACCGCGTAGCAGATGCGGTGTGGCAGGGCCGCCAGCGCCGAGTCGAGCGCGCGGTAGCGCTCGCGGATCGCGCCCGAGTTGTACACGTAGACCGGCGTGCCCACGGCGCGGGCGATGTCGCCCAGCGGGACGCCGGCCATGACCAGCGCCCCGTCGCGCCGGTCGAGCCCGGCCTCGGCGAACCGGGTGTCGGTCAGTACGCCTTGGCCCATACCGCCTCGGAGGTACTGGGGCGCCCGCACCACATGCAGGTCTTCGGTTGCTCCGGCGACTGGAACTCCTCGTCGGGGAGCACCCGGATGGTGGCCTTGGTCTGCTCCTTGATTTCGGCCTCGCAGTCGCCGCGGCCGCAGAAGCCCGAGTAGACGAAGCCGCCATTGGCCTCCATGTAGGCCAGGAACTGCTCCTTGGTGGCGCCCCGGATGCTGTTGGCCTCGCGCCGGGACCGCGCGGTCTCCAGCAGGTCGGCCTGCATCCGCTCCATTTCGTGCACCATTCTCGGCCCCAGGCCGGCCATCGGCACGGCTTCCTTCTTGCCGCCGGTCCGCCTGGCCAGCATCACCGTGCCGGCCGCCAGGTCGCGGGGGCCGACCTCGAGCCGAAGCGGGACGCCCCGCCCCTCCCACTCGTAGTACTTGGCGCCCGGCTTCATGCCCTCGCGCGCGTCAAGGTGGGCCCGTACGCCCGCGGCGACGAGCTCCTTCCTCAGGTGGTCGGCAGCCTCGAGCACGTTCCCGCGTTCCTCGTCGGTCCGGTAGATCGGCACGATCACCACCTGGTGCTGGGCCAGCCGCGGCGGGCAGACCAGTCCGGCGTCGTCCCCATGGGTCATGATGAGGGCGCCGACCAGCCGGGTCGATACGCCCCAGGAAGTGTTCCAGACGTGATCGAGGTCGCCGGCGGCGGTCTGGAAGGTCACCTCGAAGGCACGCGAGAAGTTCTGGCCAAGGTTGTGACTGGTCCCCGCCTGGAGCGCCTTGTTGTCCTGCATCAGGGCTTCGGAGCTGTAGGTGCGAAGTGCGCCGGCGAACCGCTCGCTGTCGGTCTTGCGGCCCGTGAGGACCGGCATCGCCATCCACTGCTCCATGAACGTGCGATACACGCCGAGCATCTGCCGCGCCTCCGCCTCCGCCTCCGCCTCGGTGGCATGGGCGGTGTGGCCCTCCTGCCACAGAAACTCGGTGGTACGGAGGAAGAGGCGGGTCCGCATCTCCCACCGCACGACGTTGGCCCACTGGTTGATCAGCAACGGCAGGTCGCGGTAGCTCTGGATCCACTTGGCGTACATCGCGTAGATGATGGTCTCCGATGTCGGTCGCACGACCAGCGGCTCCTCCAGCTCCTTGCCGCCCGCGTGGGTCACGACGGCGGTCTCGGGCGCAAAGCCCTCGACGTGCTCGGCCTCCCGCGCCAGGAAGCTCTGGGGGATGAACAGCGGGAAGTAGGCGTTCTGGTGACCGGTATCCTTGAACATCTGGTCGAGCGCCCCCTGCATCCGTTCCCAGATGGCGTAGCCGTTCGGCCGGATGACCATGCAGCCGCGCACCGGGCTGTAGTCCGCCAGCTCGGCCCGCGCGATCAGCTCGTTGTACCAGGCACTGAAGTCCGCGGCGCGGGTGGTCAACGCCTTTCCTTCCGCCATTCCAGCTCCTTCGGAGTCGTACGTCGTCGGGTTGTGGCCCTTGCCGGTCGCGGTCCGGGCGACCTAGCGCCTGCGTTCGAGGCCGGTGTCCTGGGCGAGTCGCTCCACGATCCGATCGCGGGCCACCCCTTCCTGCCCCTTCCCCTCCAGATCTTTGACCATGACCTCGCCGCGGGCCCGGTCGTCCGGGCCGATGACCACGGCGAAGCGCGCCTTGCGCGCGTCGGCCAGCTTGAGCTGCTTGCCCACCGCCTGGGCGCCAAGCGCATACTCCACGCGGAGGCCCGCGTCGCGCAGCTCGTGGGCCAGGCGGAGCACGAACGGCATGTCCGCCTCGGTGATCGCGGCGAGGAACACATCGATGCTCGAGTCGTCCGCGGGGGCGAGCCCGCGATCTCTGAGCAGCTCGCCGAGCACCACGTCGCCCATGCCGAAGCCGAGCGCGGGCAGGTCCACGCCGCCGACCGCCTGGAGCAGGCCGTCGTAACGCCCGCCGCCGCAGATGGCGCGAAGGGTGCGCCCGGCGTCGAACAGCTCGAACACCGTGCCGGTGTAGTATGCGAGGCCGCGGACGATCGTGAGATCCACCTCGACGAAGTCGCCGAGCCCCATCATCTCGAGCGCGTCGACCACTCGGCCCAGCGGCTGGCCCGCCTCCGCCCCTCCGGGCACCCCCGCGAGCGCCCCCCGGAGGGCGGCCATGCCCCGCAGGCTCGCCGCCTCGAACACCCCGTCCACCGACGGGCCGGCGAGTCCCGCGCTCACCAGCTGCTCGGCCAGCGCGGGCCGATCGATCCGCTCGATCTTGTCCACCGCCTGGAACGCCGCCGGCAGCTGGGACTCGCCCACGCCCGCGCCGAGCAGCAGCGCCCGAAGCACGCGCCGATCGGACAGCCGAACCCGGACGTCTCCGGGTCCGAGGCCAAACGCGCGCATCACGTCAATCGCGAGCGCGATGACCTCCGCGTCGCCGAGCGGGCCCGGCTCGCCGATCAGGTCGCAGTTGAGCTGGAAGTGCTCTCGAAGCCGCCCCCGTTGCTGCCGCTCGTAGCGGAACAGCTGGGGCACGGAGAACCAGCGGATCGGCTTCTTGAGCCCGTTGGCCCGGGCG
>DATJIR010000053.1:0-21056 GCA_035493135.1 Verrucomicrobiia bacterium
CGCCGACCTCGGCGCCGACCTCGGCGCCGTCACCGGTCGCCTCGACGGCGCCCGCCCACGCGCCTAGCCTTGGTCCCGTCGCTCCCGCGCCCGCTTCCGCTCCTCCGTCCCCCGCGCCGAGCGCCGCCACCGAGCCGGCCCGCTCGACTCCTTCGGCCGCGACCAGCGTGCCGACCGCGACACCCCCCGTGGCGCGGCCGGCCTCCGGGGCCGCGGTCTCGGGCGGCCAGCGCCTCGTGATCCGGGCGGTCGAGGCCACGTGGGTCCGCGTACAGACCGACGAAGGGCGCATCGCCGAGGAGCTCCTGCCCGCCGGCGCGAGCCGTGAGTGGGCGGCCGAGCGTCGCTTCCTCCTGACCATCGGCAACGCCGGTGGCGTCGAGCTCACGCTGAACGGCAAGGCCCTGCCGCCCCTCGGGGCGAAGGGGACGGTGATCCAGCGCCTCGAGCTACCCACGCCGGCCGCGACCGGCTCGTGAGCCTGTTCCGCTCCCTCGGGGAGCGCGTCCGGCAGGGGCTGCGACGCACTCGAGACCTCATGGACGAGGGGCTCGGCGCTATCCTCTCCATCGGCCGGCCGGTCGACGAGGCGATGCTGGAGGAGCTCGAGGAGACCCTCATCGCGGCGGACCTGGGCGCGGCCGCCGCGAGCGCCTTCGTCAAGCGCGTGCGGGACGAGGTCAAGCGGGGCCGGATCAGCTCGAGCCAGGACGTTCGCGGGGCGCTCCACCGGTTCCTCACCGAATCGCTCGCGGGCGCGGCGGCGCCGCTGCGTACCGACGGGCATCCGACCGTGATCCTCATGCTGGGCGTCAACGGGGCCGGCAAGACCACCAGCACCGCGAAGCTGGCCGCATCGCTCAAGGCGGACGGCAAGCGCGTGCTGATGGCGGCGGCGGACACGTTCCGGGCCGCCGCCATCGAGCAGCTCCAGGAGTGGGGCCGCCGCATCGACGTCGAGGTGATCCACCAGGCCGCGGGAGCGGATCCCGCCGCGGTGGTCTTCGACGCGGTGAAGGCCGCCTCCTCGCGCGGCTCGGACGTGCTGCTGGTGGACACTGCCGGGCGCCTGCACACCAAGTCCAACCTGATGGACGAGCTCGCCAAACTGAAGCGGGTCCTCGGGCGCCAGCTTCCGGGCGCGCCGCACGAGTCCCTGATGGTGCTCGAGGCGCCGACCGGCCAGAACGGGCTCCAGCAGGCGCGGATGTTCCACGAGGCGGTGGGGCTCACCGGGCTCGTGCTCACCAAGCTCGACGGCACCGCCAAGGGCGGCATCGCCCTCCGCATCCACCAGGAGCTCGGGGTCCCGATCAAGCTGGTCGGGGTGGGGGAGCAGATCGAGGATCTGCAACCCTTCGAGCCGGGGACCTTCGTGGACGCCCTGCTCGGGGAGCAGCCGGAGACCGCGCCGGCGGGGTAGAATGCCTGCCGGGGCGCTGCGAGGCGGCCCCGGCGAACCCATGGACGACACCCGGTGGATGGCCCGCGCGCTGGCCCTGGCCGCTCGCGGCCGGGGGCTCACGTCCCCCAATCCGATGGTCGGCGCGCTCGTGGTCCAGGACGGCGCGGTGGTCGCGGAGCGCTTCCACGAGCGCGCGGGAGGGCCCCACGCGGAGGCGGCCGCGCTCGAGGCCGCCGGGTCCCGGGCCCGCGGGGCCACCCTCTACGTCACGCTCGAGCCGTGTAACCACGTGGGCCGGACGCCGCCCTGCGTCGACGCCATCCTTCGCGCGGGCGTGCGCCGGGTCGTGGCCGCCACGCGTGATCCGAATCCGCGCGTGATCGGCGGCGGGGCCGCGGCGCTGACCGCGGCCGGGATCGAGGTCGACCTGGGCTGCCTCGAGGGCGAAGCCCGGGAGCTCAACCACGCGTTCTTCACCGTGACCGCGCAGCAGCGCCCGCACGTGACCGCGAAGTGGGCCATGACCCTCGACGGCAAGATCGCGGCCCACGATCGCCGATCCCAGTGGATCACCGGGGAGGCGGCGCGCCGCGAGGCGCATCGCCTGCGGAGCGAGAGCGACGCGATCGTCACCGGCATCGGCACCGTGCTGGCCGACGACCCGGCGCTCACCGTGCGGCTCGTGCGGCCGTGGCCGCGTGAGCCGTACCGCGTGGTGGTGGACGGCCGCGCGCGGCTGCCCCTCGACGCGGCGCTGCTGCGCGCCGGCACCCGGGCCCGCGTGCTGGTCGCGGTGGGCGAGGACGCACCGGCCGCGCGGGTGGCCACGCTCGCGTCGAGCGGCGTGACCGTGCTCCAGTGCAAGTCCCGCGACGGGCGGGTGGACGTGGCCGACGTGTGCGCGCGGCTCTTCGCCCTCGACGTGGTCGCGGTCCTGCTCGAGGCCGGTGGCGAGCTCGCCGGATCGTTCCTGCAGGCGGGGCTCGTGGACCGCGTCGCGGTATTCGTCGCTCCGAAGCTCGTCGGCGGAGCCGCCGCGCCGACCCCGGTGGGGGGCCCGGGCCTGCTCCTGGGGGACGCAGTTCGCCTGGAGCGGCTGACCGCGCGGCCGCTGGGCGACGACTGGCTGCTGGAGGGGCGCGTCGCGCGCTGACATGTTCACGGGCCTGGTGGAGGAGGTCGGCCGGGTGCTCGAGCGCGCGGGATCGCGCCTGGTGCTCGCCGCCGACCGCGTCCTCGAGGACAGCGGGGTGGGGGCGAGCGTGGCGGTGAACGGAGTGTGCCTGACCGTAGTGGAGGTGGAGACCGGACGGCTCCGCTTCGACGTGGGGCCCGAGACGTTGGCGCGGACCGCGCTGGGTGACCTGGCGGTGGGGAACCCGGTCAATCTCGAGCGCCCCATTCGGCTCGGGGGCATGGTGGGCGGCCACCTGGTCCAGGGGCACGTGGACGGGGTGGGGACCGTGGCCGCTCTGACCCGTCAGGCAGAGACCGCCCGGCTCACGATAGAATGGCCCAGCGAGGCGCTGGCACCCCTGCTGATCCCGCAGGGATCGGTGACGGTGGACGGGGTGAGCCTCACGGTGGCGCGGCTCAACGAGCGGGACTTCGAGATCATGGTCATCCCGCACACGCTGGCCGCGACGACCCTTGGGAGCCTCACTCGGGGCAAGCGCGTGAACCTCGAGATGGATATGATCGGCAAGTACGTGCAGCGGATCGTGCAGCTGCGGGAGCCGCCGGCCCCAACCAGGGGGCCGGACGCGAGAGAGGGGACCCGGTGAGCGATTCCCAGTTCGTCCCGATCGAGGAAGGCATCGAGGAGGTCCGCGCCGGCCGCATGCTGATCGTGGTCGACGACGAGGACCGCGAGAACGAGGGCGACCTGCTCATGGCCGCCGAGAAGGCCACCCCGGAGGCGGTCAACTTCATGGCCAAGTTCGGCCGGGGGCTGATCTGCATGCCGATGATGGGCGAGCGCCTCGACGAGCTGCAGATCTCCATGATGGTGTCCGACAACACCGCCCCCCTCGGCACCGCCTTCACGGTGAGCGTGGACGCTCGCCGGGGCGTGACCACCGGGACCTCCGCCTACGATCGCGCGGTCACCATCCGCACGCTGGTGGACGCGGCGACGCGGCCGGAGGACCTCACGCGGCCCGGGCACATCTTCCCGCTGCGCGCGATGCCGGGCGGGGTGTTGCGCCGCGCCGGCCACACCGAGGCGGCGATCGATCTGGCCCGCCTGGCCGGCTTCGCGCCCGCGGGGGTGATCTGCGAGGTGCTCGACCAGGAGGGCGGCATGGCGCGCCTGCCCGAGCTCATGACGCTCGGCCGCGAGTTCCGGCTCAAGGCCATCACGATCAAGGCCCTGATCGAGTACCGCATCCACAAGGAGAAGCTGGTCCGCCGCGCGGCCACCACCCGCATGCCCACCGAGCACGGAGAATTCCAGGTCATCGCCTACGAGACCACGGTGGACGAGCGCCAGCCGCTGGCCCTCGTGCTGGGCGACGTCAAGACCGACGACCCGGTGCTGGTGCGCGTGCACTCCGAGTGCCTGACCGGGGACGTCTTCGGCTCGCACCGCTGCGACTGCGGGCCCCAGTTGCACAAGGCGCTCGCGATCATCCAGCACGAGGGACGCGGTATCCTGGTCTACATGCGGCAGGAGGGCCGGGGCATCGGCCTCCTGAACAAGCTCAAGGCCTACGAGCTGCAGGACCAGGGCAAGGACACCGTCGAGGCCAACCACGCCCTGGGCTTCCGCGCCGACCTGCGGCACTACGGCATCGGGGCGCAGATCCTGGTCGACCTCGGAGTCAAGAACCTGAAGATCCTGACCAACAACCCCAAGAAGATCGTCGGCATCGAGGGCTACGGGCTCAAGGTCGTCGAGCGCCTGCCGCTCGAGGTGCCGGCCACCGACGCGAACCGGAGCTACTTGCGCACCAAGCGCGAGAAGCTCGGGCACCTCTTCTCGTCCTTCCCGGACTAGGCCATGGCCGGCATCGCTCCGAAGCGCTCCGTCGCCCCCGCCGCCCGCGGGCAGCGCTTCGCGGTGGTCGTCGCCCGGTTCAACGAGCCCATCTCCAAAAAGCTGCTCGACGGCGCCGTCGCCGCGCTCGCCACCCACGGGGTGAGCGGCGACCTGGTGGAGGTGCACTGGGTGCCCGGCTCGTTCGAGCTGGGCCAGGCCGCGATGACGCTCGCCCGCAGCCGGCGCTTCGCGGGCATCGTGTGCGTGGGGGTGGTGATCAAGGGCGCGACCCCGCACTTCGACTACGTGTGCAGCGCGGCGGCCCAGGGCATCGCCCGCGCGGGGCTCGACACCGGGGTACCCGTCACGTTCGGGGTGATCACCGCGCTCACCGAGGAGCAGGCGTGGGAGCGCGCGGGCGGGGCGGTCGGCAACCGCGGCGAGGAGGCCGCGCTGGCCGCGCTCGAGATGGCGGGCTGGCTGCGCGAGCGGCGCAGGCGCCGCGGGAAGCGCTGATGGGACGCCGGCGGAAGGCGCGCGAGCTCGCGCTCCAGCTCCTCTACCAGCTGGACGTGCAGGGCGAGGAGGATCCCCAGCCGCACCTCGACGACTTCTGGCGGCGACACCCGGTCGACCCGGACGCGCGCGAGTTCGCGGAAGCTCTCGTGCGCGGCACCAAGACGCACGAGGCCGAGATCGACGAGCTGATCGTCCGCTACGCCGAGAACTGGGAGCTCGAGCGGATGGCGGTCGTCGACCGAAACATCCTCCGCCAGGGCATCTTCGAGCTGCGGTGGGGCACCGGGGTTCCCCCCAAGGTCGCGATCAACGAGGCCCTCGAGGTGGCGAAGAAGTTCAGCACCCACGAGTCGAGCCGCTTCATCAACGGGATCCTCGATCGCATCCACAAAGAGCAGGCTCCGGCTCCCTGAGCGGAGACCGCCATCCGCTACGCCGTCATCTCCGACGTCCACGGAAACCTCGAGGCGCTCACCGCGGTGCTGGACGACGCGGCCTCGGAAGGCGCGCTCGGGCTGCTGTGCCTGGGCGACCTGGTCGGCTACGGCGCCGACCCGGTGGCCTGCGTGGAGCGGGTGGGAGAGCGGGCGAGCGCGATGGTCGCCGGCAACCACGAGCACGCCGCCCTGGGCCTGCTCGACCTGGCGTGGTTCAACCCCTGGGCGCGCGCGGCCGCCCGCTGGACCGCCGAGCAGATCGACCAGGGGCACCGCGACTACCTGACCGCCCTGCCGCTCGTCCGCACCGTGGAGGACGCCACTCTGGTGCACGCGAGCCCCCACAATCCCGAGGAGTGGGACTACCTCGTCTCCGCGGAGGACGGGCTGCAGGTCTTCGGCGACTTCGCCACGCGCCTCTGCTTCGTCGGCCACTCGCACCTGCCCGGGGTGTGGTCGGTGGGCAGCGGCGGCCCGGACCACGCGGGCCGGCTCGACGCGCCCGCGGCACAGGTGCGTCTCGACGACGGCCGGCGCTACGTGGTCAACGTGGGCAGCGTGGGGCAGCCGCGCGACCGGGATCCACGTGCCTGCTACGCGATCTGGGACCGCGACGCGCGCACCGTGACGATCCGCCGGGTCCCGTACGATCTCGCGGCCGCGGCCCGGAAGATCCTCGCCGCGGGGCTGCCGCGGGCCCTGGCCGATCGGCTCGCCAGTGGAGTCTGAGCCCGAGCCCAGTCCGCGGGCGCGCGCCGCGTCCCTCGTCGTCCTCGTGCTCTCCGGAGTGCTGGGGGCGCTGGCGTTCCCCAAGACCGACTGGTCGCTGCTCGCCTGGGGATGGCTCGTTCCGGCGCTGGTCTCGGGCGCGACGCGGGCGCCGCGCGCGGCCCTCCTGGACGGCTGGCTCGCCGGCACCGTGTTCTACGTGGTGCTGCTGCGCTGGCTCGATCACACCTTCCTCCACTACAGCGCGATCCCATGGCCGGTCACGTGGCTGCCGATCGCGGCCCTCGCCGCGTACTGCGGCCTGTACCTGGGGGCGGTGGCGGGCCTGGCCGCCTGGCTCACCCCCCGCCTCGGGGCCGGGCGCGCGCTCGCCCTCACGCCCGCCGTCTGGGTGGTGGGGGAGTGGCTGCGCGGACACCTCATGGGCGGCTTCCCGTGGGGCCTCCTCGGCTACTCCCAGCACGCCCAGCTGCCGGTGATCCAGATCGCGGAGCTGGGCGGCGTCTACGCGGTGTCGCTCGTGATCGCGACGGTGAACGCGGCGCTGGCCGCGCTGCTCGCGCTCGGGCCACGACGGGCATGGCCGGGCGTGGCGGCGGCGGCCCTGCTCCTCGTGGGCACTCTCGGCTTCGGGGCACGCGCGCTCGGCACCGTGGGCGGCGCCGGCGCGGGATCGGTCGACGTCGCGGTGATCCAGCCGTCGATCGAGCAGACGCTCAAGTGGGATCCCGCCCGTCACGCCCAGATCCTCGACATCTACGAGCGCCTCACCCGTGAGGCCGCGCTGACCCGGCCGGCGGTGGTGCTCTGGCCGGAGACCGCGACCACGATCTTCCTCCGCGGCGACCCCGAGCTGCTCGATCGCCTGCGCCGGCTGTCCGCGGACATCGCGACGCCCATCCTGGTGGGCTCGATCGACCGGCGGGACGGGCCCCGGGGGCAGTTCCTGAACAGCGCATTTTTCCTGACCGGACAAGGGATTAGAGCCAAGTATGATAAGATCCACTTGGTTCCGTTCGGAGAGTACGTTCCGCTCGCGGGTCTGCTCGGCTTCGTCAAGGGCTGGGCGGAGTTCATCTCGGAATTCGGGGAAGGGGACACCCAGACCGTCTTTCCGCTGCCGGGCGCGCCGTTCGGGACCGTGATCTGCTACGAGATCATCTTCCCCGAGCTGTTTCGGGGCTTCGTGATCGGCGGAGCGAGCTTCATGGCCAACATCACCAACGACGCGTGGTTCGGCGAGACGAGCGGCCCCTGGCAGCACCTGGGGACGCTGCCGCTGCGCGCGGTCGAGCAGCGGGTGGCCATCGCACGCGCCGCCAACACCGGCGTCTCCGCCTTCGTCGATCCCGGCGGGCGGATCGGCCCGACGCTGCCCCTGCTGGCGCGCGGCGTGCTCCATCACCGGATTCCCCTGCGGGGTACCCTCACGCTCTACGCGCGCCTCGGCGACTGGCTCGTCTCTGCCTGCGCCGCGGTCGGGCTTGCGGGGGCCGGCATTGCCTTCTTTCGGAGGTCACCCGCGACGTGCTAGGCGAGCTGAAGCGCGACGTGGCGGAGCTGGACAAGCGTCTGGACGACCTCCGGGGGCATCTTTGACCTCCCGGCCAAGGAGACCCGCCTCGGCCTGATCGACGCCGAGATGTCCGCCCCGTCGTTCTGGGAGGACAGCCGCAAGGCCCAGGCCCTCGTGCAGGAGCGGGCTGAGCTGGCCCGCGTCGTCGGCACCTTCAAGGAGATCGCGGGCCGCGCGGAGGAGAACCGCCTCCTCTGGGAGATGGCCACCGAGGCCGGCGACGAGAGCATGAGCGCCGAGATCCAGGAGAGCTTGAAGCGCCTGAGCGAGGATCTCGAGGCCTTCGAGCTCAAGGTGATCCTGTCCCGGCCGCAGGACCGCAAGAACGCGATCCTCTCCATCCACCCAGGGGCGGGCGGCACCGAGTCGCAGGACTGGGCTCAGATGCTCATGCGCATGTACCTGCGCTGGGCGGAGCGGGCCGGCTTCAAGGCCGAGGTGGTCGACCTGCTCGCGGGCGAGGAAGCGGGGCTCAAGTCGGTGACCATCGAGATGACCGGCGAGTACGCCTACGGCCATCTCAAGGGCGAGACCGGCGTGCACCGCCTTATCCGCATCTCTCCCTTCGACGCCTCCCGGCGGCGGCACACCTCGTTCGCCTCGGTCGCGGTGATCCCCGAGGTCGAGGACGTGGAGGTCGTGGTCCGGGACGAGGACCTCCGGGTCGACGTGTACCGCTCCTCCGGACCGGGCGGGCAGGGAGTCAACACCGCGGACTCGGCGGTACGCATCACCCACCTGCCGAGCGGCATCGTGGTGGCCTGCCAGAACGAGCGCTCGCAGCTGCGCAACCGGGACACCGCGATGCGCATCCTCAAGTCACGCCTCTTCCAGATCTACGAGCAGAAGCAGAAGCAGGAGCTGGCCGACCTGACCGGCGAGAAGAAGGAGATCGCGTTCGGGAGCCAGATCCGCACGTACACCTTCGCGCCGTACCAGATCATCAAGGACCATCGAACCGGCGTGGAGGTCGGCAACGTGGAGGCAGTGATGGACGGCGGACTCGACCCGTTCATCCGCGCCTACCTCACCGCCGCGCGCCCCACCCCCCAGCCCTGACCGCCGCCCCCATGACGACATCGCCCGGCCGGCCTCCCGACACCAACGAGCAGATGCGCCGCCGCCGCGAGAAGCTCGAGGCCTGGCGGGCGCGCGGCGTGAGCCCGTTCGGGGCGCGCTTCCCGGTCACCCACTGGGGCGGCACCCTCCAGGCGCGCTTCAAGGACGCCGACGAGGCGATGCTCCAGAGCGCGGGGCCGGTGTCGCTGGCCGGGCGCGTGATGGCGATGCGGCACCACGGCAAGAGCTGCTTCGCGGTGCTGAGGGACCACTCCGGCCCGATCCAGCTGTACGCGCGGGCCGACGTGCTCGGCCCCGCCTACGCGGCGTTCGTGGACCTGGACGTGGGTGACTTCATCGGGGTTACCGGCGAGCTGTTCCGCACGCGCACCAACGAGCTGACGGTGGCCGTGAAGCAGTTCGATTTCCTGACCAAGGCCCTTCGCCCCCTGCCCGAGAAGTGGCACGGCCTGAAGGACGTGGAGACCCGCTACCGCCGGCGCTACGTCGACCTGATCGTCAATCCCCAGGTCCGCGAGGCCTTCGTCATGAAGAGCCGCCTCATCGCGACCCTGCGCGCCTTCTTCGACGCGCGGGGCTTCCTCGAGGTGGAGACCCCGATGATGCAGCCGATCCCGGGGGGCGCGGCGGCCAAGCCGTTCGTGACGCACCACAACGCGCTCGACATGGCGCTCTACCTGCGCGTCGCGCCCGAGCTCTACCTCAAGCGCCTGGTGGTGGGCGGGCTCGACCGGGTGTACGAGATCAATCGCAACTTCCGGAACGAGGGCGTGTCCACCCAGCACAATCCCGAGTTCACGATGCTCGAGTTCTACCAGGCCTACGCCGACTACCAGGACCTGATGGAGCTCACCGAGGAGCTGTTCCTGCATCTCGGCCAGACGCTCCTCGGCGGGGACACCCTGACCTACCAGGGCGAGACCGTGCGCCTGGCGCCGCCCTGGCGCCGCCTGCCGTTCTTCGAGAGCCTGAGCGAGGCCCTGGGCAGCCCGGTGACCCCCGACACCGACGCGCGCGCGCTCGGGGAGGCCGCGACCCGCCGCGGGGGCTTCGCGGGCGATCGCAAGACCCAGGCGATCCTCCGGGGGGGCGAGGGCGCGGTGACGCTGTGGAAGGAGATCTTCGACACGCTGGTGGAGCCGTCCCTGGTGCAGCCCACCTTCGTGGTGGATTTCCCGATCGAGCTGTCTCCGCTGTCCAAGCAGAAGGCGGGGCAGCCGCGGCTCGTCGATCGCTTCGAGCTCTACGTCTGCCGGCGCGAGATCGCCAACGCCTACTCCGAGCTCAACGACCCGATCGACCAGCGGCGCCGCTTCGAGGAGCAGGCCGCGGAGCGCGAGCGGGGAGACGAGGAGGCGCACTGGATGGACGAGGACTTCGTGCGCGCCCTCGAGTACGGGCTGCCGCCGACCGCGGGGGAGGGGATCGGCATCGACCGGCTCGCGATGCTGCTCACCGACGCCGCGTCGATCCGCGACGTGATCCTGTTCCCGCACCTGCGGCCGGAGCGGGGCGGCGCCGACGCGGACGACGACGAGGCGGAGCCCGCCTGATGTGGCCGGCGAGCCTGCCCTTCGAGGTCTTCCTCGGGCTGCGCTACCTTCGTGCGCGCGGGCACCGGACGAACCTCTCCCTCTTCGTGTGGATCGGCATCGGCGGCGTGTTCCTCGGGGTCAGCGCCCTGATCGTGGTCCTGGCCGTGATGACCGGATTCCAGGACGGCATCCGCGACAAGATCATCGCGGCCAACCCCCACGTCCTGATCATGGAGGCGGGCGGCCGCGGAGTCGCCAACGGTGGGGCGCTCGCCGAGCGGGTGGCCCCGGTTCCGGGCGTGGTCTCCGCGACCCCGTTCGTGCTGCAGCAGGCTCTTTTCACCTCGCCCGGCGGGGGCGCCACCGGCGGCCTGCTGCGCGGGGTCGACCTGGCCACCCCGGCGGTGCGCGACGCCCTCTCGGCGCAGGTGCGCTTCGGCAGCGTGAAGCCCCTGCTCGAGGGGCCCGAGCCCGCCCTGCTACTGGGCCGCGAGCTGGCCCGGAGCCTGGGAGTGGTCGCGGGCGACCACATCACGGTGATCTCCCCGCAGGGAGCGATGACCGCGGTGGGGCTCGTTCCCAAGATGCGGCGCTTCCTGGTCGCGGGCTACGTCGAGATCGGGATGTACGAGTACGACGTGTCGCTGGCCTACACCACGCTCGCGGCGGCCCAGGAGTTCGCGGGGCTCGGGAACCGCGTCACCGGGGTCGAGGTCAAGCTCGCCAACCCCTTCGACGCCAAGGACGTGGGGATGGCCATCGCGGGGCGCCTGAACGGGGCCTTCTGGATCCGCGACTGGATGGACATGAACCGCAACCTCTTCGCCGCGCTCCAGCTGGAGAAGCTGGCCCTGTTCGTCATCGTCACCATCATCGTGCTGGTGGCCGCCTTCGCGATCATCGGCCACCTGGTGCTGCTGGTGGCCGAGAAGCGCAAGGAGATCGGGATCCTCAAGGCGATGGGCGCGAGCGCCGGCAGCATCGGGGCGGTGTTCCTGGTGGCCGGCATGCTGATCGGGCTCGTGGGCACCGTGGCGGGCAGCGCGTTCGGCCTCCTGCTGATCTGGGTGCAGAATACCTACAAGATCATCCGCCTCGCCGGCGACGTGTACCAGATCAGCTACCTGCCGATGAAGCTCACCGGCTCCGACTTCGCGATGATCGTGGGCTCGACCCTCGTGATCTCCTTCCTCGCGACCATCTCGCCGGCCCGGCGGGCCGCCCGCATGGATCCGGTGGACGTGCTGCGCTATGAGTGAGCCGCTCCTCGTCGCGCAGGAGCTCGAGCGCGAGTACCGCATCGGACCCGAGCCGGTTCGCGTGCTGCGCGGAGTCAGCCTGACCGTCAACGCGGGCGAGAGCGTGGCCATCATCGGCGCCTCCGGGGTGGGGAAGTCGACCCTGCTCCATCTGCTCGGCACGCTCGACCGGCCGACCGGTGGCCGAGTGCTGTGGGACGGCGCGGACGTCTCCGGCTGGAGCGACGCGGCGCTGGCGCGGCTGCGCCGCACGGAGGTGAGCTTCATCTTCCAGTTCTACAACCTCCTCGGGGAAATGACCGCGCTCGAGAACGCGATGCTGCCGGCCCTGATCCAGCGGGCGAGCGTGCCGGAGGCGCGGGAGCGCGCGGCCGCCGCGCTGCAGGAGGTCGGCCTCGCCGACCGGCAGGCGCATCGCCCGGGCGAGCTGTCGGGAGGTGAGCAACAGCGGGTCGCGATCGCTCGCGCCCTGGTCGGGCGGCCGCGGGTCATCCTGGCCGACGAGCCCACCGGCAACCTCGATCCGAAGACCAGCGAGGTGATCTGGGACCTGTTCCTGCGCTTGCAGGCCGAGCATCACTTGGCGTTCGTGATCGCCACCCACAACCACGAGCTGGCGCGGAAGGCCGATCGGGGCTACCGATTGGTGGACGGTCGGGCCGTGTCCTGGCCGTGAGGTCACCAGTTTCAATGGGTTACAGCGGGATGACGGGAAGCCGGCCAAGAAATCCCTAGTGCCGCGGCGGCGGAAGGCATATACTGATCGCAGGTTTAGGAAGCATCGGGGCAGATAGTGCCCCCGGGGCGAACGACAACCCGAACTCGAGAAAGGCGCGAGGTCACCCACAGTGTTCGAGCGATTCACGGAGCGGGCGCGTCGGGTCATCATCCTGGCCAGGGAAGAGGCAGGGCGGTTCCGTCATGACTTTGTCGGGACCGAGCACATCCTCCTCGGACTCATCCGTGACGGCGAGGGCATCGCGACCGCGGTGCTTCAGCGTCTCGGGCTCCGCCTGGAGACGGTCAAGGCGGAGGTCGAGCGGGCGCTGGCCGGGTTCCCCAAGACCTTGACCTTCGGTGAAGTGCCGTTCACCCCGCAGGCCAAGCGCGTCCTCGAGCTGTCGATCGAGGAAGCGCGCCAGCTCGGACACAACTACATCGGGACCGAGCACCTGCTCCTGGGCCTGATGAAGGAAGGGCAGTCTATCGCCGCGAAGATCCTCGAGTCGCTCGGGGCCCGGCTGGACGAGGTCCGGCAGGAGACGCTGGCGCTGCTGGGGGATCAGTACTATCCGCGCCCCAAGAAGCGCTCGCAGACCCCGGTGCTCGACGAGTTCGCCCGCGACCTCACCCAGCTGGCCCGCGAGAGCAAGCTCGACCCGGTCATCGGGCGCGAGACCGAGATCGAGCGGGTGATCCAGATCCTGGCCCGCCGCACCAAGAACAACCCGGTCCTGATCGGCGAGCCCGGCGTGGGGAAGACCGCCATCGTGGAAGGGCTCGCCCAGCGGATCGTCGGCCACGAGGTCCCGGACGTGCTGGCCCAGAAGCGGCTCCTGCAGCTGGACCTGGGCGCCCTGGTGGCCGGCACCAAGTACCGCGGCCAGTTCGAGGAGCGCCTCAAGGCGGTGATGAAAGAGATCCGCCAGTCCGAGAACGTGGTGCTGTTCCTCGACGAGCTGCACACCCTGATCGGGGCCGGGGCGGCCGAGGGGGCGATCGACGCCTCCAACATGCTGAAGCCGGCGCTGTCCCGGGGGGAGATCCAGACCATCGGGGCCACCACCCTCGACGAGTACCGCAAGTACATCGAGAAGGACGGCGCGCTCGAGCGGCGCTTCCAGCCGGTCATCGTGCGGGCGCCCTCGGTGCCCGAGGCGGTCGAGATCATCAAGGGGCTGCGCCACAAGTACGAGGCGCACCACCGGGTGAAGATCACCGACGGGGCGATCGACGCGGCGGTGAAGCTGGCCGACCGCTACATCACCGACCGGCAGCTCCCGGACAAGGCGATCGACGTCATCGACGAGGCGTCTTCCCGTACCCGCCTCATGGCCCTGACCCCGCCTCCCGAGATCAAGGAGCTGGGCAAGGAAGTCGAGCGCGTGGTGCGCGAGAAGGACATGTACCTCGAGGCCCAGGAGTTCGAGAAGGCCGCCTCTCTTCGTGAGAAGGAGAAGCTGCTCCGCGGGCGCGACGAGGACATGAAGCGGGAGTGGGACAAGCGCAAGGGCAAGGGGCCGCAGACGGTGAGCGAGGAGGACATCGAGTACATCGTCTCCCGCTGGACCGGCATCCCGCTGTCCAAGCTCGAGGAGAAGGAGTCGGCCAAGCTCGCCCGCATGGAGGAGGCCCTCCACGGCCGGATCGTGGGCCAGGGTGACGCGGTGGCCGCGGTCTCGCGTGCCATTCGCCGCTCGCGGGCCGGGCTCAAGGACAGCCGCCGTCCGGTGGGCTCGTTCATCTTCCTGGGGCCCACCGGCGTGGGCAAGACCGAGCTGGCCCGCACCCTCGCCGAGTACCTGTTCGGCGACGAGAACGCCCTGATCCGCGTCGACATGTCCGAGTACATGGAGAAGTTCACGGTCTCCCGCCTCCTCGGCGCCCCTCCCGGCTATGTCGGCTATGAAGAGGGCGGCTTCCTCACCGAGAAGGTTCGCCGCCGGCCGTACTCGGTGGTGCTCTTCGACGAGATCGAGAAGGCCCATCCGGACGTGTTCAACATGCTGCTGCAGGTGCTGGACGACGGCCGCCTCACCGACTCGGTCGGCCACGTGGTCGACTTCAAGAACACGATACTGATCATGACTTCCAACCTCGGCACCAGCTTCATCGGCAAGCGGGTCTCGCCCGGCTTCCTGCCCGAGGGAGAGGACAGCACGCACGACAAGATGAAGGAGCGGGTGCTCGAGGAGCTCAAGCGGGCGTTCCGGCCGGAGTTCATCAACCGCATCGACGACACGATTGTCTTCCATGCCTTGAGCAAGGAGGACATCACGAGTATCGTCCGGATGATGATCAACCGGATCAACACCCAGCTGGGCGAGAAGAGCATCCAGATCGAGCCGACCGAGGCCGCCCTCGACGTGCGGGTCGAGAAGGGGTCCGACGCGACCTACGGGGCCCGGCAGCTCCGGCGCACGATCCAGAAGCTCGTCGAGGACCCGCTGGCCGAGGCCATTGTCCGCGGCCAGTTCGGCGACGGGGCCCGGATCGAGGTGGACGCGCAGGGGCAGGATCTCGTCTTCCGCGAGGTTCAGGTGGCCGAGCCCCGTCTGGCGCTGGCGGAACACTGAACCCAAGCGAACGAACCCACGCCTTTAATGACCGCTCGGGGGAGATACGCTCTCTCCATTTTTTTTGCGCTCCTTCTAGGGCCGCTCACGGCCCTGGCCCAGACCCCCACCCCCGCTGACCGGCAGATCCTCGTCAAGGAGATCGGGGTCCAGGGCAACCGGCGGGTGCAGGAAGCGGTGATCCTGGGCCGGGTCAGCGCCAAGATCGGTACCCCCTTCGTCGCCAACCGCACCGCCGAGGACATCCGGGCCATCTTCAGCCTCGGTTTCTTCGACGACGTGCAGGTGAAGGTGGAGGACTTCGAGGGCGGCGTCAAGCTGACCTACATGGTGGTCGAGCGGCCCTTCGTCCGGGACATCCTCTTCTCCGGCAACAAGAAGGAGGACTCGGCCACCCTGCAGGAGAAGATCGACCTCAAGCTCGGTAGCGTCTACAACCCGGTCGAGGTCAATCGGGGCGCCGACAAGCTCAAGGACTTCTACGAGACCGAAGGCTACTTCGAGGTCGGCATCACCCCCGAGGTCGAGAAGCTCCCCGACGGGGACGTCACCGTGACCTACCGCATCGCGGAGGGCCGCCGGATCAGCATCGATCAGATCGTGATCGAGGGGGCCCAGGGCCTCACGCCCAAGCAGGTCAAGAGCGCGATGGACACGCAGGAGCGCGAGTACATCGTCCTGCGGGGGACCGTCCAGCGGCAGCGGCTCGACGAGGACGTCGACCGCATCATCCAGCTGTACAACGACTACGGCTACGTGCAGGCGCGGGTGGAGTCGTCCGACATCCAGATCGACCGGGAGAAGGCCCGGGCCACGATCCGGATCGTGGTGGTGGAGGGGCCCCAGTTCAAGGTGGGCGGGGTGGACGTGGCCGGCAACGCGGTGCTGCCGGTGGAGGAGATCCGGAAGCGGATCGAGCTGAAGCCGGGCGACGTGTTCTCCCGGTCCAAGCTCCGCGACAGCGTGAAGGGGATCACCGATCTCTACAGCGCGATCGGGCGCGCCTCCGCGGACGTGAGCCCGAACACCCTGCAGGACACCCCGGGGCGCCTGGTCAACATCGTCTTCGAGATCATCGAGGGCCCCGAGACCTACGTGGAGCGGATCAACATCGCGGGCAACACCCGCAGCGAGGAGAAGATCCTGCGCCGCGAGATCCCGATGGCGGAGGGTGACCTCTTCACGAGCCAGAAGCTCGCCCGGGCCAAGCAGCGCCTGACCAACCTCAACTACTTCGACAAGGTCGAGGCCAAGACCGCGCCCGGGTCCGCCAAGGACAAGATCATCGTCAACATCGACGTCACCGAGAAGCCCACCGGCCTCTTCTCGATCGGCGGCGGTTACAGCTCCCAGGACGGCGTGCTCGGCACCCTCGACCTCTCGCAGCGAAACTTCCTCGGCAAGGGTTGGGAGGTGTTCCTCCGCCTGCGGGGCGGCCAGAACCTCCAGACCGGCACCATCGGCTTCACCGAGCCCTGGCTCTTCGATCGGCCACTCGCGGCCGGCTTCGACATCTTCAACACCCGCCGGATCCTGCCGGACTACACCGTGAACTCCCTCGGGGGCGACATCCGGCTCGGGCATCCGCTCGGGGAATACTCGCGCTGGAACGCGGTGTATCGCGTGAGCCAGGACAAGATCAGCGACGTCAACCCGCTCGGCAGCCCGGAGCTGATCTCGCAGGAGGGGACCCACCTCACGTCGCTGGTGGGCCTGAGCCTCTCCCGCGACACCCGCGACAGCGTCTACGACCCCACCCGCGGCGGGACCGCGTCCATCGGGGTCGACTTCGCGGGCATCGGGTTCGGGGAGAAGTTCGCCCGCAGCGTCTTCACCACGACGTACTTCCAGCCCATGCCGTGGCTGGACCACGTCCTGAGCTTCCGGCTCATGGCCGGCTACTCCTTCGGCTGGAGCAAGGACCCGGTTCCCCTGTTCGAGCGCTTCTACCTGGGCGGCTCGAACTCGCTGCGCCAGTTCAAGTCCCTCCAGGTCTCCCCCAAGGACAACACCGGCACCCGGATCGGCGGCAACGTCGAGGCCCTGGGGACGGTCGAGTACCAGATCCCGCTTTTCTTCGGGATCAAGGCCGCCGTCTTCTACGATGTAGGGCAGGTGTGGGGACCCGACATCTCGCAGGGCACCAGGGTCGACATCGGCGACTTGCGGCACGGAATGGGGGCGGGCCTTCGCTGGAACTCGCCCTTCGGCCCCATCCGCGTCGACTACGGGATCAAACTCGACCAGAGGAAGGGCGAGAGCTTCGGCAACTTCAACTTCTCCGCCGGCTCCTCGTTCTAGCTGAGGAGGCAGCCCATGAGGCAACGGATGGCAGCGTGGTGGACCGCCGCGGGACTCGCGCTCGCGCTGAGCGCGGGCAGCGCGACCTGGGCCGAGGCTCAGGCTCCCGCCGCCGCCCCGCCGTCGAACGGGCGGGTGGCCATCGTGGACATCCAGCGGATCCTCGCCCGGTCGGTGGCGGGGGCGGCGGCCCGCGAGCAGCTCGAGAAGGACAAGGCGACGATGCAGCGGCAGCTCGACGGACAGAAGGTCGAGCTCGAGAAGATGCGGGACGAGCTGGAGAAGAAGGGCCAGCTCCTGTCGGCGGACGCTCGCCGTGAGAAGCAGGACGCCCTCGAGCGCAAGGTGCGGGACGTCCGACGCCTCGTGGACGATCTCCAGGCCCAGCTCCAGAAGAAGGAGGACGCCCTGCTCCAGAAGGTGCTCCAGGACGTGGCCGGCCTCATCCAGCGCCTGGGGAAGGAGAAGGGGTACGCGGTGGTCGTCGAGCGCCAGCGCGCCGGTGTGCTCTACGCCGCCGCCGACGCCGATCTCACCGACGACATCCTCAAGGCCTACGACGACCAGACCAAGAAGGCCACGAAGTAAGTGAGCGACGGCGTCACGTTCACGCTCGGCCGACTCGCCGACGCGCTCGGGGCGTCGCTCCAGGGTGACCCCGACTGGGTCGTGACCGGGGTGGCGCCGCTCGACGTGGCCGGTCCCGAGCAGGTCTCCTTCCTCACCGACCCCAAGTACCTGAAGCAGGCCCAGGCGAGCCGGGCCGGGGCCCTGCTGGTCTCGCGCAACGTCTCCGGCCTAGCCGGTCCGCTGCTCCAGGTGGACCGCCCGCAGCAGGCCCTGATCGCGCTGCTCGGACTCTTCCATCCCGAGCCGGCCATCACGCCCGGCGTGCACCCGACGGCCTGCGTGGCCCGCGGGGCGCGCATCGACGCGTCGGCATCGGTCGGCCCGCTCGCGGTCGTGGAGGAGGAGGCGGTCGTCGGCCCGCGCAGTCGTGTCGGGGCGCTCTCCTTCGTCGGGCGCCGCGCGGTGCTCGGCGAGGACGTGCACCTGCACCCCCGGGTGGTGGTGCTCGAGGGCGTCCGCATCGGCAACCGTGTCATCGTCCACTCGGGGGCGGTGCTGGGCGCGGACGGCTTCGGTTACGCGTTCGACGGACGGGCCCACCTCAAGATCCCGCAGGTCGGCGGGCTGCGCATCGACGACGACGTGGAGGTCGGCGCCAACACCGCGATCGACCGCGCGACCCTGGGCGAGACGATCGTGCGCCGGGGCACCAAGATCGACAACCTCGTGCAGATCGGGCACAACTGCGACGTGGGCGAGGACGTGATCCTCGTCTCGCAGGTCGGCATCGCGGGCTCCTCGCGGATCGGCAACCGGGCCATGCTGGCCGGGCAGGTGGGAGTGGCCGACCACGTGACGATCGGGGCGGGGGCCATCCTCACCGCCAAGTCCGGCGTGCCCAGCGACGTGCCGGCCGGCGAGGTGTGGAGCGGCATTCCCAGCCGACCCACCTCCGAGCAGAAGCGCATCTGGGCCGGCGAGAGCCAGCTTCCGGAGCTGATCAAGCGCGTCCGGGCCCTGGAGAAGCGCCTGCGCGAGCTCGAGGGGCGCCCGACATGATCCATCCCACCGCGGTGATCGATCGCGGCGCCGAGCTCGCGCCCGACGTGCCCGTCGGGCCGTACACCGTGATCGGCCCGAACGTCACGGTCGCGGCGGGAGCGGAGATCGGCGCCCACGTGGTGCTCGAGGGCCGGGTGCGGGTCGGAGCCCGCTGCCGGGTGGGCCACGGCGCGATCATCGGCGGGATACCGCAGGACCTCAAGTTCCGCGAGGGCACCCCGGTCGGCGTGAGCCTCGGCGACGACAGCGTGATCCGGGAGTACGTCACCATCCATCACGCCACCCACGAGGGCCACGACACCACCGTCGGCCGGCACTGCCTGCTGATGGCCTCGAGCCACGTCGCCCACGACTGCGCGCTCGGCGACCACGTCATCGTCATCAACTACGCGGGGCTGACCGGGCACGTCACGGTCGAGGACCGGGCGACGATCGGCGGCCTCACCGGCATCCATCCGTTCACCCGCATCGGCACCTACGCCTACGTCGGAGGCTGCTCCAAGGTGACCCAGGACGTCCCGCCCTTCGTCATGGCCGACGGCAACCCCGCGGTGGCCCGATCGGTCAACGTGATCGGCATGCGTCGCGGCGGCATCGACGCGGCGGCGCGGCGCCAGGTGCAGGCCGCGTTCCGCCTGCTCTACCGCTCCGGCATGGCCCCGGGCGCGGCGACCGAGCGCGTGAAGCAGGAGCTGGGCGGCCACCCGCTGGTGGCCCGACTCGTGGAGTTCGTCGAGGGCTCGAAGCGGGGCGTGATTCCGGGCGCGGGTCGGACCGGCCGGGCGCCCGTCGAGGCCTTCGAGGGGGAGATCTCGTGACGAACGGGACCGAGCCCAAGATCCGGGGCGCGGTGGTGGGCGCCGGCCACATGGGCCAGTACCACATCCTGGCCCTCGCCGAGATCTGGGGCGTCGAGCTCGTCGGGGTGGTGGACACCGACTTCGGGCGCGCGGAACGGATCGCGGCCCCCTACGGGGCGCGTGCCTTCCGCGACCACCGCGACCTCGCGGGCCAGATCGACTTCGCCACCGTGGCCGTCCCCACCGAGCAGCACTTCGCGGTGGCCCGCGATCTGCTGGAGGCGGGCGCCCACGTGCTTGTCGAGAAGCCGATGACCTCCACCCTCGAGCAGGCCAAGGAGCTATTCCGGATCGCCCGCCAGCAGAACCGGGTGCTGCACGTGGGCCACGTCGAGCGCTTCAACGGCGCGGTCCAGGAGCTGCGCAAGATCGTGGAGCGGCCGATCCTCATCGAGTCCCGTCGTCTCGGCCCGTTCGTGCCGCGGGTGCAGAACGACTCGGTGGTCATGGACCTGATGATCCACGACATCGACATCGTGCTCGGCCTCGTGGAGGGCGAGCCGCGCAAGATCACCGCGGTCGGCTCCTCGGTGCACTCGCCGGTGACCGACGTGGCCAACGTGCAGATCGTGTTCGACTCGGGCGCGATGGCCACCATCACCGCGAGCCGGGCCACCGAGGAGAAGATCCGCACCCTCGCCATCACCCAGCCCGACGCGTACATCTTCCTCGACTACTCGCACCAGGACATCCAGATCCACCGGCGGGCCGCCCAGGAGTACATTCTCAACCGCGAGTCCATCCGCTACCGGCAGGCCTCCTTCGTGGAGCACCTCCTCGTCCACAAGGACAACCCCCTGAAGCTCGAGATCCGCCACCTGATCTCGGCGGTGCGGGCCGCCGACGGCGGCGGGCCGGTGGAGCTGCCCGAGGCGGACGACCTGCGATCGCTGGCCGTCGCGCTGGAGATCGAGCGGATGATCCGCGAGGGCCGGGGCGAGACCGCCTGGCCGGAGGATCTTCCGTGGAGCGTTCGCTCGGCCTGATGGCCGGGGCCGGGACGCTTCCCGGCCGCGCCGCCGCGGAAGCCCGGCGACACGGCTGGCGCGTCGTGGCCTTCGCCTTCGAGGACGCGCCGGGACTGGCCGAGGCGGCCGACCACGTCATCCCGTCCGCCATCACCGACATCCAGGCGGTGCTCGCCGGCCTCGCGGCGCAGCGGGTCGAGGCCGCGGTCTTCGTCGGCAAGTTCTGGAAGTCGAGCGTCTTCGCCCGGTACGACGAGGCGGACCCGGCGGGCCGCGGCCTCGCCCGGGGCGGCCTCTCCGACACGGCCCTCGCTCACATGGTGGTCGCCACCCTCGCCGGCATGGGCATCGAGGTGCTCGACCAGCGTGACTTCCTGGCCCCGTGGCTCCTCGCGGCGGGCACCCTCACCGCGCGCGCCCCCTCGGCGGAAGAGTGGGCCGAGATCCGCGAGGGCTTCCGGCTCGCCGGGCGCCTGGCC
>DATJIR010000054.1:0-2606 GCA_035493135.1 Verrucomicrobiia bacterium
GGCGGCGCGGTCGCGATTGGCTACTTCTCCCGGCGCCGCGCCTGGGCCGCCGTGACGGTGGCGATCGCGCTCTCGCTCGCCGACACCCTCGTCCTCACCGGCATTCGCCATCCGCCACGTCACGCGCGCGACTTCGACGTCCGCCCGCTCGCCGCGGTGGCGGCCAGCCACGCGGGCCCGGGCGGGACCGTGTTCGGATATCCGGACCTGCGGCTCGCCTACGACTTCTACCTCGAGCGGCCCGCCGTCGAGCTGGCCACGATCGCGCGAGTGCGCCGCGTGCTCGCCCGCCCGGAGCCCGGGCACGTCCTGATCACGTCGCGCGGCCGCTGGCAGGAGCTGAGCGCGGAGGCGCCGCCGTCCTGGCGCGTGCTGGCCGCGCACACGCTCGCCGGCCGGGAGGTCGTCGTGGTGGGAAGCCCGCCGCCCTAGCGCGGCCGCCTAGCTCCGGCGGAGCTTCGGGTCCCACGCGTCCCGCAGCGTGTCGCCGAAGAGGTTGAACCCGAGGACGGCCAGGCTGATGGCGAGGCCGGGGAAGAGGGCGAGCCACGGCGCCTGCTCCATGAACGCGCGGCCGGTGCTGCTCAGCATGAGGCCCCACGAGGGCGTGGGCGGCTGGGTGCCCACCCCGAGGAACGAGAGTGTGGCCTCGATGAGGATCGCGTTGCCGAGCCAGATCGAGGCGATGACCAGGATCGGCGCGGTGACGTTCGGCAGGATGTGGCTCAGGATGATGCGCGGGTGGCGGCAGCCGATGGCCTGCGCGGCCTCCACGTAGCGGTTCTGCTTGGCCGAGAGCACCGCCCCGCGCACGATGCGCGAGTTGCCCGGGATGATCACCATCGCGATGGCGATCATGGCGTTGGTGGTGCTCGGGCGCAGCACCGACACGATGGCCAGCGCCAGCACCAGCCCGGGGATGGCCTGGATGCCGTCCATGAAGCGCTGCAGGATCAGGTCGGTCCGGCCCTCGCAGTAGCCGCACACCAGGCCGATGGCCATGCCCGCCAGCGTGCCGATGCCCACCGCGAGCAGGCCGACCCAGAGCGAGATCCGGCACCCGTGGATGACCCGGCTCAGCACGTCGCGGCCGATGTCGTCGGTGCCGAACGGGTGCGCCCAGCTGGGCGCGGCCAGGCGAATCTCGGGCTGGGCCGCGAGCGGATCGTAGGGGGCGATCGCGTCGGCGAGGATCGCGGTCAGCACGAGCGCCAGGATGAGCGCGGCGGACGCGGCGCCGAGCGGCTTGCGGCACATCGTGGCCCAGAGCGACCGGAGCCGGCCGATCTCGACCTCGGGCTCGACCTCCACGCGCGCGGGGGCCCGCGCGGTCACCGTCGCCATCGGGTCTCCCGGCTCGTCATTGATACCGGATCCGCGGGTCGAGCCACGCGTAGGTGAGATCCACGAGGAGGTTCAGCGACACCAGGGTGCCCGCCACCAGCATGACGTTGGTCTGCACCACCGGGTAGTCGCGGAAGAGGATCGCCTCCACGGTCAGCCGGCCCATGCCGGGCAGGGCGAAGATGGTCTCCACCACCACCGTGCCGGCCAGGAGCACGCCGAGCTGGCCGCCCACGATGGTCACCACCGGGATCAGCGCGTTCTTGAGCGCGTGCTTGTAGACCACGATGCGGCCCTCCAGACCCTTGGCCCAGGCGGTGCGCACGTAGTCCTCGCGCAGGACCTCGAGGACGGTGGACCGCGTCATGCGCATCGTCGCGGCGGAGAGCCGAAAGCCGAGCACCGCGGCGGGCAGGAGGAACTGCTGGAGGTTGCGCAGCGGCGACTCCCAGAAGCTGACGTAGCCGATCGCGGGGATCCAGTGGAACCAGATGGCCGCGAAGGTGATCACCAGCGTGCCGAGCCAGAAGTCGGGCAGCGACAGCCCGGAGACCGCCACCACCCGGCCCACGTAGTCGGACGCGCTGTCCTGCCGGGTGGCGGAGAGCACCCCGATCGGCACCGCGATCACGAGGCCCAGCGCCATGGCCAGCGCCGCGAGCTCGAGGGTCACCGGGACCGCCTTGGCCAGGCTCACCGCGATCGGCTCGCCGGTGAAGATGGAATCGCCCGGATGCAGGCTCACCATCTGCCAGACCCACAAGAGGTACTGCTCGTGGTACGGCAGGTCGAGGCGCAGGTCCTTGCGGATCTTGGCGAGCTCCTTCTCGCCGATGTTGCCCGACTCGCCCATCAGTGCGGTGAGCGCGTCGCCGGGCATCACCCGCATCAGCCCGAAGACGATGAGGGAGGAGAGCAGCAGCACCGGGACGGCCAGGAGGAGCCGGCGGAGCGCGTACTTGTACATGGGCCGCCCGCTCCCGACCTCCCGCTACCTGTCCAGCCAGACCCGCGCGATGGCGGAGGAGCCGTAGCCGTCGGTGCGGCGCAGGGCGCCCGCCGCCGCGTTGCGCACGTGCGGCTGGAACACCATGAAGCCGTTGTCGTACGGCATCCACATCCGCAGCACCTGATCGAACTCGCGGTCCACGATCTTCTTGGTGATCGCCCGCTGGTCGGCCACGTTCGGGGTCTGGCGCAGCTTCGTGGTCAGCTCGTCGATGACCGGGTCGTTGACCCGGAAGAAGTTCTTGGTCGACCGC
>DATJIR010000055.1:0-17794 GCA_035493135.1 Verrucomicrobiia bacterium
CAGCGCGACCGTCGGGCAGATCGTCACGCAGGGCGCGTCGTCGCAGTGGTTGCAGCGCATCACCGAGAAGTAGCGCCGGGTGTCCGGGAACACGCCCTTCTCGATGTACTTCACCCACGTGCGGTTCACCCCGAGCGGGACCTGGTTCTCCTCCTTGCAGGCCACCGTGCAGGCGTGACAGCCGATGCACTTCCGCTGATCGATGACGAAGCCGTATCGCATGTCAGTGAGTGGCCGCGCCGGGCCGGACGGGCCGCGCGGCCAGGGCGATGATACCCGCGAGCCGGCCGCGACGCACCATCGCGATGGCGGCGCCGACGCGGGCCGGGCCGAAGAATGGAACCGCGGGCGCGACCGTCACTCGGTCGACCCCGCCGCTCCTCCTTCGTGCTGGCCCATGGGAGGCCCCATGATAGCGCGAGTCACCCGATCACCCGCCTGACCTGCGCGAGCATCGCCTCCGGGGTGCCTTCGAGGTGCGCCGGCCGCGGCAGGGGCGGCGGCGGGTACTTGATGCCGGCGCCGGTGAGGACGAGCACCACCCGCGTGGCGGGGTCGACCTCACCCTCATCCTTCATGTGAAGGAGCGCGGCCAGAGTGGCCGCCGCCTCGGGCGCGGTCCAGATGCCCTCGATGCGCGCCAGCAGCCGCTGGGCCTCGACGATCTCCTCCTCGCCCACCGGCTGCGGGAAGCCGCCGGTGTCGCGCAGGATCCGGAGCATCTGCCGCCCGGCGAAGGGGCCGGGCACGCGCAGGCCGGGCGCGTTGGTGACCGGGTTCTCGACGGGAGAGGTGGTCTCGGCCTTGTCCTCCCAGGCGCGGACGAGCGGGGCGCAGCCCTCGGCCTGCACCGCCACGAAGCGCGGCTGACCGGCCTTGACCCAGCCCATCGCGGCCAGCTCCTCGTAGGCCTTCCAGATGCCGACGAGCCCGGTGCCGCCCCCGGTCGGATAGACCAGCACGTCGGGCGCGTCCCACCCGAGCTGCTCGGCCAGCTCGAGGCCCATCGTCTTCTTGCCCTCGAGCCGGTAGGGCTCCTTGAGGGTGGCGAGGTCGAACCAGCCGAGCGCGGGGGCGATCGAGGCGATGGCCCGGCCCGCGGTGGCGATGGTGCCCTCGATCGTGAAGACGTGGGCGCCGGCCAGCGCGGCCTCGGCCACCGCGGCCTCGGGCGTGTCGCGCGGCACCACCACCGCCACCGGCAGCCCGGCGCGCGCGCCGTAGACCGCGGCGGCGCCGCCGGCATTGCCCGCGGAGGGGATCATGAGGCCGCGCACCCCGAGGGTCCGCGCCTTGCTGATGGCCATGCCGAGCCCGCGCGCCTTGAAGGTGCCGGTGGGGTTCTGCCCCTCGTCCTTGGCCCAGAGGTGCCGCAGCCCCAGGTGCGCGGCCAGGCGCGGCAGCTCGAGGAGCGGCGTGCCGCCCTCGCCGAGCGTCACCGGCTCCTCGGACGCGGTGAGCGGCAGCAGCTCGCGGAACCGGTACATCCCGGGCGGGCGCGCGCGGAGGGTCTCCTTGGTGACGGCGGCGGCGGCGCGGGGCAGGTCGTAGCGCACCGCGAGCATCTGGCCGCATTGCGGGCAGACGGTGAGCAGCCGGCCGGCCTCGTGGCGCCGGCCGCAGACGGTGCATTCGATGTGGGTCACGAACATGCGTGGGCCTCGGTCGTCTTGACGTGGGGGATCCGAGGCGGGCACGGCGCGCCCGGGGTGGGCGCGCCGCGGTCCGCTAGTGCTTTTCCTTCTCGGCGCGGTGGGCGGCCACCACCTTCTCGGCGAGCTGGCTCGGAACTTCCTCGTAGTGCGAGAACTCCATCGCGTAGCCGCCGCGGCCGCCGGTCATGGAGCGCAGGCTCGACTCGTAGGTGAGCATCTCGGACATCGGCACCTGGGCCCGCACGTTCACGACCTCGCCGTCCGGCTCCATGCCCACGATGCGGCCGCGCCGTCCGTTGAGGTCGCCGATGACCTCTCCCGCCGCCTCCGCGGCCGCCGAGACCTCGACGTTCATCACCGGCTCGAGCAGGCAAGGCTTCGCTTCCATGAACCCCTTCTGCAACCCCATGGACGCCGCGATCTGGAAGGCCATGTCCGAGGAGTCCACGTCGTGATACGAGCCGTCGTAGAGGGTGACCTTCAGGTCGACCACCGGGTAGCCGGCGAGGATGCCGCGCTTCATGCAGTCGCGCACGCCCTTCTCGACCGAGGGGATGAAGTTGCGCGGGATGGCCCCGCCGAAGATGTCGTCCACGAACTCGAAGCCCCCGCCGCGGGCGAGCGGCTCGATGCGCAGCCAGGTGTCGCCGTACTGTCCCCGCCCGCCGGTCTGCTTCTTGTACTTGCCCTGCACCTCGGCGCGCCCCTTGACCGTCTCCTTGTAGGGGATCCGCGGCGGAAGCAGCGAGACGTCCACGTTGTACTTGCGCTTCATGCGCTCCACCACCACCTCGACGTGGAGCTGACCCATGCCGGAGACCAGCAGCTGCTTGGTCTCGGGATCGTAGTGGTGGTGCAGCGTGGGGTCCTCCTCGGCCATGCGGTGGAGCGCGGTCGAGATCTTGTCCTCGTCGCCGCGCGTCTTGGGCTGGATGGCGAAGGAGATGGCCGGCTCCGGGAAGCTGATGCCGGGTAGCACGACCGGGCTGCCCTCGTCGCAGAGGGTGTCGCCGGTGAGCGTGTCCTTGAGCTTGGCCACCACCCCGATCTCGCCGGGCCCGAGGGCCTCGACCGGCTTCTGGGTCTTGCCGGAGAGCCAGCCCAGGTGCCCGACGCGCTCCCGGCTGTCACGGCTCGCGTTGTAGACCTGGCTGTCGGCCCGCATCGTGCCCGAGTAGACCCGGAACACGGACAGCTTGCCCACGTGCGGGTCCGAGATGGTCTTGAACACGATCGCGCAGAGGGGCGCCTTCGGATCAGGGGCGCGCTTCACCGCCGCCTTGGTACGCGGGTCCGTGCCCTCCACCTCGCCCTGCTCGGCGGGCGACGGGAACTCCTTCACCACGAGGTCGAGCAGCGGTCCGATCCCGATGCCGCGCGTGGCGGCGGCGCAGAGCACCGGCACCACCCCGCCCGACATGATGGCCCGGCGCAGAGCGCCCAGCATCTCCTCCTCGCCGATCGCGCCCTCCTCCAGGTACTTGGCGAGCAGGTCGTCGTCGGTCTCGGCCGCGGCCTCGGCGAGCTTCTCCCGGTAGGACTTGGCGCTCTCCACGAGGTCGTCCGGGATCTCGGCGTCCTTCGCCCGGCCGTCGGCCGAGACGAGCGCCCGCATCGCGATCAGGTCGACCACTCCCGAGAAGCCGGCCTCGCTGCCGATCGGCAGCTGGAGGGGGACCAGCCGCCCCTTGAGCCGCTTCTGCAGGGACTCGAGGGCGCGGTAGAAATCGGCGCGCTCGCGATCGAGCCGGTTGATCACGATCGCCCGCGGCAGGTTGTAGTCGTTGGCGAACTTCCAGACCTTCTCGGTCTGGACCTGCACGCCCGCCACCGCGTCGACCACCACGACGGCGGCGCCGGCGACCCGCAGCCCGGCGCGGGCGTCGGCCACGAAGTCGCCGTACCCGGGGGTGTCGATCAGGTTGAGGCGGTGGCCCTTGTGGTCGCAGAAGGCCACCGCGGTGTTGAGCGAGATCTTGCGCTTGATCTCGTCGGCGTCGAAGTCGGTCGTGGTGGTGCCGTCGTCGACCCGACCGAGCCGGGTGGTCGCCCCGCACGCGTGCAGGAGCCCTTCGACGAGCGACGTCTTGCCGACGCCGCCATGGCCGACGAACGCAACGTTGCGAATCTTGGCGATGTCCAGAGCCATGCCCGCCTCCGGCGAAGGAGATGGTGTGGGCGGGATGCTACCACAGCGTTACGGACCCTTCCAGCCCCCTAGGGGGCGGGGTGCCGCACTGCGGCGCCGACCGCGTGCAGGAGCTGCTCGGGCGTGTCCGGATTGATCGAGCAGTCGGGCCCGAGGAGCAGCCACCGGTCCTGCATCTCCCGCCGGGCCGCCGTCGCGCGCTCGAGGAGCGCCGCCTCGGTCATCCCCGCGATCTCCGGCTTGGCCGGCAGCCCGCCCACCACCGCCCGGCCGGACCGCGTCCGGGCCGCGGCCAGGCCCGGGTTGCCGGGCACGGTGGCGAAGGAGAGCGCGGTCACCGGATAATCCGCGAACTCCTCGAAGTGGATGCCCGCCCCGCAGACGTGGAGCAGGTTGAACGGGGCGGCCTCGACCGCGGCCAGGATGCGCAGGTCCCACGGCCGCTGCCAGCGACGGCATTCCTCCCGGGTCATGAGCGCCCGGGTTGCCACGTTGGTCGCGTAGAAGAGGCCGTCGGCGCCCGCGTCGAGGCAGCGCCGCGCGTACTCGGCGAGGGTGTCCGCCATCACGTCGAAGGCCCGCGCGGTCTCGCGCGGCGCCTCGCGGAGAAAGCCCAGGGCCTGCTCGCGGCCGCCGCGCGCCAGCATCGGCAGGATCATGGGCGGCGCGAACACCGTCCAGATGATCGGCACGTCGGACCCCACCGCGGCCCGGATCAGCCGCAGGGCTAGGAGTTGCTCGCCGAGCGCGCCCGAGCCGGGATCGGCCACCGGGAGCCGGGCGAGGTCGTCGGCGGTCGCCACCGGCGCGTACGTCACCGAGTACTGCCGCGCCTTGTCCCCCGAGGGGGCGTAGGTGAGCCCCCACATCTCGGCGAAGCACTGCGCGCGCGACTGGGGCTTGAGGAAGTCCCAGTCGAAGGCGCGGTACAGGCGCAGGGTCTCGTCGGCCAGGCCCTTGGCCGAGTTCTCGGTGGCGAAGTTGTGCAGCCAGAACGCGAGCGGGGGCCGGTCGACCGGCTGCCCGCGGAGCGCCGCGGTCACCCGCTGCCGCTTCGTCATCGGCCACGCCTCACGAGCGAGCGGTCCGGTGGATCGGGAACGCGGGCGGGATGATCTGGTCCACGGTGGCGCCGTCCCAGCGCCAGCCCGGCACCCGGCTCCAGTAGTGCTGGGTGGCCTCGCGCGCCTTCGCGTACACCGCGTCCTCGTCCACCCGTGTCGCGCGCCCGCCCTGCACCAGCACCTGGCCGTCCACGATCACGGTGTCCACGTCGCGTCCCGACGCGGAGTCGACCAGCGCCTTGATCGGGTCCGCGTAGACCGGACCGCCCGCGTGGTCGAGGTTGATCAGCAGGATGTCGGCCTTGGCCCCCGGGGCCAGCCGGCCCAGATCCTCGCGACCGAGGAAGCGGCAGCCCCCGATCGTCCCCGCGTTGAACACGTCCCGCGCGAGGCCCGCCTGGTAGTCGGCGTCGGTGACCTTGGCCAGGATCGAGGCCCAGCGCAGCTCGGACACGATGTCGAGCGGGAAGGTGTCGGTGCCGATCGCGAGCGTCACCCCCGCCTCCAGGTAGCGCTGGAAGGAGTGGAGCGTCATCGCCATCTTCGCGTACTTGTACGGGCAGTGGCCGACGGTGGCGCCGCGCTCGGCGAGCAGCCGCAGGTCGTCGCCGAAGGGGTAGCGCGTCCAGTCGTGCGCGGTGGTGAACACCACGTGGCCCAGGAGCGTGCGCTCGTCGAGGAAGCCGATGTCGGAGAGGAAGCGCACCGGGGTCTTGCGGTACTCGTCCATGATCCGCTGGAACTCGACGAGATTGCCGCCCGCGTGGGTGTGGATCGGCGCGCCGATCGCGCGGGCCGCGTCCTTGCCCGCTCGCAGGAGCGGCTCGCTGCAGGTCTCGACCTGGGCCGCGTTGAAGAGCGCGCGCAGGCGGCCCTGGGCCGCCCCGTCGAACTTGCGCGCGAAGTCCACCGCCTCCTGCAGCCGGGCCCGGCCCACCGCCGCGTCCTCCTCGTAGGTGAGGCGCCCCTGCGCGTCCATGTAGGTGTCGCGGTCGCGGAACGGCGGCCCGCCGTAGACCCGCACCCCGAGGTCGTCCACCAGGCGCGCGTAGCCCTCCCAGTCCCCGCGCAACCCGCCCACGTCGATCACGGTGGTGGTGCCGTTCTTCAGCGCGTGCAGGAACACGAAGGCCCGGATGGCCGCGGTGGCCTCGGGGGAGGGCGACGTCATCTTGCCCTTGAGCGGTGCCGCGAAGGCCATGTAGTTGGCGGTGCGGTAGTCGTTCTTGGCCATGTCGAGCAGCAGGTAGTCGCCCCCGTTGCCCGCGGTGTGGACGTGGGTGTTGATGAAGCCGGGCGAGACCAGCTTGCCCCGCGCCGCGATGCGGGCGTCGACCGGCCCCGCGTAGGGCCCGCCCGCGTGCACGACCCGGTCGCCCTCGAAGACGACGCTCCCCTGCTCGTGCACCTCGTGGCCGTGCCCGTTCCACGCCACCACCCAGCCACCCTCGATCGCCGTCCGCATGCCCTCGCCCTTTCCGCCGCGCGGGGCTCGATCGGCCCCGCGCCAACCCCGGCATGCTAGCCCGGCGCCCGGCGGGCCGCAATCGGCGGAGGCGCCCCCGCGGGCGCCGCGTCCGTCAGCGGGGCGCGGAGCGGCCGAGCGGGAAGGCGGAGCTCTTGCCCGGCGTGGTGCCGATCTTCTCGAGGATCTGGTCCACGTAGGGCCGGTCGCGCTGACTCAGGAAGGCCTCGTCGAAGACCACCACCTTGAACTGGGCCATCGGCTGGGCCGTGGGCGCGAGCGGGAAGCGGCACACCTGATCGGTGGCCTTCTGGTCGATGCACCCGTCGTAGAGCACCGAGAAGCGGCTGCCGTCGAAGAGGCGGGTGTTGTCCATGTAGGGGGTGGAGAAGTACGACACCTCGAACTCGATCGGGCGCAGGTCCGGGAGCGACCGCTCCGGCCTGAACGCGTCGCCGTCGTACACGTCGCGGTAGAGGAGCACGCTGACCTTCGCGGCGCTGTCCAGCATCTCCTTGACCCGGATGGTGATCGAGTAGCGGTTGCGCTGGGCGTCGCGGGCCGCCGCCGCGTCGCGCTCGGTGTCGGTGGCCCCGGTGTCCTCGTCGCTCAGCTTGAACACCCCGTCGAGGCCGCGCAGGCCCCGCACCGAGTACAGCGCGATCCGCTGGCTCACCGGGTCCCCCGAGTCGAGGCTCACCCGCACCGGGACCACGATGTCCTCGGTCAGGTGCCCGGAGCGGACGAGTCGGGCGATCTGCCGCGACGTCGTGTCCTTGGCCACCTCGATGAGCTGCTGCTTGAGCTGGGCCCACGCGGGGCGGTTCGCGGCGGCGCGCGCCTCCTGGTCCCGGATCTGCTCGTAGAGCCGACTGAAGAGGGGGCGGGCGTTGAAGTACTCCTCGAAGTTGGAGCGGAGCAGGTCGAGGAACATCACCCGGTCGCGGTAGTCCTCCACCGTCTCCTTGCCGGCCCCGGTCACCAGGTAGCGCTCGAGCAGCTTGCTGAACATCTGCGAGCGCACGTCGCTGTCCGCCTTCTCCCGCCCGGTGGTGATGTTGGCGTAGAGCTGGGCCTGCTGGCTCGACTGGGTCTGCTGCTGGAGCGCGTAGGTGAGCGCGAGGCCGACGATCGGCACGCTGACCCCGCCGATGATCTTGCTCGCGAGCTCGAGCCGCTCCCACCAGTCGCGCGACTTCCTCGGCGTCTCGTCGGCCATCGGACGGGCCCTACTTGAGGTGGACGTCGTGCCGGTTGCCGTTGGGCAGGACCTGGATCGGGACCGCCTGACCCTTGATGGTGAGGGTATACATCCCGGCGGGGAGGCTCAGCACGAAGACGCCGGCCACGTCGGTGCGCCCAACCGCGCGGTTGCCCAGCATGATCGGCTCGTTGGCGGCCGGGCGGCCGTCGGCGAGGGTGACCCGCCCGCGCAGGTCGGCGGCGGCCGCGACCGCGGGCAGCAGCGCCAGACCCGTCAGGAGCGCGAGGGCGATCCGCCGCGTCACGATCGGCCGGGCGCCGGCGCTAGGGCCGGACGACCTTGCTCGCCAGGATGCCGATGTGCTCCACCTCGGCCTCGATGCGGTCGCCGGCCTTGAGGAAGTTGCCGCTGGCCGCGCCCACGCCCTCGGGGGTCCCGGTGGCGATGATGTCGCCGGGCAGGAGCGTCATCCCCTGGGACAGCACCTCGATGCACTGGGCCACCGGGAAGATCATCTTGGAGGTGTGGCTCGACTGCCGGAGCTGGCCGTTGACCCGCAGCGAGATCGCGAGGGCCTGCGGGTCGGGCAGCTCGTCGGCGGTGACCAGCACCGGCCCCATCGGGCAGAACGTGTCGAGCGACTTGCCCTTGAACCACTGCTGGTGCTTCTTCTGCAGATCGCGCGCGGTCACGTCGTTGATGATCGTGTAGCCGAAGACGTGCTTGAGCGCGTCGGCCCGCGCGATGTCGCGCCCGCCGGTGCCGATCACCACCGTCAGCTCGACCTCGTAGTCGAGCTCCTTGGTGATCGCGTGGTGCACCACCTCGTCGCCCGGCCCCACCACCGCGGTACCCGGCTTGGTGAAATAGACCGGATGCTCCGGGGCCGCCGCGCCGCGCTCGGCGGCATGATCGGCGTAGTTGCGCCCGAGGCAGAAGATGTTCCGGCTCGGGGACGGGATCGGCGCGAGCAGCCGCACCCGCTTGAGCGGGTAGGCCAGGCGCCGCTGGGCCAGCTCCTCGGCCGCGGTCTGGCCCACGAGCCGCTGCCCGTGCTCCACCGCCTCGCGCGCGAGGGCCCGCACCGCCTCGCTGCCCTGCACGATCTCCAGGATCGAGCGGGGGAACCCGCCGCGCCCGCGACGCACCGTGCCCCGCTGCACGGCCAGGTCCTTCGCGAGGCCGCCCAGGTCGAGCACGTGCTCCTGCCAGAGCGCGCCCGGCTTCGGCTCTCCCCGCCCCCGGCGGAAGGTGACCAGCCGCACGGTCCTACCCGCTCACCGCCACCGCGCCGGCGCGCGGGGGCAGCGTCTTGCCGGCGGCGCGGGCGATGTCCTCGAGCTCGCGCGGCAGGCCGAAGCGAACGTCTTCCTCGACCACGTGGACCTCCTGCACGTTGGAGCCGTGCTTGCGGCGCAGCTCCTCGACGACCTCGGTGACCAGGAACTCGGGGGTGGAGGCCCCCGCGGTCACCCCGACCCGGCCCATACCCTCGAGCCACTCCGGCCGGATGTCGTTCTTGTCGTTGATCAGGTAGGACGGCGTCCCCATCACGGTGGAGACCTCGACCAGCCGGTTGGCGTTCGAGCTGTTGGCCGCGCCGATGACGAGCAGCACGTCCACCGCGCCGGCCACCGTCTTCACCGCGGCCTGGCGGTTCTGGGTCGCGTAGCAGATGTCGTCCTTGGCCGGCCCGACGATCTTGGGGAAGCGGCGCCTCAGCGCCTCGATGCAGTCGCGCGTGTCGTCCACCGAGAGGGTGGTCTGGGTGAGATAGGCCACCTTGTCCGGGTCGGGCACCGCGAGCTTGTCCACGTCCTCGGGGTGGGCGATCAGGAACATCCGGTCCGGGGCCTCGCCCATGGTGCCGACGACCTCGTCGTGGTCGGCGTGGCCCACCAGGATGATCGAGTAGCCCTCCCGCGCGTACCGCACCGCCTCGAGGTGGACCTTGGTGACGAGCGGGCAGGTCGCGTCGATCACCCGCAGCCCGCGCCGCTGCGCCTCCGCGCGGACCGCGGGCGAGATGCCGTGGGCGCTGAAGATCACGGTGGCGTCGTCCGGCACCTCGTCGAGCTCGTCCACGAAGTGGGCGCCCTTGGCCCGCAGGGCCTCCACCACGTGGCGGTTGTGCACGATCTCCTTGCGCACGTACACCGGGTGCGGACAGACCTGCAGGGCGAGCTCGACGATGTCGATCGCGCGGTCGACCCCGGCGCAGAAGCCGCGAGGGCCGGCGAGCACGATCTGCTGCAGCGGAAGCGTGGTCATGATGCCCGTTACCTCACTTGAAGTGGTACGAGACGCCCACCACCCCCGAGTCGGAGTTGAAGCCCCGGTTGGGGTTGGCGACGTGCCCGTTGGAGATGTGCTGGAAGCGATAGCCCGCGTTGAGCGCGAGGGCATCGGTGACGAAGTAGGAGAGGCCGGCGCCGGCCTCGAGCACGAACGTGAACGTGGAGTCGATCTCGGGCACGCGCAGGCTCGTCCCTCCCGCGCCCGCGGTGGCCTCGAGGTACGGGACGAAGCGGCCGAGCCCGATGAAGTGATACCGGCCGGTGAGCTTGAGGCCCTGGGCGGTGGCCGAGTGGGGCGAGAGGTACTGCTGGAACCACCCCTCGAGGCCGGGCTCGAACGCGCTCCGGAGCAGGCCCGAGCCGAAGGGCGAGAAGAACAGGTACGACAGGCGCGGGGTCTCGGTGATGAACGAGATGTCGCTGACCGTGCGGTGGCCCTCGACGTTGTTCGAGGCGCCGCCGCCGATCTGCAGCCCGAAGATCGTCGTCCCCCGGGCGAAGGTAGCCTCCGGATCGTAGGCCGGCGCGGGGCGCGCCAGGCACAGCACCGCCGTGGCGGCCAGGGCCGCCCACTGCCACCGCGCTCTCTTCGCTCCGGTCCTGATCATCGCTGTGGGTCCACCAGCACCTTCATGGTCTCACCGCGCTCCATCATCGCCAGCGCTTCTTTCACCTGCGCCAGGCCCATGTGGTGGGTCACGAGGGGCGCCGGGTCGACCGCCCGGGACGCGAGCAGCTCCACCGCGCGTCGGATGAGGTCCGGCGTGTGGTGGAAGGCCCCCACCAGCGTGAGCTCCTCGTAGTGAGCCCGGCGGGTGTCCACCCGTACGGAGGTGCCCGGGGCGCAACCTCCAAACAATACCACGGTGCCTCCCCGCCCCACCGCATCTATGGCCTGCTCCCACACCTCCGGACGCCCGGTCGCGTCCACCGTCACGTCGGCCCCCCGCCCGCCGGTCAGCCCCCTCAGATGCCCGGTCACGTCCTCCACCGCCCGCGCGTCCACGCAGTCGCCCAGGCCCATGCCGCGCACGTGATCGAGCCGCCATCCGGCTCGGCCGACGAGCACGACCCGGGCCCCACGCTGCCGGGCGGCCAGGCCCAGCAGGCAGCCCAGGGGGCCGTGGCCGAAGATCACCACTGTCATGCCCGGCTCGACCCGGCCCCGCTCGATGCCGAGCAGGGCGCAGGCCAGCGGCTCGGCGAAGGCCGCGCTCGCGGCGGCGAGCCCCGGGCCGATCGGCACGAGGTTCTGCGCGACGAGGCGCGCGGGCAGCGCGATGTGCTCCCCGTAGGCGCCGTTGACGAACAGCAGGTCCTCGCAGAGGTTGGGCCGGCCCGCCCGGCAGAGCCGGCAGCGTCCGCACGGCGCCGAGTTGGCCGCGACGACCCGGTCGCCCTCCCGGATTCCCGTGACGCCGCGGTCGACCGCGGTCACCACGCCGGCCAGCTCGTGGCCGAAGACGGTGGGCACGTGGGGAATCATCACCGGATGGCCGCGCCGGAGCGTCTTCACGTCGGTGCCGCAGGTGAGCGCGGCCTCGACCCGGACCACGACGCCGCCGGGCCCGGGCTCCGGCACGGGGATCTGCTCGAGGCGGAGATCGCCGGGGCCGTGGAAGACCTGCGCCCGCATGCGGGAGGATGCCGCGCTAGGGCGTGACGTAGACCTTCACCGCCTCGTGGCGTCGCATCAGCTCGACCCCCTCGCCCAGCCGTCCGAGGGGCAGCCGGTGGCTGATCAGCCCGTCGACGCGCACGCGACCCTGGACCAGCAGCTCGAACGCCTCCGCGAGCTCGGCCGGGGACGAGGAGTAGGTGGCGCCCACCGTCAGCTCTCGGTGGTAGAGCGTGGCGAGCGGCAGGGGCAGGCTCTCTCCCCCGCCGCCCGCGAAGTAGTGCAGCGCACCGCCGTCGCGCACGCGCGCGGCGGCCGCCGGCAGGACGCCGGCGCCGCCCGCGGTGATGACGACGCAATCGACCCCGCGCCCGTCGGTGGCCCGGGCCACCGCCGCGTCGAGGGCGGCCGCGTCGTCGGGCACCAGGGCGCCGGCGCGGCGGCCGAGCGCGCGGCGCGCGGGCAGCACGTCGTCGGCCAGCACCGCCGAGGCGCCGGCCAGAGCCAGGAGCTGCACGAGCAGGCAGCCGATCGACCCCAGCCCCACCACGAGCGCGGTGTCGCCGGCCGCGATGCCGGTCCGCTTGACCGCGCGCAGGCAGCACGCCAGCGGCTCCGTGAACGACGCGGTCTCGTCCGCCATCGCCGCGGGCAGCCGGAAGGCGGCGTGCTCGACGTTGGGCGCGGGCACGCGCACCAGCTCGGCGAACCCGCCCGGGTCCAGGTTGATCCGCTTGAAGTGGCGACACATCGAGGGGCTGCCGCGCCGGCAGTAGTGGCAGGCGAAGCACGGGACGTGGTGGGCGACCACGAGCCGGTCGCCCGGCGCGAAGCGCCCGACCCCGGCGCCGACCGCGACCACGTCGCCCACGACCTCGTGTCCCAGCACCGCCGGCGCGGGCGCCGCCGCCGCGATCTTGAGGATGTCGGAGCCGCAGAGCCCGCAGCCGCGGACCCGGAGCAGCAGCTCGCCCGGGCCGGGCGCGGGCTCGGGCCACTCGCGCAGCTCGATGCGGCCGCTCGTACAGACCGCGGCTTTCATGGGGGTGTTGTCATCCGTTTACTTCTTCAGGCTCTTCATCTGCGGGGGCCCGGACATGGCCCCCGCACTCCCCCAGGCCGCGGTCATACCGTCGGCGGGGACAGTCGGGGCCAGCGGGAGGCGAGCCAGCAGCGGAGCGCGATGGCGACGCGCCGGGCGGCCGGCAGCGTCACGCGGCCGCTGAGGACGTCGAAGCGGCGGGCCTCGATCGCGCGGAGCAGGGCGAAGTAGGTGCGGCCCATGATCTCGGCCGCGAAGAGCCGCCGCGCGTCGGCCGGCGGCAGCGCGGCCCACGCGCGCTGGTAGTAGTCGCGTGCCCGCCCGGCCTCGAAGGCCATGAGCTGGATGAACTGGGGCGTGTAGCGGCCCTGGGCCAGGTCGTCCGCGGTGACCCCGAAGCGGCGGAGATCGGCCTGCGGCAGGTAGGTGCGCCCGGCGCGCGCGTCGACCTGCACGTCCCGCAGGATGTTGGTCAGCTGCAGGGCGACGCCCAGGTTGACCGCGTACTCGCGGGCCCGGGGATCCGAGTAGCCGAAGATCTCGATGCAGCAGAGACCGACCGCGGAGGCGACTCGGTAGCAGTACGGATACAGCGCGTCCCACGTCTCGTAGGTCGGGTGGTCCAGGTCCATCTCCACCCCGGCGATGATCTCCTCGAGCGCGGTGCGCGGGATCGGGAACTGGCGCAGGGCCACCTGCAGCCGCTGGCCGGCCGGGTGCTCGGCGCGCCCCTCGTACACCCGCGCGATCTCCTCGCGCCAGCGCCCGAGCTCCGCGCGCTGGGCGGTGCGGTCCTGGCCCAGGTCGACCGCGTCGTCCACGATGCGGCAGAAGGCGTAGCAGGCGTAGATCGCCTCGCGCTGGGCGCGCGGCAGGCACAGGAACGCGTAGAAGAAGTTCGAGCGGCTCTTGCGGGTGAGGCGGGAGACGAACTGGCCCGCGTTCACGGGCGGTGGGCTCGCAGGTAGCCGTGGTCGGTGAACCAGGCGACCGCGTCGGCCAGTGCGGTCTCGGCCGGGGTCTGGGGGAGGCCGAGCTCGTGGACCGCCTTGTCGGCGCTGAAGAACATGCGCTTGCGGGCCATGCGCACCGCGGTGAGCGGCACCCGAGGCGCCCGGCGCGTGACGAGGGACGCGGCTTCCATCGCGGCGGCCGCCGCCCAGGCCACCGCGTAGGGTACGCGGAAGCGCGGGGCGGGCACCCCGGTCAGCGTCGAGAGCATGCGAAAGATGTCGAGCAGGGAGAGATTGCGGTGTCCCAGGATGTACCGCTCGCCGACGCGGCCCTTCTGGGCGGCCAGGATGTGCCCGCGCGCCACGTCGCGCACGTGGACGACGTTGAGGCCGGTGTCGACCGAGCCGATCATCTTGCCGTCGAGGAAGTCGACGATCATCTGCCCGGTCGGCGTGGGCTTGACGTCCCACGGGCCGATCGGCGCCGACGGGTTGACGATGACCACCGGCGCCCCCCGCGCCGCCCACTCGTCGGCCACGCGCTCGGCCAGGAACTTGGAGGCCTTGTAGGCGCCGACCATGTCCGCGAGCGAGACCGACGTGGTCTCGTCGCCCGGCGTCCCGTCCTTGGGGATGCCGACCGCGCCCACCGTCGAGGTGTACACGATGCGCTCGGCTCCCGCCTCCGCCGCGGCCTCGAGCAGGTGGCGGGTGCCGTCCACGTTGGCGCGATAGAGCACGCGCGGGTCCGGCGCCCAGAGCCGGTAGTCGGCGGCCGCGTGGTAGACGTGCCGGACCCCGGCCACCGCCCGCCGCAGCGAGGCCGCGTCGAGCAGGTCCCCGTCGACGATCTCCACCCGGCAGCCGTCGAGCGCGCGCCGATCGCCGCCCGGCCGGGCGAGCACGCGCACGCGGTGGCCGTCGCCGATCAGCTCGCGGACGAGGTTGGCCCCCACGAAGCCGGTGCCGCCGGTGACGAGCGCGTCCACGGTCGGGCTACGCGGTGAAGGCCGCGAGAAGGCGCGCGACCGTGACGAGCGCCCGCTGGGTGGCGTGGCGTAGCGCCAGCGCCCGCGGCAGCACGTGCGGCCGGGTGACCGAGAGGGCGAGGGCGCGGGCGGTGCGGAGCTTGCCCGCCTCGGTGACGAGGCCGATCAGCTCCGCTGGTACGCTCTCCCCCGCCGCGTCCGAGACGCCGCGCGCCACCAGCGTCGGGCAGCCGGCGCCCGCCGCGAAGGTGAGAATCACGGAGGACTCCATGTCCACCGCGACCGCGCCGGTGCGGGTGTGCAGCGCGAGCTTGGCGGCCGGGGTCCCGACCACGTCCCGCGAAGTCGCGAGCGTGCCGTGTCGGGCCGTGGGCGCCAGGCCCGCCGCGCGGGCGTAGGCGGTGGGGGTCACGTTGAGCCGCTCCGCCGCGGGGCCGATCACGCTCTCGGGCAGCACGAGGTCGCCGCTCAGGAGCTCGGGGGCCAGGGCCCCGCAGACCCCGGCCGAGATCACCAGCGGCTGGTCGAGCCCCAGGCGCAGGGCGGGCCAGCGCTCCGCGAGGAAGGCGGCCCGGAGGCCCACCGGGGCGAGCCGCAGGGTGCCGCGACCGAAGGCGGGGAAGGGCAGCGACGGCAGCGCGGGTAGCTCGAGCTGGCGGGCGAGGGCCCGGGCCTCGAGCTCAACCGCGGTGAGGATCAGGATCCGGGGCACTCCGCGCCGGGGCCCGCTCCGCCTTCTCCCGCTCCTTGCGCTCGAGCCAGGCCTTCCAGCTGTTCCCGGCCGCGGTGTCCTTGCCGGTGAACTTGACGTTGGCGAGCTCGGAGTAGCGGAGCGTGAAGGGACCCTCGCCGCTCTCGTCGAAGTACTCGATGAAGGGCTCGGGCCCGTAGGTGTTGCGGTTGAAGATGTAGCCCACGATCTCGGTGCCGTCCGTCTTCACGATCGTGGTGTTGCCCCGGTAGTCGAAGGCGAACTCGACCACCTCCTGGAGCGTCAGGTACTGGCCGACGTCCGGCACCCAGCCCTCGAGGCTCATGGTGGGGCGCCTACAGCTTGCCGGTCAGGGTGACCCCGACCGTCTCGACGAAGCCCTTGAGCGAGCTGAACGTGTAGTCCACCGCGGTGGCCTCGTACCCGCAGTGCACCATGCAGTCCCGGCACTTCTCGTTGCCGCTCTTCTTGCCGTAGTTCTCCCAGGGGGTGGTGTCCATCAGCTCCTGGAAGGTGCGCGCGTAGCCCTCCTGCAGGAGATAGCAGGGGCGCTGCCAGCCGAACATGTTGTAGGTCGGGTTGCCCCACGGGGTGCACTCGAAGTCGTGCTTGCCCATGAGGAAGCGCAGGAAGAGCGGCGACTGGTTGAAGCGCCAGCGCTTCTTCGGGCTCGCCAGCATCTTGGAGAACAGCTCGTGGGTGCGCGACTGCAGCAGGAAGTGCTCCTGGTCCGGGGCCTTGGAGTAGCTGTACCCAGGGGAGACCATCATGCCCTCGACCCCCAGGCTCATCATCTCGTCGAAGAAGTCGCGCATCCGGAGCGGCGAGGCCCCATCGAAGAGCGTGCTGTTGGTGGTGACCCGGAAGCCGCGCGCCACCGCCTCGCGGATCGCGGGCACCGCCTGGTCGTAGACCCCGTCCCGGCACACCGCCTCGTCGTGCTCCTCGCGCAGGCCGTCCATGTGAACGCTGAACGAGAGGTACTTCGACGGGGTGAAGAGATCGAGCTTCTCCTTCAGGAGGATGGCGTTCGTGCAGAGATACACGTACTTTTTCCGCTTCACAAGCTCGGCCACCAGGCGGTCGATGTCGGGATACATCAGCGGCTCACCGCCCGGGATGCTCACGATCGGGGCGCCGCACTCCTCCACCGCGGCCAGGCACTTCTCCACGCTCAGGTTCTTCTTCAGGATCTGCGCCGGGTACTGGATCTTGCCGCAGCCGGCGCAGGCCAGATTGCAGCGGAAGAGCGGCTCGAGCATCAGAACGAACGGATAGCGCTTGCGCCGCGCCAGCTTCTGGCGGAGCACGTACGTCGCGACCGTCCACATCTGAGACAGCGGAACGCTCATGTTCGGCGACCCTTTCGCCCCCTCAGGGCCTTGTTCCCCCGCCGCTCGCGGCGGGGGCGGACAGCGACTCGGCAGACCATCGGCCGACCGTCACTCTGTTGACGCTATACAGTAGCAGAAAGAGCGCGGCGTGAACCACTATTCCGGCGGCCGCGATCAGCGCCTCGCCGATCCACAGGGTCACGGTCAGGTTGACCGCGAGGACCAGGTAATACAGCGCGATCCCGAGCCCCGGGGCGCCCGGGTCGGGGGCTTCCCGCCCGGGTCCCGCGCTGGCCCAGACGACACCGCCGACCGTGATCCAGCCCACCACCAGCCAGCCCACGAAGTTGGACAGGGGGACCCCGAAGTAGAGGCCGCCGTCCGGGTAGTAGAAGATGTGCCCGAGGAACCACCGGTCGCCGCGGACCGCCAGCGGGTCGATGACCACGTCGAGGAGCATCATCAGGACGCCGGACACCGCGACCATCCGGGCGCGGCCGGCGCCGGTCGTCGCCCACCCCGGCCTGAGGGTCCGGCGCGCCAGGCAGAAGGCGGCGTAGGCCAGGAAGGGAAACGAGAGCGGCGAGAAGAAGGGCACGTTGCCGAGGAACAGCTCCGCCCCCCGCGTCGCGCCGGTGTAGTGGTAGAGGCCGAACGGAATGCCGACCCGCGTGGAGACGAGCTCAGCGACCAGGGCCACCGCCCCGCCCCAGAACAGGAACCTCACCGTCCGGGCGCGTCCGAGGTCCCGCACCCCCGCGATCAGGAAGATGGCCAGGAACCCGAAGACGTAGGGGCGGAGCGTCAGGGTCCCGATGAGCTGGAGCGCGAAGTCGACGGTCGGCACGCGCTCACCTTACGGAACTTGGCCGTTTTTTTCAAGAACGGCGCCGGGATTCGCCGACCCCTATGGTAGTATCTGGCGATGTTTTCGTCGCCCACATCCGAAATGTGGCCGGCGCCGCTGCGCCCCATCGCGGCGCTGGGGCGCCTGAGCCTCGACTTGGTCCTGGCCCTGGGCCAGTTCGGCCGCTTCTTCGTCCAGGCCGTCGCCTACGTGGTCATCCCGCCGTTCAAGCTCGGCCGGCTGATCGACCGCGTCCACTTCATCGGCTTCCGGTCGCTGACCATCGTGGTGCTCACCGGGGCCTTCACCGGCATGGTGCTCGCCCTACAAATCTTCCTGGTCCTCTCGCGGTTCGGATCGGAGGCCTATCTGGGCCCCGCGGTGGCGCTGTCCCTGATCCGCGAGCTGGGCCCGGTGCTGTGCGCGGTCTTCGTGACCGGCCGCGCCGGCGCGGCCCGCACCGCC
>DATJIR010000056.1:0-2914 GCA_035493135.1 Verrucomicrobiia bacterium
ACCACCGGCAGCGCGAAGGACGGCGCCTCGATGAGCCCGCTCGAGGAGTTGCCCACCATTACGTCGGCCTCGCGCAGCAGCGAGCAGTAGGCGTCCTCGCCGAGCGCGGCCACGAAGCGGGTGCCGGGCCGGGTCGCGGCGAGGGCCTCGAGCCGCCGCGTGATGGTGCGGTAGGCGGTGTCCGCGCCCGGCGAGGTGATGATCACGTCGCCCTCGGTCCGGGCGAGGGCCTCGGCCAGCTCCTCCACGTGCGCGCCGGTGTCCTCCGCCTCGAGGGTCACCGGATGGAGCGTGACCAGGAGGGTCGGCGTGCGCAGCGGCAGCCCGATCCGCGCGGCGAGGTCGGCCCGCGAGAGCACCGCGAGGCGCGGAAGACGATCGAGGCCCGGCGCGCCCACGCAGTGCACGCGCCAGGGCTCCTCGCCCATCTGGAGGATCCGGCGCGCGAAGGGCTCGGCGGCGGGAAAGTGCAGGTGCGAGAGCTTGGTGATCGCGTGACGGATCTGCTCGTCGATCGCCCCCTCGGTCACCTCGCCCCCGTGCACGTGGGCCACCGGGATCGTGAGCGGCAGGGCGGCCACCGCGGCGCTCAGCATCTCGAGCCGGTCGCCGAGCACGACCACCAGGTCGGGCTGGTGCCGGGCGAACGCGCGGGCGAAGCCGGCCAGGCCCGCGCCCGCCGCCGCGGCCAGGTCCGCCGCCGCGTCCGACTCGACCGGGATCGCGATCCGCTCCGCGATGGGGAAACCGTCGGCCTCGATCGCGCGCACCGTCTCCCCGAGGCCGCTCGACAGGTGCGCGCCCGCCGCGAACAGCCGCAGCTCGAGCCCCGCGGCGGCGCGGATCGCTTCCAGCACCGGCCGCAGGTGCCCGTAGTCGGAGCGGGCCACCGTCACCACCCCGATCGCGCGCGGGCCCGCCATCGGCTACCGCCGCCCGACGCAGAGGAGCGACACCCCGAACGGCATCCAGCGGGTGAGCCCGCTCCGCTCCTCCAGCACGATCTCGCGCGCGAGCACCCGATTGAGCCAGCCGGGCAGCGCGTAGAAGTTGTCGCGCGGCTCCGCGAGCGAGGCCATCATCCGCTCGAGCTTGGCCAGCAGCAGGAGCGGAGGGAAGAACGCGCACTTGAAGAAGCGGCAGCTCTCCACCGACAAGCCGGCGGCCCGGACCCGGGCCACGAAGTCTCCGCGCCGATAGCGGCGGAAGTGACGGTACATCACGTCGTGGTGGCGCCACAGCGCGGGGAACGCGGGCACCGCGAACACGAACGCGCCGCCCGGCCGGGTCACCCGCGCGATCTCGCGCAGCGCGGCCGCGTCGTCTTCGATGTGCTCGAGCACGTCCAGGGCCACCACGCAGTCGAAGGCGCCGGACGCAAACGGCAGCGCGGTCGAGTCGCTCGAGAGCAGGAGCGGCAGGCCCTTGCTCCGCGCGAAGGCGAGCGCGTCGAGCGAGAAGTCGGACCCGTAGGCGAGGCCGTAGGCCTGCAGGCGTCGGAGCATGTTGCCGGGCCCGCAGCCCACGTCGAAGATGCGGAGGGGCCGGTCGAGGCTACGCCGCAGGCGGCCGAGGCGCGGGGCGAGCTCGCGCTCGATGATCTCGTTCTGCGACGCCAGCCAGAAGTACGTCTCGCCGAGCTCGAAGTAGCGGGCCTGCTTGTCCGGCTCGTCCTTCACGGGCTCCTCGGGCCACCCGACGCTCTCTCTCCGAGCTGGGTCTTGCCCACGACCCGGGCCACCAGGTACGGGGGCCGGCCCCGGCTCTCCTCGTAGATGCGGCCGACGTACTCGCCCAGGATGCCCACGCAGATGAGCTGGACGCCGCCCAGGAACAGCACCGCCACCATCAGCGAGGTCCAGCCCACCAGCGGGATGCCGTGGGTGAGCTTCAGGACCACCAGGCCCACCGCGAGCGCGAACGCCAGCGTGGAGACCGCGACCCCGCAGAGCGAGGCGAGCTGGAGCGGGCGGTACGAGAAGGAGAAGAAGCCGTCGAGGGCCAGGTGCACCAGGCGCCGGTAGGTGTACTTGGCGTCGCCGGCGAAGCGCGGGCCCCGCAGGTGCGGGACGCCGATCTGGCGGAAGCCGGCCCAGCTGCGCATCCCGCGCACGAAGCGGGTGCGCTCCGGCATCGCGTTGAGCACGTCCACCACGTGCCGGCTCATCAGCGAGAAGTCGCCGCTGTCGAGCGGCATCTCGATCTGGCTGATCCGCGCGAGCAGGCGGTAGAACGCGCGGTACGCGAGCCGCTTCGGCCAGGACTCGGCGCGGCGCTCGCGGACCGCGTAGACCACGTCGTAGCCGGCCTGCCAGTGTTCGAGGAAGACCGGCAGCATCTCGGGAGAATCCTGAAGGTCGCCGTCCATCACCACCACCGCGTCCCCGCCCGCCGCGCGCAGGCCCGCCGAGATCGCGGCCTGGTGGCCGAAGTTGCGCGCGAGGTGCACCGCCTTGATCCGGTCGTCCTCCGCGTGCAGCGCGTGGAGGATGTCGGGCGTCCGGTCGGTGCTGCCGTCGTCGACGAACACGACCTCGAACGAGATCCCGGCCGGCCCGAGCACGTGCCGCAGCCGGCGCACCAGCTCCGGCACATTCTGCTCCTCGTTGAGGACCGGGATCACGATGGACAGCATCATCGCGCGCTCATCGTATCACGGGGCAATGGAGGGCCCACCACGCCGAGCCGCCCGCTGCCGCTGCCCACGAACCACGCCCGGCCGCGCCGGTCGACGGTGAGCGCGCGCACGCCGCTCCCGCGAGTGGGCACCACCCACACCGCGAAGCGGGCGCGGCCCCGGTCGAAGCACGTCACGGTGTTGGCGGTGAACTCACTCGTCCACACGCCGCCCGCCTCGTCGACCGCCAGCGCCCAGGGATGCGAGCGCGACCCGGACGGCATCGGCCACGACCGC
>DATJIR010000057.1:0-3676 GCA_035493135.1 Verrucomicrobiia bacterium
CCGTAGTAGCCCTCGAGGAAAGCGTGCAGCCGCATCTGGGCGGCGGCCGCGTTCGCGTCTAGGGCGAGCGCGCGGCCGGTCAGCCAGGCTCACCGGCCGAGCTCAAGTACCGAAAGCCCGCGGCAGATCTTCCGAACCAGCACGTCCGAGATCTCCGTGTGCCTCGGCACGGCTTCGACGGCTCCCGTGGTCGGATTGGTCCGCAGTGAATGTGACCGACCTTCCCGCTTCAGAGGACACCCGTGCTTCCTCGGGTGGCGAAGCAGGTCGCCCCGCTTCACCCGACAACGACCTTCTCTCTTATCCTACGGAAATTGATAGTGGGACGCCTAACGTGCGCGGCCTTCGGAAAGGACGGACGCCGCGGCTATCGCTTCACCGGGCACGGCTCTTGGGAGCCGCTCCTGCCCGGGAAGGTCGTACCAACTGTGGTGGTGACCCCGGCGGGATTCGAACCCGCGATCTCGACCTTGAAAGGGTCGCGTCCTTGGCCAGGCTAGACGACGGGGTCCCTGAGCGTGCCGTGCTGGCGAGCGGAACAGCGGCATGATAGCAGGCCGCCGCGGGCGCGACAACCTCGCGCCCTACTTCGAGTACGAGACGAAAAACGAGCCGAACTCGACCGGCTCGAAGCAGGCCGGCAGCTCGCCGTGCTTCCAGACGCCGGGGATCTTCTGCAGGCGGAAGCTCGGCTGATGCCCGAAGCGCTGGTAGAGCTCGCCCTCGCTGAACACCCGGCAGTGGTCGGCGTAGCCGTGGACCGGGGCGTAATCGGGAATGGGCCCCCGGGCCCGGAACTCGTGCATCGGCACCACGAAGCAGAAGCGGCCGCCCGGCCGCAGCACGGTCATGATCGAGCGAATGGTCTCGTCCACGTCGCGCACGTGCTCGAGCACCGCGAAGGAGTAGACCAGATCGAACGACTCCTTCGGAAACGCCTCGTGCACCTCCTCGGCCAGCCCCTGGCGGAACCGCGCGTTGCCGAACCGGTTGAGCTGCCGGGCGATCCGTACGTTGGTGGCCGAGACCTCGACCCCGTCGACCTCCATGTCCGGATGGCGTGCGGCGAGGGCCATCGCGACGCCCCCCTCCCCGCTGCCCGCGTCCAGCACGCGGCGCGCCCGCACCTCGGCCACCTCGCGCTCCAGCGCCTGGAACTCCGGATCGCGCCCGCGCCGCTCGACCATCTTGCGGGTCTTGCGGCCGAGCATCATGCGGATGCGCTTCTCGATCAGCTTGAGGCCCATGCGCCAGCGCAGCCGGCGGTACTGCTCGTCCTGCGCCGCGATGTAGGCCTCGCGACTCGCCAGGTGCCCGAGCCACGAGCGGATGCGCTCGGCCTGCTCGGCGTAGCGCGGGTCGGGGTGGGCCGCCTGGGCGGCCTCGACCATCTCGAGCGCCCCGTAGATGTTCTCGCGGTAGAGCTCGAAGCGGACCGCCTGGAGCGCCGCGTCCGGGTCCTTGGGATCGGCGCCGAGCCGCGCCAGCGGACCGCTCGCCGCGTCGCCCGCCGCCATCAGGCCGCGGGACGCGGGGCCATGTCGGGCACGACCTCGCGCCGGCGGGAGGCCCGCTCCCGGAAGCGCTCCAGGTAGAGGTAGATGACCGGCGTGATGTAGAGGGTGAGCAGCTGCGAGAGCACCAGCCCGCCGACCACCGCCAGGCCGAGCGAGCGGCGCGAGTCGGCGCCCGCGCCCGCGCCCACCGCGATGGGCAGCGTGCCCATGAGGGCGGCCATTGTCGTCATCATGATCGGGCGGAAGCGCAGCAGGCAGCCCTCGTAGATCGCCTCGGCGGCGGGCTTGCCCTTGCGCTGCGCCTCGATGGCGAAGTCGATCATCATGATGGCGTTCTTCTTCACGATCCCGACCAGCATGATAATCCCGACGAAGCCGTAGAGGTTCAGTTCCTGATGGAAGATCAGCAGGGTCAGGAGCGCGCCCACGCCGGCCGACGGCAGCCCGGAGAGGATCGTCAGCGGGTGGATGAAGCTCTCGTAGAGGATGCCCAGGATCAGGTAGATGACGAGCACCGCGGCGAGGAGCAGCAGCCCGAGCCCCTGCAGCGAGCGCTGGAAGGCCTGCACCGTCCCCTGGAAGCTCGTGCTGAGCGTGGCGGGCAGCCGGAGGTCGCGCTCCACCTTCTGGATCTCCTCGACCGCCTGGCCCAAGGCCACGCCCGGCCGCAGGTTGAAGGAGATCGTCACCGCCGGCAGCTGGCCCAGGTGGTTCACGGTGAGCGGGCCCACCGTGCGGGCCAGCCGGGCGACCGTGCCGAGCGGCACCAGCTTTCCGCTCGAGGAGCGGATGTAGAGCATCGAGAGCGCGGCGGGGTCGCGCTGGTACTGGGGCAAGAGCTCCATCATCACCCAGTACTGGTTGGTAGGGGTGTAGATGGTCGACACCTGCGGGGCCCCGTAGGCGTTGTTGAGCGCGTTCTCGATCTGCACCGCGCTCACCCCGAGCGCGGAGGCCTTCTCGCGGTCGATCTCGACCAGCACCTGCGGGCTCGTGATCTGCAGATCCGAGTTCACGTCGAGGAAGCCGGGCAGTCCCTTCATGCGCTCGAACATGATCGGGGCCGAGGCATACAGGGTCTGGAGATCCGCGTCCTGCATCGTGTACTGGTACTGCCCCTTGGTGAGGTTGCCGCCGATGCGGATCGTGGGCAGCACCTGCGGGTAGACGTTCAGGCCCGGGATGCCGGAGAGCTTCTTGCGGAGGTCCTGGACGATCTCGTCCGCGGTGGGCCGCTCGCGCGCGGGCTTCAGCAGCATGAAGATGCGGCCGGTGTTCATGACCACGCTCGAGCCGCTCGCCACGATCGCCGAGAAGAACTGCCTCACGTAGGGCTGCTTGCCCACGATGCTCGCCGCCTTCACCTGGTGCTCCATCATCCCCTCGAACGAGATGTCCTGGGAGGCCTCGGTGAACGCGAAGACCTGGCCGGTGTCCTCGTTGGGGATGAAGCCCTTAGGCACGATGTAAAAGAGGTAGCCGGTCAGCACGATGGTGGCGAAGAAGGTCATCAGGGTGAAGCGCGGGTGGCGCAGCACGAGCTGGAGCGTGCGCTGGTAGAGGGCCAGCATCGCGGTGAAGACCCGCTCCGACGCGGCGTAGACCCGCCCGTGCGACTCGGTGGGCGGGCGCAGGAAGCGGCTGCACGCCATCGGGGTGAGGGTCAGTGAGACCACGCCGGACACGATGACCGCGGCGCCGATGACCACCGCGAACTCGTGGAGCAGGCGGCCCACGATGCCGCCCATGAACAGCACCGGCAGGAAGACCGCGGCCAGCGAGGCGGTCATGGAGACGATGGTGAAGCCGATCTCCCGCGCGCCGACCAGGGCCGCCTCCATCCGGCCCATTCCGTCCTCCATGTGGCGCACGATGTTCTCGAGCATCACGATCGCGTCGTCCACGATGAACCCCACCGCGAGGGTAAGGGCCATCAGGGACAGGTTGTCGATCGTGTAGCCGAGGGCGTACATGACCATGAAGGTGCCCACGATCGACATGGGCAGGGCCAGGCTCGGGATCAGGGTGGCCGAGACGTTGCGCAGGAAGAGGAAGATCACCATGACGACGAGCGCGACCGTCAGCAGCAGGGTGAACTTCACGTCGGTTACGGATTGCCGAATCGACACCGACCGATCGGTGCGGACGTCCAGTGCGAC
>DATJIR010000058.1:0-2837 GCA_035493135.1 Verrucomicrobiia bacterium
GCGCGAGCGCGAGCTGCAAGCCTTCCAGGATTGCTTCCGCCGTGTCGAGGCGGGGCAGGGCCAGGTGGTGCTGGTCGTGGGCGAGCCGGGCATCGGCAAGTCGCGACTCCTCCACGAGCTCCAGCGTCAGATTGGCGATCGGGCGGGATGGCTCCAGGGGCAGTGCCTCTCCTTCGGACGCTCCATGGCGTTCCATCCGCTCATCGACCTGTTGCGGCGCCTGTTCTCGATCGAGGATCGCGACTCCGGCGCCGCCATGTCCAGAAGATCGAGCGCGGCGTTGCCGCCCTCGGCGAGGAGCTCAACGGCGTCGCGCCATATCTGCGGGCTCTGCTCTCCGTCGATCCGGGAGACCTGGCCGTGGCCGCGATGCGCCCGCAGCAGCGCCACGGCGAGACGCTGGACGTCATTCGCCGTCTCCTCGCCACGGCCGCGGCGCGCCATCCCCAGGTCGTGATCATCGAGGACCTGCACTGGGTCGATGCCGCCACCGAGTAGTTCCTCGCCTCCCCGGTGGACGGCGTGCCGAGCATCCGGGTGCTCCTCGTCTTCACCTATCGCCCCGGCTACGCGCTGTCGCTCGGCGAGCGATCCTTCATCACGCGCATCGCCCCGGCCAGCCTCACGGACGAGCACAGCACGCGGATGGTCGAGGACCTCCTCAAGTTCACCGGCCTGCCCCGGGCCCTCATCGACCTCATCGCCCGGAAGTCGGAGGGCAATCCGTTCTTCGTGGAGGAAGTGGTCCGCTCGCTCCGTGAGACGGGCGCCATCGAGCCCTCCAGTGGACGCTTCGTGCTCGGCGCCGCGGTCGATCGCATCCACGTCCCCGATACCGTCCAGGACATCATCGCCGCGCGCATCGACCGCCTCGCCGACGACCCCAAGCGCGCGCTCCAGGTGGCCTCGGTGATCGGGCGCGAGTTCACCCGGCGCATGCTCGGGCGGCTCGCCGAGACCCGCGGCGACCTCGACGGCGTGCTGCGCGAGCTGGCCGCCATCGAGCTGATCCGCGAGAAGGCGCTGTTCCCGGAGCGGGTCTACCAGTTCACTCATGCCCTGACGCAGGACGTGGCCTACGCCTCGCTCCTCGTCCAGCGCCGGCGGGAGCTGCACCGGCTGATCGGGCTCGCCCTCGAGGAGGTCTACGCCGAGCGCATCGCCGAGCACTACGAGGTGCTGGCCCATCATTTCTCTCGCGCCGAGGTGTGGGACAAGGCGCTCACCTACCTGCTCGCAGCGGCCGCGAAGACGGCGGCCGCGTTCGGCATCCGGGAGGCGCTGGCCCTCTACGACGAGGCGCTCGCCGTCACCCGGCATCTGGGCGGCCGCGTCCCCGCGGAGACGCTGATGAGCATCCATCGGGCGCGATCGGATCTGCTCTTCGGGGTGGGCGAGTATCCCGCTGCTCGCGCCGCGGCCGAGGAGCTCCTGGCGCTCGCCCGCCGCGCCGGCGACCGGCGGCTGGAAGCCACCGCGCTCGTGCAGAGCGCCAACGCCGCCCACTGGATGGAGGACTTCGACGCGGCGCTGGCCCGGGCGCAGGAGGCGGTCGAGGTCAGCGAAGCCTCCGGCGATCAGTTCGGGCTCGCGGGCGCGCTCTCCGTGCGCGCGTTCGTCCTCGAGGTGCAGGGCAACCCGGAGGCGGCGGTGCCCGAGGTCGAGCGGGCACTCGCCATCAGTCGCTCCATCGGCAACTTCGGCCTGCAGGGCGACGTGGCCTTTCTCGGCACCCTGCCGCCCATCTGGCAGGGGCGCTTCCGCGACGCGCTGGCCGTGGCCCACGAGGGTGTGAGGATCGGCCGCGAGCACCGGCTGCTCGTACCGCTGATCCGCTGCCTCTGGAGCGAGGGCGTCGCCCGCGCCGGGGTCGGGGAGTACGAGGTCGCGCTCCGCGCGCTCGAGGAGGGCCTGGGCCTGTCCGAGCGCATCGCCGACGAGCGGTCCATCAGCCGCTATCTCAACACGGTGGCGTGGCTCAGGATCGACTGCGGCGATCTCGACGCTGGCTTCGGCCTCGGCGCCCGGGCGCTCGAGATATCGCGGCGGAGCCGGCACGCCACGGGGCTCGAGCGCGTGGCCTTCATCCAGTCGAACCACGGCGTGGCCCATCTCGCGCGGGGCGACCTGCGGGCAGCCGCCGACGCGCTCGCCGAGGCGCATCACATCGTCCAGCATCCGCCGGTCTCGCGCTGGATGACGTGGCGCTACGGCATGCATTGCCTGGCCACCATGGGCGAGTTGGCCCTGGCCCGGGGCGACCTCGACGCCGCCTCACGCCTGGCCGACGAGAGCCTCGCGATCGCCGTCTCGTCACGGTCGAGGAAGTACGAGAGCCGGGTGCGGCGCCTGGCGGGCGAGGTGGCGATGGCGCGGCGGCGCTGGGACGACGCGGACGCGGCCCTGCGCGAGTCGCTGGCCGTTGCCGAGGCGATCGGCGAGCCCCGCCAGACGTGGATGACCCTCGCGGCGCTGGGCCGTCTGCATCGCGGGCGCGGGCAGGCCGACGGCGCGTACCGTCACTACCGCGCGGCGCGCGAGGTGGTCGATCGGATCCTGTCGGGGGTGGACGAGGCCGGCCTGCGGCGAGGACTCGAAGCCTCGGCCGACGTGCGGGAGATCCTGGCGCAGGGCGCCGCGCGCTGAAGCGCTGGAAGAGCGACGTGCACGTCTATCGCAACGGGAGATTGATCGTGAAGTGGGACCTCGACAACGACCGGCCCATGAAGGGCGCTGCATCGGCGCGGGTGCTCGGGCACATCCGCGCACTGCACAGCGAGGGGCGCCTGTGAAGATTCGCGAGGTCCGGGTAAACGGCCGCCGCAAGGCGTTCGAGA
>DATJIR010000059.1:0-12561 GCA_035493135.1 Verrucomicrobiia bacterium
CCGCCCGCGCGCTCCCGGGTCATCTGCGCGAAGCGATCCTCGAGCTCGTCGGACCTTCGCACCTCCACGAGCTGGAGGCGCACCCCCAGCGTCTTGGGAGCGGCACCCTTTGTCTCTCGGATCAGCCAGTGGCCGGTTCCGAAGGCCGGGTCCCAAAGAACGGCCACGCGCGAGACCTGAGGCGCCGCCTCCTTGAGAAGCTGCAGGCGCTTGCCGAACAGCTCGGCCCATTGAATGGAGAACCCCGTGATGTTTCCGCCCGGACGAGCGAGACTCGTCACGAACCCGGAGGCGACGGGATCCTCGGCGAGCACCATGACGATCGGAATGGTCCGGGTCGCCCGCCGCGCGGCCTCGACCGCCGCATTGTTGGCCGCCACGATCACGTCGACCCCGAGGCGCACCAGGTCCGCCGCGAGCTCGGGGAACTTCTTCTCGTCCAATCGCGCCCACCGCCACGCGATCGCGACGTTCTGTCCGTCGACGTGACCGAGCTCACGGAGGCCTTGCCGCAGGCCTTCGGAGGGGCCAGGCGCCTCGGGCGAACGGCTCGCCAGAACGCCGATGCGGGACGGTGTTCGCGGTGGCTGCGCCACGGCGACGAGGGGCGCGGCGACGAGGCCGCCGGCCATCGTCGCCATGAACGCGCGGCGCGGGATCTCGGGCGAGCCGATGGAGTCCACGAGGTCTCTCACGGTCGGGGGCGAGTCTATCAGCGGCCGCGGCGCGGGGAGGCGAGAACGTGAGCCGGCGGATTTCCCGGCGGCCGGGCGCCAGGCCTCCTACAATGTCTGCCCATGCCCGACACGGTGCCGCCCGAGCTGCAGAGCCGAGTCCTCGATCGGATCGACGACGCGGAGATCGTCCGGCTGGCCTCGGACCTGATCCGCATCCCCTCGTTCACCACCGAGGAGACGCCCTGCGCGGAGTGGCTCGCCGACTACCTGGGCGGGCAGGGCCTCGCGGTGACGCTGCAGGAGATCGAGCCCGGGCGCAAGCAGACCATCGCGCGCCTGCCCGGCACGGGCGGCGGCCGCTCCATCATGCTGAACGGCCACATCGACATCGACCCGCTCGCCTCCGGCTGGACGCGCGATCCGTTCACCCCCTGGATCGCGGACGGCAAGCTCTTCGGCCACGGCATCTTCAACATGAAGGCGGGGGTCACCGCCTGCATCATGGCGACCCTCGCGCTCCGGCGGGCGGGGGTGCCGCTCCGGGGCGACGTGGTGCTGGCCTGCGTGGCCGCGGAGCTGAACAGCGGCATCGGCACCATCCACGCGCTCGAGCACGGGCAGCGCACCGACATGGCGGTGGTGGCCGAGCCCTACGGGGCGCGCACCATCCTCACCAAGCACACCGGCACCATGGACGTGGTGATCCACACCCTCGGCCGCGCCACCCACATCAGCAAGAAGGAGCAGGGGGTCGACGCGATCGCGCTCATGATGCGGGCCATCCAGGCGCTCGAGGCGATGCGCTTCACCCACGTGCACGATCCCGACCTGCCCGGGCTGCCGCGGCTCAACGTGGGCTCGATCATCGGCGGGCGCGGCCGCGAGCACGACCTGCGCGGCGCCTACACGGTGAGCGACTTCTGCACCGCCTACGTGAACGTGCGCTTCAACGCGAGCCAGACCGGCCAGACGGTGGTGGCCGACATCCGCCGCGCCCTCGACGCGCTCGCCGCCGACGACCCGCGCTTTCGCTACGAAATCGAGTTCCCCCCCGCCCTCGAGCGCGGGCTCGGCCGCCTCGCCAAGGCCGCGGTGGACGTGCCCAAGACGGAAGCGGTGGTGCAGATGGTGCGGCGCAGCCTCCGCCGCATGACCGGGGCCGAGCCCCAGCACTTCGGGGTGCGGCTGCCGCAGAGCTACGCGGGCAACGACACCACGCACCTCTGGGCCGCCGGCATCCCCTGCTGCCTCTACGGCCCGGGCGGCGGCTACACCGACTACCACGACGTGCACGTGGAGCTCGCCGACCTCTTCCTGTGCACGCGCGTCCTCGCCCTCACCGCGCTCGAGGCGACGCGCTGACCTCCGCCACGACCGTGCACTACGTCGACCCCTCCACCGGTCGCACCTACCCGCTCGACGAGGCGCGCTGGCGCGCCGACAACGGCCACTATCTCGACCTCTCGCCGGGACCGGGCCTCACCCGCCGCGACATCGAGCCGGGCCGCCGCTCGGTGTGGCGCTACGCGCGCGCGCTCGGCGTCGGGGTCGAGCACGCGGTGACCCTCGGCGAGGGCTGGACCCCGCTCCTCGACGGGCGATGGCACGACGCGCCGGTGCGCTTCAAGCTCGAGTTCATGATGCCGACCGGCTCGTTCAAGGACCGCGGCATGACCGTGATGGTCAGCTATCTCAAGAGCCGCGGCGTCACGCGCGTGCTCGAGGACTCCTCGGGCAACGCGGGCGCCTCGCTCTCGGCCTACGCGGCGGCGGCCGGGCTGGCGTGCCGCATCCTGGTGCCGGAGACCGCGTCCTATCCCAAGATCGCCCAGATCGCGGCGTGCGGGGCCGACGTGGTGACGATCAAGGGCTCGCGCCAGGACGTGGCCGAGGCCGCGCTCCGGCAGAGCGCGGAGATCTTCTACGCGAGCCACAACTGGCAGCCCTTCTTCGTGGAGGGCACCAAGACCCTGGCCTACGAGCTGTGGGAGCAGTCGGGCTTCCGCGCCCCCGACAACGTGGTGGTGCCGCTCGGCTACGGCAGCAACGTGCTCGGCGCCGACCGCGGCTTCGACGAGCTGCGGCGCGCGGGCGAGATCGCGCGGCGGCCCCGCCTCTTCGGGGTGCAGGCCGCGCACTGCGCGCCCTACGAGGCGGCCTTCCGCGCCGGGGTCGAGACCCTCGGACCGGTCGAGGTGCGGCCCACGGTGGCGGAGGGCATCGCCACGCCCCGGCCGACGCGGGGTCCCGAGGTGCTGCGCGCGGTCCGCGGATCCGGCGGCAGCGTGGTCGCGGTGGAGGAGGCCGAGATCGTGGCGGCGCTGCGCGACCTGGCGCGCCGCGGCCTCTACGTCGAGCCCACCGCGGCCGTCGCCGCGGCCGGACTGACCCGGCTCCTCGCCGCGGGCGTGATCCGCCCGCAGGAGGACTCGGTCCTGGTCCTCACTGGCTCCGGCCTCAAGGCGTCCGCCACCGCGGGCGAGCTCTTGGGGCTCCGCCCTCGACCGGGCGCCTGACCCGGCGCGACGTCTTCTACCGGGAAGAATCGTCCCGACCGCGTAATCGTGGCCGCGCGACGGCCGCCCGAGCATCGGGTCGCGGGACCCGGGCGCGCGAGTCGCCGCCTCGATGCCCCGATTCGACGCCGGCCGGGCGCTCACGCCCGGTGGCACACGCGATGCAAGCTTCGGAGCCGCCGACCTCATGCCCGCGACCCGCCCGCTCGCTCGCTTCGTGGTGCGACTTCGACCGATCACCTTCCTGCCCGGCGTGACGCTTGCCGCGCTGCTGCTCGCCGGCGGACGCGCCGAGGCGGGGCCACCGACCGAGACGCTCCGCGCCATCTACGCCGAGGCGAACGCGATCATCACCGCGCCCCCGGCGGACGCGCCCCCGCTCGAGCGCCTCGACGCGATCCGCGCGCTCTTCAGCAAGGCGTTCGACTTCCGGGGCGCGGCGGAGCGCGCGCTCGGCCGCCAGTGGAAGGCGCGCACCGTGGTCGAGCGGAACGACTTCACCACCCTCTTCGCCGGCTTCGTCCAGCGCGGCTTCGTGTTCTGGCTGGCCTCGGTGGCCGCGGTCGACGACGCGGGCGGCGGCGTGACCATCAACTATCTCGGCGAGACGGTCGACCGGGATCAGGCCTCGGTGCGGACGTCGATCGGACGTCGCGGCGGCCGCGAGGTGCGCCTCGACCACGACATGGTCTACCGGAACCGGCGCTGGGCGGTGCGCGACGTCACCATCGACGGGATCAGCCTGGTCTCGAACTATCGGGCCCAGTTCGCCCACGTAATCCGGACCTCGTCGTACCAGGATCTGGTCGACCGGATGCAGACCCGCGTCTCCGGCAAGCTCCCGACGCCGGCCGCGGCACGCGACGGGGGCCTCGAGGTCGACGCCCTGAGCCGCGGCGCGATCGAGGGCCGCTGACCCGCCCCTACCCCCCGTAGAAGACGTTGGGCCCCAGCGCCTTCAGCCACAGGGTCGCGTCGTCCGCGCGGCCCTCGATCGGACGGGCCTGCCCCGCCTCCACCACCTCGCCCACGAACACCGAGTGGTCGCCGCGCTCGACGGTGTCCACCAGCCGGCACTCGACGAAGGCCGGGGTGCGCTCGAGGATCGGCGCGCCGGTGGCGCCCCAGCGGAACGGCTCGCCCGAGATCGTCTGGCCCTCGCGCGTCGCCGGCTTGAAGAACGCGAAGGCCATCGCCTGCTGGCCCTGTCCGAGCACGTTGAGCACGAAGGCCTTCGACTCCTTGATCAGGGCGTGGGCGTGCGAGTCCGTCTTCACCCCCACCACCACCAGCGGCGGCGCGAAGGAGGCCTGGGTGACCCAGTTCACGGTGGCCGCGGCCACCGCGTCGTCCTTGCCCCGGGCGGTCAGCACGTAGAGCCCGTAGGGAATCATCCGCAGCACCGTCTTCTTCACGTTGGCGTCCATGGCGCGCTCCGTCGTCGGTTTGGGTTCGGGGGTGGCGCTCGATGTCTCTCGGCGGATTCTGCCATCCGCGCGCCGGCCTGTCGAGCCGGCGGTTGACTTCGCTCCGCGTTTGGTGAAAGGTTGGCGCCATGCCGGCCCGCAGCGGACGCGAGTACGTCGAGTCGATCCGGAAGCAGACCCCGAGCGTCTACCTGGGCGGCCGGCGCATCACCGACGTGACCGCCGAGCCGGTCTTCCAGGAGCCGATCCGCGCCGTCGCCGAGCAGTACGACATGCAGCTCGACCCGGCCTACCGCGACGTGATGACCTACCCGTCGCCCACCACCGGCCAGCCGGTGTCCACCTCGTTCCTGGTCCCACGCTCGCGGGAGGAGCTGGTGAAGAAGCGCCAGCACTTCAAGCTGCGTGCCGACCACAGCTTCGGCTTCATGGGACGCTCGCCCGACTTCATGAACCAGTTCGTGACCGGCTGGCACCTGATGGCCGACCGATTCGCCCGGGCCGGGGCCCGCTTCGGGGACAACGCCACCCGCTACTACGAGCACGTGCGGGAGCGCGACCTCTTCCTCACCCACATGCTCATCAACCCCCAGATCGACCGCAGCAAGACGTCGGCCGAGCAGGAGGACCCCTACCTCCACCTGGGGCGCGTGCGCGAGAGCCCCGACGGCATCGTGGTGCGCGGGGCCAAGATGCTCGGGACGATGGCCCCCCTGACCGAGGAGGTCGCGGTGATCCCGTTCGGCGGGGTGCCTCCCGGCGACGACGCCTACGCGCTCGCGTTCTCCATCCCCACCGCCACCCCGGGGCTCACCTTCATCTGCCGCGAGACGGTCTCGCCCCTGCCGCGCTCGCGCTTCGACCATCCGCTCTCGAGCCGCTTCGAGGAGATGGACTGCATCGCGGTGTTCGAGGACGTGCTGGTGCCGTGGGACCGGGTCATGGTGGACGGCAGCCCGGGGAGCGCCCAGGTCATCAACACCATGGGCGCCGACTACGGGGCGCTGCTCAACGTGCAGACCAGCGCCCGCATGCTGAGCCAGCTCGAGTTCTTCTGCGGCCTCGCCATGAAGGTGGCCGACGCCATCGGCATCACCGGCTTTCTCCACGTCCAGGAGAAGCTCGGCGAGATGCTGAGCCACATGGAGATCGCCCGCGCCGTCTTCTACGGCGCGGAGGCGATGGCCCAGCGGCTCCCGAGCGGGGTGTGGGTGCCGGGCGGTCACGGCCTGCGCGCCTTCCACCTGCAGACCGGCCGGGTCTACAGCCGCTTCGTCGAGATCGTGCAGACCCTCGCCGCCGGGGGCTTCTTCTACGCCCCGAGCGAGGCCGATCTCGCGAGCCCGGAGCTGCGGCCGCACATCGACCGCTACGTGCGGGGCCGCGCCGGCGTCTCCGCGGAGGAGCGCGTCGCGCTCTTCAAGCTCGCGTGGGACGTCACCGGCGAGGCCTTCGCCCAGCGCATGGCCCAGTACGTGCGCTTCTACTCCGGCGACCCGATCCGTCTCACCGCCGGCTTCTACGCGCAGTACGACCGGGCCCCGCTGCTCGAGCTGGTGGAGCGGGCGCTCGGACGGCGCGACGGCGTACCCCTGCCGATCACCCCCGTCGATCCGGGGTCCCCGGTCCCGTACCAGCCGGACACGCGCGGGATGGCCGGGACCTACGCGGCCACCTCGCTACCGCCGCGGAAGGCTTGAGCCGACGCGCGACCGGGAAGAAACGCCGCGGAGATTCTGCGCGGCGGCCCGGGCCGCTCTCCGAACCGGGGAGCGACGTGACGAAGTTCGTTGGTCCGGGGCGCGGCCGGATCCGTAACGTCTCGATTCGACGGGCCCTCGACCCTGGCGCGGCCCTTGCTCCCGAATGCGGATCATGACTCCTCCCAGACATCATCGATCGCGTCGTCGCCAGCCCCGGGCCGGGGTGTCGTGGACCGTCTGGATCAAGTCCGGCTCGCACCGGGTCCGCCATCACACCGTCGACCTGAGCGCCCAGGGAGCCAAGCTGCGCCCCCGCGGCACGCTACAGCCCGGCACGCCGGTGGAGCTGCACATGGTGCCCCCCGAGGGGCGGGCGCTGCAGGTCTCGGGCGTGGTCTGGCGGGTGGACAGCGACGGCTTCGTCGTCCTCTTCCTGGCGAGCCTCCCCGCGCAGCACCTGACCGGCGGCCGCACGGCCGTCGGCGCCCACTGAGTAAGGGCACCTTCGGGTTGACAGGGGGTCGCTCGCGGTCCGATGGTGTCGCCATGGGCTTCACCGGTGACCAGGTCATGCTGACCCTCGCCGGCCTCGCCTACCGTGGATTCCACGACCTCCTGCGCGGGCAGCCGCACGCCGAGTCGGTCCGGGCGGCCCTGCTCGACGGCCTCCACACCCTGCCGCCGGTGCGCGACGAGTGGACGCTCGTGTGGGGCCCGGTGACGAGCCGCAGCGGACCCGACCTCTTCGACGCCGCCGCGATGTACGTGGTGCAGAGCCGGCGGGAGCCGTGGCGGTACGTGGTGGCCATCCGCGGCACCAACCCCATCGCGGCGTCGGACTGGCTGCTCGGCGACTTCTGGGTGGGCACGACGGTGGCCTGGCCCTACGCGCCCGGCGCCGATGGGGTGGCGATCTCTGCGAGCACCGCGCTGGGCCTCTCCAAGCTGCAGGCGATGCGCGCGCCGCGAACCGCGCTCGAGGCCGAGCCCGCGCCGGGCCGGCCCGCGGCGGGCCCCGACGCGATGCAGAGCCAGGTCGCCGGCATCGAGGCCGCCTGGCGGCAGCTCGTGAGCGAGCCCACCATGTGGCTGCGCGGCCAGGTGGAGCGGCTGCGGCGCGCGACCGCGCTGCGCTGGGAGAACCTGCGCCCCCGCTCGGTCCCCGCCCCGCCGGACGACGCCGGGCTCGACCTCCTCGGCTTTCTCAGCGCCGAGGCGCGGGCCGCCGGCCGGCCGATCGACGTCGCCGTCACCGGCCACAGCAAGGGCGGGGCGCTGGCCCCGGTGGTCGCGCTCTGGCTGCGCGAGCTACTCGCCTCCGCCGACGGCGCCCTGCGGTGGGACGGAGGCCGCGGCGCCCGCGTGTCCTGTCACGCGTTCGCGGGGCCGACGCCGGGCAACGCCGGGCTGGCCGCCCGGATCGACGAGGTGCTGGGCGCGGATCACCACCACCTGCGCAACACCAACGACGTCGTCACCCACGCCTGGCAGGTGGACGAGCTGGTGGCGATCCCGTCGCTCTACGCGCCCCGCGGCGCGTGGCTCGAGCGGCTGATTCCCCTGATCGTGGAGAAGGTGCAGGCGATCGACTACCGGCAGGCGCGGGCGGGGGTGACCACGTTCGCGGGGCAGCTCGACGACTCCCGCTCGTTCGCGGGGGAGTTCGTCTGCCAGCACCTCGAGGCCTACCTGGCCGAGCTCGGCCTGCTCGAGGCCGGCGTGCGCCCCCTCGCCCTCTTCTTCTGAGGGCGACCTGCGGCTACAGGTAGCGGGTGGGCCAGTTGATCGTGCGCCACATGTGCGCCGCCGGGCTCTGGTCGAAGCCGAGCCCTTCCTTCGGCTGCCGGAAGTGACGTCCCACCACGTCGGTGAACTCCTCCAGCTCCACCTGCACGCTCGGATCGAAGGCGTAGAGGTCGTTCACGGTGATGAGTCGCGAGGTCATGTACCACTTGTGGTTGCGCGCGTACCGGTAGGCTTCCTGGATGTGGGGCTCGGGCACGTAGTCCGGGCCGAAGAGCTTCAGGTAGAGCTCAGGATACCGGTAGCCGACCGACTCGTCGGGGAAGAAGCGCAGGGCCTGGTGGTACCGGATGCCCCACGCGACCTCCTCGTCGACGTACGGCTCCACGAGCTGCGCGCTCCAGTACCCGTGATCGGAGCGGATGAAGCCCGCGATGGCGATGTCGTGCAGCAGGCACGCCAGGACGATCTTCTCGTCGACGCCGTTCTTCATGGCCAGGCGCGCGCTCTGCAGCAAGTGCGCGGAGGGCCCGAAGCGGAGCCGGAAGAAATCGAAGAGCGTCGGCCGGTCCGGCATCTTCGGCAGTCGGGGGTCGTGCCCCATCATGTAGAGTCGCCCGTCGTCCGGGGGCCGCGTGACCGGCTGGCGGGGATCCCGCTCGCCGGAGGTGAAGAGCACCGACTTCACCACCACCCGGTCGAGCTCCTGACTCAGCGCGTGCTCGGCGGCCTCGGCCCGTTGCAGTGTCGTCATCGCGGCGCCCCCCCTTGAGCGCGTGACCTGGGCCATCATCGGCCGCCGCCGCACGGCCTGTCAAGTTCGCCCCGGGGCCGCCCACGCTATAATCGCGCGCAAGGAGATCCACCCATGCGCGACGTCACGACGACCGCGTTCCTGGTGATCGGGTTGGCCCTCGCCCTGCTGGTCGGCCCGGCCCGGCCCGCATCGGCCCAGACCACCGGCAAGGACGTGGGCCAGAAGGCGGCCGAGACCGGCGAGGCCATCCGGGACTACTCGGTGGAGAAGAAGGACGAGGCGGTGGCCCACGCCAAGCGGCTCGCCGCCGACCTGGACGCCCGGATCAAGGAGCTGGAAGCCCGCGCCGCGAAGGAGACGGGCGAGGCGAAGGCCCGGGCCCAGGCGCAGCTCAAGGACCTGCGGGCCAAGCGGGCGGAGGCCTCGCGGAAGCTCGGCGAGCTGAGCCGGGCCAGCAAGGCGTCCTGGGAGCGGGCGAAGGAAGGCTTCGCCAACGCGTATCGCGACCTGGCGACGGCGTACGATCGGGCGGCGGCCGAGCTCAAGAAGTAACCCGGCCGCATGAAGGCGGCGGCCCTGGCGGGTGGCGTGGTCCTGGTGGTGGGCGTGCTCGCCGCCGCGGCGGGGCCGGCCGCGACGTGCGCGGGCGCCCGGCCCCGATCGATCGAGGCCCTGATCTGCGGCTCCCCGCTCCTCACCGCCCTCGACGCGGAGACGGCCCGCCTCTACCGTCTCGCCACCGGACCGCGGGAGCCGGTGGTGGCCATCGGCGCCAAGCGGGCCCAGCGCGACTGGCTCCTGGAGCGGACCCGCTGCCTGAAGACCGCCACGCGGGAGACGTGCGTCCGCGATCAGTACCTGGCGCGCATCGCGGGGCTCCGCGTCGCCAGCCGCGCGGCCCGCGAGGACGACCGCGGCATCAGCCGCGGCCCGTTCGCGTTCCGGTGCGAGAGCACCGACGGGCTGCTGACCGTGATCTTCGTCAACTCGGAGCCGGCCTTCGCCTCCGTCTTCCACCGGGGCCAGCGGCAGACGCTGCCACGCGCGCCGGCCGCCAGCGGCGCCCGCTACGAGGGCGCGGACGGGCGCGTGTTCTGGGAGCATCAGGGCGAGGCCATCTTCCGCGCCGGCGCGACCGCGCCCGAGGTGCGCTGCGTGCCCGAGGCGATCGGCTAGCCGCCCCTGCCGCGCTTGACAGCGCCGGCGGCGGGACGCACTCTCTCTCGCCATGAGCCTGCGAGCCCTGCGCGCGCGACCGGTCCTGGTCCCGATCAAGCGCCCACCGGTCAGCGCCAGCGGCGCCATCCCCAGGGCGGCCCTGGTGCTCCTCGATCTCGAGACCGACGAGGGCGTCACCGGCCGCTCCTACGTGTTCGGCTTCGCCCCGTGGACGCTGTCGTCGATCGCGGCCTGCGCCCACGGGCTCTTCGAGATGGTCAAGGGCGATCCGCTCGCCCCCGTCGATCTCGAGGCCAAGCTGCGTCGCCAGCTCACCCTGCTCGACCCGAACGGCCTCGTCGGCCTGGCCCTGGCCGGACTCGACATGGCGGCGTGGGACGCGCTGGCCCAGGCGCGCGGGGTGCCGCTCGTCACCCTGCTGGGCGGGGCGCCACGCGCGATCCCCGCGTACAACAGCACCGGCCTCTGGATCCAGCCGGTGGACACGCTGGCCGACGAGGCCGAGGCGCTGCTCGCCGAGGGCTTCTCCGCGGTCAAGCTGCGCCTCGGGCGTGCCGATCTCGCCCAGGACCTGGCCGCGGTGCGCGCGGTGAAGAAGCGGATCGGCGACCGGGCCACGCTCATGTGCGACTTCAACCAGCGCCTGACCGTCAGCGAGGCGCTCCGGTACGCGCGGGCCCTCGACGGCGAGGGCCTCCACTGGATCGAGGAGCCGGTGCGCCACGACGACTACGAGGGCTACGCCCGCATCGCGGCCGAGGCGGCGACCCCCATCCAGACCGGCGAGAACCTGGTGGACACCTTCGACATGGCGCGCGCCATCGCGCTCCGCTCGCTCGACTTCGTCATGCCCGACGTGCAGCGCATCGGCGGGGTCACCGGCTGGCTGCGCGCGGCCGCCCTCGCCCACGCGCACGGCATCGAGATGTCGAGCCACCTCTTCCCGGAGTTCAGCGTCCACCTGCTGGGCGTGACCCCGACCTGCCACTGGCTCGAGTACATGGACTGGGCCGCGCCGCTGCTGCAGGAGCCGCTGGCGGTGAAGGACGGGGTCGCGCGCATCCCGGACCGGCCCGGCGCGGGCATCCGCTGGGACGAGGCCGCGGTCGCCCGCTACGCGGTCTGAGGGAGGCGGCGCCTACTTCTCGCCGCGGATCTGGGCGATCTTGCGGTCGCGGTCGGTGGCGAGGCGATCGAGGTCGCGACGCAGCGCCAGGTTCAGCGCCTCGACCTCCTCGGCGCTCCCGGCCTTCGCCAGCGCCGCGCGGTGCAGGATCTCCCGCTCGGCCATCCGCGCCTGGTGCACCTGCCGGGCCTCCGCGATGGCGGCCTTCTGCTCGTCGGTGAGCGGACGGCTCTCGCTGCCGGCCTCCTTGTCCTTCTTGGCGAACCGCTCCATCGCCACTTCGTACGCGGTCTTCGGACGCTCGTCGGCCATGGCCCGGAGTGTAGCAGAAACGCCTCCTGGGGTATCCTCTAGGCCATGGAGATCGCGCCGTCCGTCTGCCCGCACGACTGCACCAGCACCTGCGCGCTCGAGGTCGAGCGCATCGACGCGCACACCATCGGTCGCGTGCGCGGCTCCCAGCGCAACACCTACACGCGCGGGGTGATCTGCGAGAAGGTCGGCCGCTACGCCGAGCGCGTGCACCATCCGGACCGGCTGCTCCATCCGCTGCGGCGCGTGGGGCCCAAGGGCGCGGGCCACTTCGAGCGGATCGGCTGGGACGAGGCGCTCGACGTGGTGGCGGAGGCCTTCACCCGCCGGGCCCGGACCCTCGGACCCGAGACGGTGTGGCCCTACTACTACGCGGGCACCATGGGCCTGGTCCAGCGCGACGGCATCAATCGCCTGCGCCACGCGCTCGGCTACTCGCGCTACTACTCGACCATCTGCGTGACCCTGGCCGACACCGGCTGGGCCGCGGGCGTCGGGGCCAAGCGCGGCGTGGACCTGCGCGAGATCGACGAGCACTCGGACCTGGTGGTGATCTGGGGCGGCAACCCGGTCAACACCCAGGTCAACGTGATGAGCCACGCCATGGCGGCCCGGCGGCGCGGGGCGACCCTGGTGGTGGTCGATCCCTACCGCACCGGCACCGCCGCGCGGGCCGATCTGCACCTGGCCCCGCGGCCGGGCACCGACGGGGCGCTCGCGTGCGCGATGATGCACGTGCTCTTTGCCGAGGGCCTGGCCGACTGGGACTACCTGCGCGCCTACACCGACTGCCCCGACGAGCTGGCCGCGCACGTGGCCACCCGCACGCCCGAGTGGGCCGCCGCGATCACCGGGCTCCCCGCGTCGGAGATCGTGGGCTTCGCGCGGCTCTACGGCCGGACCCACAAGAGCTTCATCCGCTGCCACCACGGCTTCAGCCGCTCGCGCAACGGGGCGGTGAACATGCACGCGGTCTCCTGCCTGCCCGCGATCACCGGGGCCTGGCGGTACCGGGGCGGCGGCGCGGTCTACGGCCAGACCGCGCTGTACCCGCTCGACCGCACGCTCATCGAGGGGCTCGACATGGTCGACAAGTCGATCCGCGCGCTCGACCAGTCGCG
>DATJIR010000060.1:0-29181 GCA_035493135.1 Verrucomicrobiia bacterium
AGTCGGTCGAGATGAACTTCCCCCTGCGTATCCCCCGGGTGCGCCTCTGGCAGGGCTCCGGCGGCGCTGGCCGCTTCCGCGGTGGCCTCGGGCTCGAGAAGGTCTTCGAGGCGACCACCACCGATGTGACCGTCTCCCACCGCGGCGAGCGCTTCGCCTCCTCGCCCTGGCCCCTCGAGGGCGGCGCGCCCGGCGCCCGCGCCCACGCCTTCATCCTCCGCGCGGACGGCACGCGCGAGGAGCTGCCCTCCAAGAAGATGATCGTGCTCCATCCGGGCGACCAGCTCTGGGAGTACATCGCGGGCGGGGCTGGCTATGGCGACCCGCTCGACCGCGAGCCGGCCGCGGTCCTGGCCGACGTGCTGGACGGCAAGATCGCGAGCACCGCGGAGTACGGCGTCGTGCTCACCCCGGACGGGGCGGCGGTGGACGAGGTGAAGACGAAGGAGCGGCGCGACGAGCAGGCGGGCTCGGCGCCGCGGCGGCCGTGAGGCGACGCGGTCGGGGCGCGCTCAGGGCTTCATGCGCGGCATGTCCTGGACACGGTAGCCACGGCCGGTGAGGCACTCCAGCGCGCGGTCCCGGTCGTAGCCGTCCGCCAGGCCCTTGAAGGGCACGAGGTAGGACTCGGCCGACATCTCGATCTTGTCGGCCCGGCACTCGCGCCACTCGCCGAGGACCGTCTCCAGCGTCCGCTCGGTCGGGCTCGAGAAGGTCACGTACGCCACCGTGACCTGGTAGCCGCGCGCGACCGCACAGGCCCCGTAGCGGAGATCGGCCGACGGGAGCGGCTCGCTCTGCCCCTTGGTGGCCCGGGTCCACCGCTCGCACTCCCCGTCGTCGAGCCGCGCCCGCGCCTCGTTCTGCTGACGCAGCGGCGTCAGGTGCCCCTGCCGGCCCAGGGACGACAGCCCCGGAATCTCGCCCGCGCAGCCGGCGAGCAGCAGCGCGGCGAGACCCGCGCGGAGCACCGCGGTCCTGGTCGGATCCGACATGGGCCCCTCCTCGGCTCAGGCTGGGTCCTCACCAGCATGCCGCGACGTCCCTGGCGGCCCAAGAAACATGTGCGCTTACAGGGCGCGCACCCGGGGCCGCGCGCGGGGCGAGCGGCGAGGGAGTGGTCAGGCGTTGCCGCTGGCATAGAGCCAGCGGGCGACGAGCGCCTCGGTGTCGCCGCCGAACTCCTCGCGCGAGCCTTCCGACAGCACCGTGCCGGTCCGCATGACGTAGACGTGGTCGGCGATCTCGAGCGCGCGCTTGATGTTCTGGTCGACCAGGAGCACCGCCTTGCCTTGCGCGGCCAGGCCCCGGATCAGCTCGTAGATGAGCGCGGCCACCCGCGGCTCGACGCCGGCGGTGGGCTCGTCGATGAGGAAGACGACCGGATCGTGCATCAGGCTGCGCGCGATCTCGAGCTGGCGCTGCTGCCCGCCGCTGAGCGTGCCGGCGGCCTGCCCGCGCCGCTCGCCCAGCACCGGGAACCGCTCGAACGCCCGGCCCACCAGCTCCTCGACGCGCCCGCGCTCGCCGCGGTACCGCCACGCGCCGAGGCGCAGGTTCACCTCGACGGTGAGGTACGGAAAGATGCTCGGCCGCTGCGGGAGGTAGACGACGCCGTGCCGTCCCATCTCGTGCGGCCCGACCGACCGCAGGGCCTGCCCGTCCAGGGCGATCTCGCCGTCGCGCGCGGGCAGGAAGCCGAAGAGCACCTTGAGCAGGGTTGACTTGCCGGTGCCGTTGGGGCCGAGCACGCACCGCACCTGTCCGCGCGTCGCCTCGACCGAGACGCCCCGGAGGATGTCGATGCCGGGCCGGTAGCCCGCGACCAGGTTCCGCGCGACGAGGCAGGGGGCGGCGGTCACGGCCACGGTCAGAGCCCCGCGTAGGCCGCGAGCACGCCCTGGTCCGCCCGCACCGCGGCCGGCTCGCCGTCGGCGATTTTGCTGCCGCGCGCCATCACGACGAGGCGCCGCGAGATGCGCAGGATCGACTCCATGTCGTGGTCGACCACCACGAAGGTCCGGCCGCTCCGGTGCAGCTCACGGATGCGCGTGATGAGCTCCTCGCGCAGCCGCGGGTGCACGCCCGCGAACGGCTCGTCGAGGAAGAGCACCGCGGGCTCGAGCATCAGGCAGCGCCCGAGCTCGAGCAGCTTCTGCTGGCCGCCCGAGAGGTTCCGGGCCTGGAGCTGCTCGAGGTGAGCCAGGTTCAGGAATTCGAGGTAGCCGCGGGCGCGGCGCGCCACCTCGTCCCACCGGGAGTCCGGCCGCGTCAGGCCGGGCACGAGCATGTTCTCGAGCACGGTCATGCGGCCGAAGAGCTGCGTCAGCTGGAACGTGCGGGCCACGCCCATGCCGGCGTAGACGTGCGGCGGCCACCCGCTCACTCGCCGGCCGCGCACCAGCACCTCGCCGCCGTCGGGCTCGAGGTGCCCCGTGAGCACGTTGATCAGCGTGGTCTTTCCGGAGCCGTTCGGACCGATCAGCCCGACGAGGTCGCCCTCCGCGACGACCAGGTCCACCGCGTCGTTGGCGACGATGCCGCCGAACCGCTTGACCAGCCCCACCCCCCGGACGAGCTCGGCGCCCTCGCTCATGCGGCGGAGTCCTTCTGGGGGACGTCGCGGGCGGCGGACAGCGGCCCGACGCGCGTGTCCCCCAGCCGCGCGAACTGCAGCCACAGGGGGGTGAGAAGACCGTTGCGGGCAAAGCGCATGGTGAGCAGCAGCAGCACGCCGAACAGCGGCAGCCGCCACTGGCCGTAGCTCCGGAGCACCTCGAGGAGCACCTCCACCACGAACGCGCCGCCGACCGCCGTCGGCAGCCGCTCCATGCCGCCGATCACGGTCATGACCACCAGCTTGGCCATCTCGTCGAGGTCGCCCACGCCCGGGGTCATGATGCCGAGGTAGTGGGCGTAGAAGCCGCCCGCGAGCCCGGCGAAGCCGCTCGCGATCGCGAAGGCGAGAATGCGAAACCGCGCCACCGCCACCCCCGAGGCGGAGGCCGCCTGCTCGTCCTCGCGGATGGCGCGCAGGAAGAGGCCCCAGCGCGAGCGCACCAGGAGCCACATGAGCACGAGGGACACCGCGAGGAGCGCGAACGCGGCGTAGAAGTAGGGCAGGCGCGTGGCGCTCTGGAAGAGGGGGGCGGTGTGCAGGCCCGCCATGCCCGCGGTCACGTCGTCCTCGGTCGAGATCGTGATGCGGACGATCTCCGAGAACGCGAGCGTGAAGATCGCGAGGTAGGGGCCGCTCATCCGCAGGCACACCCAGCCGATGGCCCCGCCGAGCACGCCGCACATCACCACGCCGGCGCCCATGCCCAGCAGCACCGGGATGCCGAGCCACTTCACCAGCAGGGCCGAGGTGTAGCCCCCGATCGACGCGAAGGCGGTGTGGCTCAGCGAGAACAGGCCCACGTAGCCGGCGAGCAGCGACCAGCTCGCGGCGAGGATGCCGTAGTACATCGCGATGATCGCGACGTGCAGCCAGTAGGCGTTGAGGCGGTCGGCGCCGGCGAGCGCCAGCGCGGCGACGATCAGCAGGACGTAGACCGGCAGCCCCCGCACGGGCGTCCTACTCCATCCGCAGGTGGCGGCGGCCGAAGAGCCCCTGCGGCCGGAAGACGAGGACGACCATCAGCACCAGGACGCCGAACGCGTTCGTGTAGGCGAAGGCCCGCGTTGGATCGGGGAAGAACGCGGTGAAGAGGTTCTCGGACTCGCCGAGCAGGATGCCCGCGATGATGCTGCCGCTCACCGAGCCCATGCCGCCCAGGATCACGATGACGTAGGCGTGGATGTTCGGCAGCACGCCCATGTCGGGCGCCAGCGAGAAGATCGGCGCCACGAGGGCGCCCGCGGCGGCGGCCAGCGCAGCCCCGATGCCGAACGCGAACGAGTTGAAGCGCCGCGCGTTGATGCCCACGATGGCCGCGGAGTCGCGCGACTGGCTGACCGCGTCCAGCGCCTGGCCCCAGATCGTCCGCTTCATGAAGTAGAGCAGGGCCGCGATCAGGACGATCCCCACCCCGGCCGCGACCAGGCGATCGTTGGTCACGATCAGGTTGCCCAGCCGCTGCACCCCGGGGATGAAGGACGGGGGCTTGAGCGGAAAGGGCCCGAAGGCGATGACCGCGGAGTTGCGCAGGAAGTACGCGAGGCCGAACGTGACGATGAGCCCGTACTCGTCCTTGCGCTCGGTGGCGTCGCTGTAGAGCGGCGTCAGCATGAGCCGCTCGAGGACGATCGCCCCCAGGAAGAGCGCCCCCATCGCCACCACCATGGCGATCAGCGGCGGGAACCCCAGGTACTCGATGACGTAGTACGCGCAGTAGCCCCCGAGCATGTAGAGGTCGCCGTGGGCGAAGTTGACGATCTTGAGGATCGAGAAGATGAGCGTGACGCCGACCGCGATCAGGGCGTAGATCACGCCGATGACCGCCCCGTTCGCGGCCTGGACGAAGAGGTAATCCCAGCTCATCGTGTGATCAGCGCTCTCCCGGGGAAGCGACGGGGGAGATCGCGCCGGCGCGCTCGCGCCGACCCGACCTCCCCCGCGGGTCTCTCCCGGGAACGAGCCCTATGCGTCCGAGCGGCGACTCACTGGCCCGGCTTCAGGTACGTGTACTTGACGTCCGCGATGTCCCGCGGCCAGACGATCGGCGCGTCCTCGGCGGTCTGGCCCACCTTGCTGAACTGCACGAGCGCGACCGGGGCATTCATGAACTGGTGGTAGGCCCAGTCCGGCTGCTTGCTGGTCGAGAAGGTGTACCGCCCGCGCCCGAGCACGATGTCGGTCTTCTCGAGCGCAGCGATGAGCGCCTTGCCGTCCGTCGACTTCGCCCGGGCGATCGCGTCGGCCACCACCAGCATGGCGTCGTAGTTCTCGATGGCCTGCGGCGACGGGGTGTGATCGAACTTCTTCTGGTAGGCCGCCACGAACGCCTTGGTCTTGTCGTTCCACGCGTTCTTGGGCAGGCCGACGATCTCGGTGACCACGTACTTCCCGGCCTCGCCCACGTTCTTCCAGAAGGTGGGATCGACCGCGGGGCCGCCCGAGTTTCCGAGGCCGGTGCGGGCGCTCGGCGCGAAGCCCAGCGTATGCGCCTGGCTGATCATGGGATAGGCGCCCGCCTCGCTGTACGCGGTCATGAAGAAGTCGAAGGGCGGCTGGCGCGTCTTGAACCGCTCGATCTGCGCGGTGAACTCCGTCGAGTTCGGATCGGCCCCGACCGCCTCGTACTTCACGCCGTGCTTGTCCAGCACCGGCAGCAGGACGTCGCGCGCGCTCTGCCCGCCATCGGTCTTCTCGAAGAGGAAGGCCACGTTCTTGAAGCCGGCCGCCGCGATCCAGTCGCCGTACTTCGTGGCGATCAGCGCCTGGTTGGGCGCGACCCGGAACACCTCCGGATAGCCCTTGGCGGTGATGCTCAGCGCCCACACGTCCACCGCGATGATCGGGATGCCCGCTTTGTGGGCAACCTCCATCTCCGCGAGGAACACCGAGCTGTGGAATTCCCCGGTGATGGCCACGACCTTTTCCTGGGAGATCAGCCGCTCCGCCGCCGCGGTGCCTTCCTCCGGCTTGCCGCGCGTGTCGGCGAACACCACCTGGATCTGCCGGCCGAGCACGCCGCCCTTGGCGTTGATCTCGTCGGCCGCGAGCTGGGCGGCCTGCTTCATGAGCGTGCCTTCCGCGTAGCCGCCCGGGGGCGACAGCGGGCCGACCCAGCCCACCTTGATCGGATCCGCCGCCCTGGGTGCGCCGATGAACTGTGACGACGCGATGACGATCGCGCCGATCAAGACGGCGAGCTTGGCCGCGACACGCCAGCGTCCCGTGATCCGCCCCGTGATCCGCATGGTCTGCCTCCGTTCTCTATCGAGTCTGCAAACCGCCCGTCCTCCGACTCCCCCGCCCCGAGACCGCGGCAACTATACCTCCATTGTGGGAACCCCGGCAAAGCACTAGATTGGGCGCATGGACCATCGGCACTGGGTCGGCACCTGGACCACCGCGCCCGCGCCCGCCGAGGGCGTCGCGCTCAGCAACCACACGCTGCGCATGAACATCCGCGCGAGCCTCGGCGGTGACACGCTGCGGCTGCGTCTCTCCAACGCGTACGGCAGCCGCCCGCTCGCCGTCGGCGCGGTACGCATCGGGCTGCGCGCCACCGGCCCCAGCATCGTCCCGGGCTCCGACCGCCAGGTGACCTTCGGCGGCGCCGAGACCGCGACGATCGCCGCGGGCGCGCTCCTGGTCAGCGACCCGGTTGCGCTGCCCCTGCCCCCGCTCGGCGACCTCGCGATCAGCGTGCATCTGCCGGGCGACCTGCCGGCGAGCTTCGGCATCACCGGCCGCTACTCACGCCAGACGAACTACCTCTCGCCGCCGGGCGACTTCACCGCCGCGGTCGCGATGCCGGTCGGCAAGCTCACCGACGACTGGTACTTCGTCTGCGGGGTCGACGTGCTGGCCTCTCCGGACACCGGCGGCATCGTCGCGCTCGGCGACTCGCTGACCGACGCCAACATCTCGACGATCGACGCCTTCTGCCGCTGGCCCGATCAGCTCTCGCGCCGGCTCCAGGCCCGCGCCGGCGGCCGCCCGATGGCGGTCATGAACCAGGGGCTCGGCGGCAACCGCATCCTGCACGACGTCCGGGGCGACAGCGGCCTGCGCCGCTTCGACCGCGACGTGCTGGCCCAGCCCGGCGTCACCCATGTGATCGTGATGCTGGGCACCAACGACCTCCGCAACCGCTGGGCCAGGCCCGAGGAGGAGGTCACCGCCGAGCAGATGATCGCCGGCCTGAAGCAGCTCGCGGTGCGCGCCCGCACGCGCGGCATCAAGATCTTCGGCGCGACGTTGACCCCGTACGAGAACGAGACCTTCCTCGTCGGCGCCTGGACGCCGGAGCGCGAAGCGAAGCGCCAGGCGGTCAACGCGTGGATCCGGGAGGGTGGCGCCTTCGACGCGGTGGTCGACTTCGACGAGGCGCTGCGGGACCCGGTGCACCCGACCCGCATGCTGCCGATCTACGACTGCGGCGACCACCTCCACCCGAGCGATCTGGGGTACAACGCGATGGGGGAGGCGATCGATCTGGCGCTGTTCGATTAGCGTACCGTCTCCACTTCGTGACACGCCGTTGCACCCCCGGGAGTATCGCCGGGTGGACGTTGACGGAGCGGGAGCGGCGCGACTAGCCTGGAGGCATGGCGGTCTCCTCGCTACGGACCAAGCACTGGACCCGGGTGGAGTACGAGCGGCTGATCGATCTGGGTGCCTTCCGACCCGGCGAGCGCCTGGAGCTGGTCGGCGGGGCCCTGCTCGTCTGCGAGCCTCAAGGCGGTCCGCACTTCACGGCCGTCGGGCTCGTCGAGGATGCGCTGCGCCAGGTCTTTGGCATCGGCTGGACGGTTCGGGCGCAGGGCCCCATCGCGCTCGACGATGACTCCGAGCCGGAACCCGACCTCGCGGTCGTGCCGGGCAGCCGGCGTGACCATAGCCGCTCGCACCCGTCACACCCTGTTCTCATCGTCGAGGTGGCCGACTCGAGCCTGGCATTCGACCGCGGTGAAAAGGCGAGTCTCTATGCGCGGGCCGGGATTGCCGACTACTGGATCCTCGATCTATCCGACCGGGTGCTGGAGGTTTACCGGGAGCCGGTCGTCGCTCCGCACGCGCGGTACGGCCATCGCTACGGAGCGACCATCACGCTGGGACCCCGGGATATGGTGAGTCCGCTGGCCGCCCCGACCGCCGCCATCCTCGTTGCCGACCTTCTGCCCTGATCGACGTCGCCCGGTCACCCGCCCGCGGCGTCCCCGAACTTCGCGTCCCGCGTCTTGATCCGGTCCTTCACTCCCTTGGCCCGCGCCGCCGCGCCGTAGGTGCCGAGCGCCTGGCGGTGCGGGATGGTCAGCATGTAGTTCTTGAACGCCGCCTCGAGGGCGCGGCGCTGGCCCTGGATGTCCATCGTCTCGTTCACCGACGCCTTGGCGAGCTTCAGCGCGAAGGGGTCCTGCAGCGCGATGCGCCCCGCCAGCTCGAGCGTGGCGTTGGCCAGCTCGGCGCGCGGCACCACCCGGTTGACGAGGCCGAGCTCGAGCGCCGTTGGCGCGTCGATGTAGTCGCCGGTGAAGAGGTACTCCTTGGCCTTCCGCGGCCCGAGATCCCACGGCATGCTGAAGTACTGCACGTGCGCGCCGCCCCACCGCACCATCCGGTCGGCGAACAGCGCGTCCTCGGCGGCGATGATGAGGTCGCAGCACGAGGCCAGCATGAGCCCGCCCATGATGCAGTAGCCCTGCACCTGGGCGATGGTCGGCTTGGCCACCTCGCGCCAGCGCAGGCAGGTCTCGAGGTACAGCTCGGACAGCCGCTTGAGGTTCTCGGGCAGGCCCGGCCCGACCGGGTGGGCCTTCTGGTCCTCGAGCTCGTCCGGGCTGCCGAGGTCGTGGCCCGCCGAGAAGTGCGCCCCGGCGCCCGCCACGATGATGACGCGCGTGGCTTCGTCCTCCGACGCCGCGCGGAATGCCTCGTCGAGCTCCAGGACCATCACGCGGCTCTGGGCGTTGAGCACCTCGGGCCGGTTCGCGGTGATACGCACAACGGCTCCGAGCTTTTCGTAGCGGATGGTGCGGAAGTCCATCGAGCCCTCCAGTTGGGGTCAATCCTCCTGCATCAGATGCTCACGCTGCGTCGTGCCGGCGTAGTCTCGGCGGTACCGGCCGCGCCGCTGCAGCTCCGGCCACGAGATCGACGAACTCCTCGATGGCCCCCGGTGAATAGATCGGCGACAGCATGAACCCGTCGCCGCCCACCTGGTCGAAGTAATCCTCCATCTGGTCGGCCACCTGCGAGGGGGTGCCCACCATCTGCAGCAGCCCCACGCTCTGACCGTGGCGCCGCGCGACCTCGCGCAGCGTGAGGAGCTCCCCGGTCAAGGTCCGGTACCGCGTCTGCATGCGCTGCAGCTGCGGCTCCGTGCGCCGGGCCATTACCGCGTCGAGCGGTAGCGTCGACAGATCGAAGTCGAGGTGGCCCGAGAGGATCGCCATGCCGCCCTCGAGCGGGACGAGGCTGTTGTGGAGCGCCTGCTTCTCGCGCGCCTCGTCCTCCGTCGCCCCGAGGATCGGCTGGACGCCGAACAGGATCTTGCACGCCTCGGGCGCGCGCCCTTCGCTCACGGTGCCGCGCTTGATGTCGTCGTAGTATGCCTTCGCTCCCGCGATGTTCGGCTGGATCGCGAAGATCGCGTCCGCGTACCGCGCCGCGAACGTCCGCCCCTTGGGCGACGTGCCCGCCTGCAAGATGGCCGGACGGCCCTGCGGGGAGCGCACGACGTTGAGCGGCCCCCGGCACCGGAAGAACCGGCCCTCGTGCTCGATGCGGTGCACCTTGGACGGATCGGCGAACACGCCCGCCGCGCGGTCCATCACCATCGCGTCCGGCTCCCAGCTGTCCCAGAGCTTCCGGGATACCTCGCTCTGGGGCCTCCTAGGCGGTGACATCTGAGACAACTTCATCGTGGCTCACGTGGCGTGTTAGAGGCCACAGTACATGAAGTCCTCTGACGATTTCTTCGCCCGAAGTCACGTCGATGACCTCAACAATGCGCTCCACGATGTCGTCAGAGGGCCTCCGACAAGGTGAACACCGGTCCGCCCGCTCCACGATGTGGGAATCGAGGTCGATCACCGGCGTGCCGTTCCAGCTCATCTCGGTCCTCCTTGGCGGCGGTCGCGGGCCGCCGGTCAGCGCCCGTGGTGGGCGCGCTGCACGGACTGGAGCGCGTCGATCGACTCCGCCGACCGGTTGAAGATGTCGGGCACGGGCCAGCCCTCGAGGCCGGCATAGGCGTCGATCTGGGAGCGGTGGTGGACCTCGTGCTCGATGTGCATCATGAGCACGCGCCAGCCCGAGAGCGTGGCCCCGGGCGTATCGATCATCTCCACGCGCCGGGTGAGCCAGGCCGCGGGCGTCTCGCGCAGGAGGGCCCCGAACCGCTCCGCCGACCGCTCGAGCCACGGCAGCCACGTCCGCTGGTCACCCGGATCGGCCTCGGCTTCCCCCCAGATCCAGCCCTCGCCGCGATAAGCGCTGGCGAAGTACAGCCGCGAGGCGCCAATGTGGGCGACGATCTGGCCGATGCCCCAGCCCGCCTCCCCCGCGGCCGCCGGCGGCCGCCACGCCACCGCCGCCGGAGGCAGCGCGGCGACGTCTCGCTCCGTTCTGCGCCTCACGCTGTCGAAGAACCGTAGATACGAGGCAATGTCCGTGATCATGGGGGTCCTCCTCCGGGAGCTGGCCGGGCCCGTGGGAGCACTATGCACCAGCCGGCGTCCCGAGGGGAAGCGCGCCCACCCAAAGAAGTCCAGATCCCCCCCGCGTGTCTGGACCAGTTGAGGATCGGGCTACCCGGCCGCACCTTAGAGGCCGCCGGAATCGCCGTGTCAACGTCAGCCCGCGCGTACCATCTCCCCTCTCGGCCTTGACGGGCGCCGGGCCCACGCGGGGCTCCGGCCCCATCATGACGCTGGTCGGCCGGCCTTGATCCGCCAACCGACACCTTGTCTCGACCGCTTGAGGGTGGCGAGCAAGAGCCTGGCAACCTCGAGGCTTTGCGACTCATCCCTGTTACCATCCCGATGGTTGGTAAGGTTGCTAGCCGATCACGAGCGCGGCAATGCGCACGAGGATTTTTCACGGGCCACCGATCCTCGCCATACAGGTCGGCACGAGGTTCGGCCCAAACGCCACTGACGATCGGGAAGCTGTGACACGGAGAGCGAGCGTGCCGCGAGGGAGCGTCGTCTTGGTGCCGGCATCGTGTCGTGGGGCGCAGGCCCTCGCTTCCTCACATGCCTCCCAGGAGCTGTCGTAGATGCGGGTCCTCCTGATCTCGAACTCCGGTCGGCCCTTCCTCGAGCATGCCCGGCCGCACATCGCGGATTTCCTCGGCGGCGCCCTGAAACGCCTCGCCTTCGTCACCGCGGCCAGTCTTGCCGACGAGGTCGCCTACTACCAACGCGCCCGGGCCGCGCTGGCGCCGCGGCCGCCCGACGGCATCGACGTGCAGGTGATGCACCTGCGCTGGGACGCCGAGCCTCTCGCCACCCTGGCCCAGGCGGACGCGGTGTTCGTGGGGGGCGGCAACACCTACGCGCTGCTCAAGCGCCTTCGCGAGGGACAGCTGCTGGAGCCTCTCCGCGTCCGGGTCCAGGCGGGCATGCCCTACATCGGCTCCAGCGCGGGCGCCAATCTCGCGGGGCCTCGTATCCTCACGACCAACGACTGGAACGTCGTCGCCCTCGATGCCTTCGACGCCCTCGGCCTCGTGCCCTTCAACATCAACCCCCACTACCTCGAGACCGACCCGACGATGGCCCCGGGCGGCGAAACGCGCGACGACCGAATCCTCGAGTACCACGTCGTGTGGGACAACGCCGTGGTCGGCATCGAGGAAGGCACGCTCGTGCGCGTGGAGGACGACGTTGTCACCGTCCGCGGGCGCGGGCGGGTGAAGGTCTTCGCGCGCGGCGAGACTCCGCGCTGGTTCACGGACGGTGAGCGGGTCCTGATCTAGCGCGGCCCCGCAGGCGTCGCGGCGGTCACCCCTTCCCCATCGTCTGCAGCACCTTCATCGAGCCATAGCGCGCCTGGATCCGCGTCCACTCCTCGCCGTCGTAGAAGCGGCACTTCCCCTGCCCGAACGCCTTGGCGACCTCGAGGCAGAAGCGCACGGCCTGCTCGATGTCGACCGCGTGGGACGCGCCCGTCGCCGACCCCGGCACCGCGACCTCCGCGGTCAGCGCCACGCCGACGACGGGCGCGTCGGTGGCCACACACGGCTGCAGGACCGAGTTCACATGGAAGAGCGCGTTCCCGTAGGGCGTGATGTCCTGCATGGTGATCGGCAACACCACGGGCATACGGCCCGTGACTTCCTGCTGGATGGTCAAGAGGTCCTCGGCCACCCGCAGGATCCAGCCCTGCATGACCGTGGGCGAGATGGCGATCCCGCGGTGGTTGACGATGCGGTTGCCACGCGTGGTGTCGACGGTGAGGACGGCCTCCATCTCTGGCCGCACCTCCTCCGCGTTGAGCGTGGCCATGTCCACCGGCGAGTTCATCATCGTGACAACCGGATGCGGCATGGTCGGCGCATCGGGGCAAATGTGGGTGGAGATCAGCACGTCGCCCGGCAGCCGGTCGCCCTTGGCGATCATGCGCCCGAGCTTCAGCGCGCAGGCGATGGCGGTCACAGCCCCGTCGCCGTCGGAGACGAGCCCGATCTTCGCGGGCCGCGCGCCGATGCCGCCTAGGCGGCCGACGATGCCGAGCGTGGGCGCGTCCCCGCCCGCCCGACGGCCCCGCGTGCCCGGCACGACGCAGCGGACAAAGTCGGTACTGCCCGCCTGGCCCGTGAAGCGCTTCACCTCGACATCCGTCACCCCCGCGGCGCGGACGGCGGCGGCCACGTCCGGGCCGGCCACGGTGGCGGCGTCGAGCAAGTCCAGCGACTCGAGGACGGCCTTGAGGGGCATCTCAGGGCTCCGCTCCCGCGGCGAGGTTGAGCTTCGGGAAGACGGGGATGCTGCGGCCGCCGTCCAGGATGATCGCGCGGCCGGTAACGAAGTCGAAGGCGGGCGAGCACAGAAGCGCGACCATCTGCGCGATCTCCCGCTGGGTGACGAGGCGCTTGAGCGGCGTGGCCTCGATGGCGGCCGCCTTGTAGGCGGGCATCCTGTCGGTGCGCGCGCTCGCGATCTGGCTGGGCACCACCGCGTTCACCGTCACATGCGGCGCGAACTCGACCGCCATGCTCTCCGTCAGGTGCAGCAGCGCGGCCTTGGCGAGCCCGTAGACGGAGTGCGACCGGACGAAGCCCGAGGTCGCACCCACGTTGACGATGCGACCCCAGCCGCGTTTCTCCATGTCGGGCAGGACGCGCTGGGACGCGAGAAACACCGCCTTGAGGTTGGCGCTCATCACGTAGTCCCAATCGCGCTCGGTGAGCGTGCGGAAGGCGGTGTCGGCGAAGGGGCCGGCGTTGTTCACGAGGACGCTCACCGGCCCCAGCCCGGCCTCCACCTCGCCCACGAGACGGCGGACGTCGTCGGCCACGGCCACATCGGCCTGGAACGCTTGCGCCGCCGCGCCGGCCGCGTGGATCGCCGCCACCACCTCCTCGGCGCCGCCCCGCGAGCTCCGGTAGTGCACCGCCACCCGGGCGCCGCGACGGGCGAGCGCCTGTGCGATGTCCACGCCCGAGCCCGATGAGGCGCCGGTGACCAGGGCGACCTTCCCCTCCAGGAACCGTTCCTCGGCCATCCGATTCTCCTATCGCCCCAGCGCGCGGCGGGCGGCGGGAACCACGTCCCGCCCGAAGCGCCGGACGGTGTCGTCCACGCTGCCGGCGGGCGGCGCGAACGGGTAGATCATGATCTGGCCGATGCCCGCGCGGCCGAGGGCCACCACCCGCTCGGTGACCTCGTCCACCGTGCCCGCCAGCGTGAGCGCATCGACCACGGCATCGGTGATGAGCGGGAGCAGGGGCAGGTATGGCGCGACGCCCGCGGCGTAGGGCACGCCCGCCACCGAGGTCTTGGCCGCCTCGGAGAACGCCAACCCCTGCGCCTCGAGCGTCGCGAATCTCAGTCGTCCCGCTCCGAGCGTGCGGGCCACCCGGGGACGCAGCACATCGCGTGCGCCCTTGCCATCCGGTCCGACACACGCGTTCAGTCGCGCCACGAGCTGGACGGTCCCCGCGTCCCGTCCCATTCCCTTTGCTCCCGCGGCGACGGCGGCGGCGAAGGCCCGCGCCTCGGGCGGGTTGCCGCAGGCCTCCATGATGGCGCCGTCGGCGACGGCCCCGGCCGTGCGCTGCCCGAGGGGCCCGTTGCTGGCCACGTAGATGGGGATGTTCGCCCGGGCCGGCGTGAAGTCCAGTCGCCCGGCGTTGAAGCGGACGACCTCGCCCTGGGCGTCCACCTCCTCGCCCGCGAGGAGACGGCGGATCAGCGTGATCGCCTCGCGGATCGCTCGGGCCGGCCGCTCGCGCTTGACCCCGAGCTCGGCGAAGCCCGAGATCCCGGCGCCGAGGCCGAGAATGGCCCGCCCGCCCGCGATCTCGTCGAGGGTGGCGATGGCCATGGCCGTGAGGGCGGGGTGCCGTGAATACGGATCCGTCACGCACGTCCCCACCGTGATGCGCGAGGTGTGGTGCGCGACCAGCGTGAGGGAGCCATACACCTCGCGGAAGAACCGCTCATCGGCGAGCCAGAAATGGTCGTAGCCCGTCGCCTCCGCGAGCTGCGCCACCTCGACAATGCGGGTGGGCGGATCGTGCGGGAGAAGGAGGAGGCCGGCCTTCACGGCTCCACGAGCTCCGACCAGATCGAGGTGGTGTACGAGCGGTCGAGGTACTTCGCGTAGAGCTCGTCCAGGAGCTGCCGCCCCTTCTCGGCCAGCTCCCGCTCGTAGGCAGCCCGGTCGGTGATCTCGATCCGCTCGATGTAGTCCCAGCCCACCGGCGCCAGCTTCTCGCCCATCTCGGTGATCCGGTGCGTCCGGTAGGACACGATCGTCTTGATCTGGCGGGAGATCACGTAGTCCACCTCGCGCTCGTACCGCTCGTAGTCCTCTCGCCGCACGCCGGGTTTCGTCTTCGCGAGCACGTATCGCACGATCGTCGGCATGTCACCCTCCGTCTGGGCGCGCCGCCCGGCGGCGCACGAGCTGTTCGATGGGGAGGTACGGCAGGTCGTAGCCATAGTGACGGGGGCCGAGCAGGTCGAGTGCGACCGGCGTGCGCAGCCGCGGGTCCGCCACGGCGCCGACGACGCCGATGCGCGCGCCCTCCGGCAGGAGGGTATTGGTGTACGGGGTGCCGTCGACGTCGATCGTCATGATGAGATCGGGTGAGCACACCCACGGCGTCCCGTCCCGCCACGTCACGTGATTTTCGTTCTTGAACCACACGCGCAGGGTGTGGCCAGCGTCCGCCCCCTCGCCCTCCACGATGGTGGTGCCGTACATGTAGCCCTCGCGGCTCTCCCACTGCTTCTGCTCCACACACCCGCGGAAGAGGACCCACCCGTTGAGCGCCTCGGCCGCCGCCGCGACGGGATCGACGCCGCGCGTCCGCGCCGCCCGGATGGCCCGGCCCACGGCGAGCGCGCGCGTGATGCCGCCGGGGACGGCGATGCGCTTGAGGTCCTTGCCCTGCATGAGGAAGCCTGCATGCGCGCACTGCGCCGTCATGTCGGGCACCTTCGTGGCGATGCTCACCAGCTTGCCGATGCGCTCGGCGAGCAATTCGCTCGCCGTCTCCTTGACGAGGAGCACGTTGCCCCAGGAGTCCGCGATGGCGCCCGGCGCGAACGGGATGCCGGCGATCGCGGCGCTGGTCTGGCAGAGCTCCGGGATGGCGCGGCCGGCGCAGTCCCCATCCACGATGGCGGCGCCCACCCGGACGGCGGCGTCCATGGGGCTGGCCGTGTTGCCGGCGCCGAGCTCGAAGGGGAGGATGGCCGCGACCTTCCGGCCGGTGTAGGCCTCCAGCTCCTGCACCGCCCGCACCATGGGCTTCGCCACGGTCCACGCATCCGGGTAGCCCAGGACGCGCCGCCGCGCCACGGAGAGCGGCTCGGTCGGGGCGATCGAGCCCATGCCGAAGGTCGAGCACACCCACGCGTCGTCCGGGATGGCGTCGGGCGCGATCCACCTCACGGCGCGGCCGGCCTCGACATGCGGGAGCAGGCAATCGAGCCCCTGCTCGGGGCGGCCGCCGCCGCCGGTCCCGAGGAGGGTGAGGCCGCGGACGAGATCGTGGACGTCGTCGGGGGTGCCCACCTCTCCCATGCGGTCGGGCTCCTTCGCGGTGTCAGACGAGGTGGCAGGCGACGCGATGCGCCGGCGCCACCTCGCGCAGGGTCACGGGTTCCGCGCACACGGGCTGCGCGAGGGGGCAGCGGCCGCGGAGGCGGCAGCCGCGCGGGATGTCGATCGGGCTCGGCACCTCGCCCGCCAGCACGAGGCGCGTGCGCCGCACGTCGGGATCGGGCACGGGCACGGCCGACAGCAACGCCTGCGTGTACGGGTGGAGGGGCCGCGCGAAGAGCTCGGGCGTCGGCGCCTCCTCCACGATCGTCCCCAGATACATGACGGCGACGCGGCCGGCGAGGTACTTCACGGTGGCGAGGTCGTGGGAGATGAACAGGTAGCTCATGCCGAGCGTGGCGCGCAGCTCGGCGAGGAGGAGGATCGCCTTCGCGCGGAGCGACACGTCGAGGGCGGAGGTCGGCTCGTCCAGCACGACGAAGTGGGGCTCGGTGGCAATGGCGCGCGCGATATTCACCCGCTGGCGCTGGCCTCCCGAGAGCTCGTGCGGGTAGCGGTCGAGGAGCTCGCGGCCGAGCCCGACGCGCGCCAGCACCTGCGCCGCCCGTTCGCGCCGCTCCGCCGGCCCCAGCGTGCCGTGACGGCGCAGCGGCTCCTCCACGGCGCGGCGGACACTGAGCCGGGGGTTCAGCGAGGCGGTCGGGTCCTGGAACACCATCTGCAGGTCGCGGCGCTGGCGACGCAGCGGCTCGCCGGCGAGCGCGGTCAGGTTCACGTCGCCGAAGCGCACGTCGCCGCGGGTAGGTTCGACGAGACGGAGGATCAACCGGGCGACGGTGGACTTGCCGCAGCCGGACTCGCCGACGAGGCCGAGCGTCTCGCCCGGCTCGACGGCGAAGGAGACGCCGTCCACGGCGCGCACCGCCTTGGGCACGCGCCCGCGCACGCGGTCGACCCACTCCCGCGGCCCCCCGAGCGGAAAGTGCTTGACCAGCCCCTCAACCGCGAGCCGTGGCATCCTCGACCTCGACGGCGTGGCAGGCGACGTCGTGATGGGGGGTGGTCGCGCGCAGCGCCGGCCGGTCGCGCCGGCACACGTCGAGCACGCGCGGGCAGCGGTCGGCGTACCGACAACCGGGCGGCGGGGCCAGGAGCGACGGCACCGTGCCGGGAATCGGCTCCATCGTCCCCTCGCGGTCGATCCGCGGGATCGAGCGAACGAGCGCCTGCGTGTACGGGTGGCGGGGGCGGGCGAAGATCGCTCGCACGGCCCCGACTTCCACGATCTGGCCGGCATGCATGACGGCGACCCGGTCGCAGACCTCCGCCACCACGCCGAGGTCGTGGGTGATGAGGAGGATCGACGCCCCCGTGCGACGGCCCAGGTCGCGGAGGAGGTCGAGGATCTGGGCGGCGATGGAGACGTCGAGGCCGGTGGTGGGCTCATCGGCGAGGAGGAGCCGCGGGGAGGTGGCCAGGGCCATGGCGATCATCACGCGCTGACACATTCCCCCGGAGAGCTGATGGGCGTACTGCCGGGCGCGGCGCTCGGGCTCGGAGATCCCGACCAGCTTCAGCATCTCGATCGTGCGCGCCCGCCCTTCGGCTCGCGAGGCGCCCTGGTGCAGCTCGAACAGGCGCGAGATCTGGCGGCCGACCGTGAGGACGGGGTTCAGCGCCGTCCGGGGGCTCTGGAAGACCATCGCGATCCGGGTGCCACGGACTGCGCGCATCTCGTCTTCCGACAGCCCCACCAGGTCCGTGCCCTCGAACCGCACGGCGCCCTGGACGATGCGGCCCGGCGGCCGGATGAGCCGCAGGAGCGCGAGGGCCGTCACCGACTTCCCGGAGCCGGACTCCCCCACCACGCCCAGGATCTCCCCCGCGCTTACGGTGAAGGTGACGCCGTCCACGGCCTCCACGAGCCCGTCCTCGGTGTCGAAGTGGACGGTCAGATCGCGGACCTCGAGCAGGTCGGTCACCGCACTCCTCGCATGCGCGGATCGAGAAGGTCGCGCAGGGTGTCGCCGACCAGGTTGAAGGCGAGCACGGTCAGCATGATGGCGAAGCCGGGGAAGAGCACGAGCCACCACTCGCCGGAGACCACGTAGCCCGCGCCCTCCGCCGTCATCTGCCCCCACTCGCTCTGGGGGGGCTGGATGCCGAGGCCGATGAAGGACAGCGCGGCCACGGTGAGGATGGCGAAGCCCATGGCCAGGGTCGCCTGCACGACGAGCGGGGGGACACAGTTGGGCAAGAGATGGTAGAGCACGATCTGGTGCGGCCGGTTGCCCACCGTCCGGGCGGCATCTGCGTACTCCGCCTCCCGTACCCGCAGCATCTCGCCGCGGATGAGCCGCGTGTAGATCGGCACGTGGGTGATGGCGATGGCGGCCACCACGTTGGCGATGCTATTGCCGAGCGCGGCGGTGATGGCCATGGCGAGAATGAAGGCGGGGAACGCCATGACCGCGTCCACGCCGCGCATCACGAGCTGGTCCACCCAGCCCCCCCGGTAGCCCGCCCCCGCGCCCAGCGCCGACCCGAGGGTCAGCGCGATCGCCGTGGCGCTCAGCGCGACCAGGAGATCGACCCGGCCGGCGTGGATGAGGCGCGACAGCTGGTCGCGGCCGTAGCCGTCGGTGCCAAGCGGATGGCGCAGCGACACGCTCACCAGCGTGGCCTCGGCGTCCGGGTTGTCGGGGTCGTAGGGCGCCAGCCACGGCGCGAGCAGCGACGCGAGCGTGACCGCGAGGATGACGCAGAGGGCCACGAAGGACAGCCGGTTTCGCGTGAGGCGGCGCCAGCGCATCAGCGCAGCCGGATCCGCGGGTCGGCGAGGCCGTAGAGCAGATCCACGACGAGATTGACGAAGACATACATCACGGCCACGAAGAGCACGAAGGACTGGATGGGCCCCGGGTCCTTCGTCATCAATGAGGTGACCGCGTAGTGGCCGAGCCCCGGCCACGCGAAGACCATCTCCACGACCACGTTGCCGGCCATGAGGAAGCCGACGATAACCCCGAGGAGCGTGATGACGGGGATGAGCGCGTTGCGGAGGGCGTCCCCGTAGATGACCCGGCGCCGCGGCAGTCCCGCCGCCCACGCCGCCGTCACGTATTCGGACTCGAGGATCTCCAGCATGGTCGCACGCACCATGCGCGTGAGGGGCGCCATGACGGCGAAGCCGAGGGTGAGGGCGGGCAGCATGAGGTGGTGGAGACTCGAGACGAGCGCCGGCCCGTTCGCGGTGAGGAGCGCGTCCACCACGTAGAGCCCGAGGATCCGCGTGGGCGGCGGGACGTCGGCGGCGATGCGGCCGAGCGGCGCCGGCGCCACCCCGAGCAGGTAGAAGAAGACATAGAGGAGGAGCAAGCCGGTCCAGAAGCTCGGCATGGCCACCCCGCCCACGCCCAGGAGGCGGCTCACGTGGTCGAGCACGGTGTCGCGGTGGACGGCGGACAGCACGCCGAACGGGACCCCGATGCCCAGGGCGACGAGGAGGCTCGCCAGCGTCAGCTCGAGCGTGGCCGGGATGCGCTGCCGAAAGTCCTCGAGCACGGGGCGGCCGGTCGAGGAGCTCTCGCCGAGGTCGCCGCGGAGGAAGCCGGTCACGTAGCGCCAGTACTGGACGGGCACGGGTCGGTCCAGCCCCATCCGGCGCTCGATCTCCGCCACGTGCTCGGGGGTGGCGAGCGCCCCCGCCTTGACGAGGGCGGGGTTGCCCGGCAGCAGATAGGTCAGCGTGAACGCAATGAGCGTCACCCCGAAGAGCGTCGGGATGACGAGGAGGAGGCGCTGCAGCACGTACCGGCCGAATCCCATGCACGAGGCCCCGCCGGGCGGCCCGGGCCGGCCGGCAGAGTCACCCCCGTCTAGGCGCGCTTCGCCGCGTAGTACCGCTCGAAGGTGTCCCAGCGCTTCTCGATGCCGCTCAAGTCGGCCTTCATCACCCGCGTCCAGCTGTCGTACCAGAGGAAGCCCCACACCGCGTCGTCGATGAGGATCTTCTGCGCGACGAGGGCGGAGCCGAGGCGCTTCTCCCGGTTGGTCTCGTGCATGCTCTCGTCGATCAGCTTGTCGAGCACGGGGTTCGAGTAGAGCGAGGCGTTGGTGAATTTCGACTTGGTGTGGAAGTTGAACACCAAATGGTACCAGGGATCGTTCACCCAGGACTGGAAGGACTCGATCGAGAGCGTGTGGCCGCCCTTGATGGCCACCTGTCGGAAGGTGGCGTCCGTCTCGCGCACGATGTTGACCTTGAACCCGATCTTCTCCAGCTCGCGCTGGATCCAGACCGAGGCCTGCTCGTGGGTGGTGAACCCCACGCGGATGGCGAGGTCAACGGGGACCGGCCCCGTCACGCCCGCCTCGTTCATGAGCTGCTTCGCTTTCTCGATGTCGTGCTTGTACGGCGAGAGCGTCCCGCTGTACCCCGGGGTGAGGTGCGGGAGCGGGCTCTTCATCTGCGTCCCGTACCCGTAGAGCACGTTGGGCAGGATGGCCTGGATGGGGATGGCGTAGTTCACGGCCTGCCGCACCTTCACCTTGTCGAAGGGGGGCTTGCTGCCGTTCATGCAGAGCCAGTGGCAGGTCGTATCGGGGACCTGGAAGACCTTGAGGCCCGGCTCGCCCTCCAGGCTCTTCACGTTCTTCGGCGAGAGCCCCGGGCGGCCCACGACCATGTCGATCGCCTTCTTCTTGAGCAGGAGCACCCGGTCGGCCTCGTTGGGCACAAACTTGAGGGCGATCCGCTGGAAGTACGGCTCGGGCCGCCAGTATCCCGGGCTCGCTTCCAGCACGACTTCCACGCCGGGCTCGTTCTTCACGAGGCGATAGGGGCCGACGCCGGCGATGTTGCGCTTCATCCACTCCCCCGCCCACGAGTCGTCCTTGGTGGCGTGCGCCTTGACCTCCTCGGGGTCCATGATGGCGTTGTTCGAGAGGGTGACGACGTCCAGCGCCATCGGGCTCGGCGCGTTCATCTTGATGGCGAAGGTGTAGTCGTCGCGCACCTCGAACTGGTCGGGCGAGCTCACCTGGATCAGGCTCGGGATGACGAGGCGCATGTAGCCGGGCGACTGGAGGCCCCGATCGAAGCAGTACTTGGCGGCATGGGCGGTGACGGGCCGCCCGCTCGGGAACTTCGCGCCCTTGCGGATCTTGAAGACGAGGGTGGCCCCGTCCCGCTCCGTCGACCAGGACTCGGCGATCATCGGCTCCCACTCGGCCGGCTGGGAGCGGAAGAGGCCCGGCTTGTCCTTGATGGGCCGGACCTTCCAGCCGATGAGCGTGTCGTAGCAGTTGGCCACGGTGACATAGCCGCCGATGGCCTTGAAGTAGGCGGGGTCGAGGGTGTCGATGTCCGTGTCCCACGCCACGACGAGCGTGCGCTTGTCCTGCGCCGTGGAGCGTAGCGGGCGGACGGCGGGGGCACCGAGGGCGGCTGCCGCCGCCGTTACCTTCAGGAACGACCGGCGATCCACGCGCGTGCTCATGGCGGGCTCCTTTGTGTGCCTAGGCTTCGATGGGTTCGGTGGCGAAGAAGATCGTCTTCGAGCGGTCGCAGTAATTCTCGTAGAGCTGGCGGATGAGTTCCTGACCCGCCGGGGACGCGATGTCCTTCTGGTACTGGTCCAGGTCCCGGATCTCGATGCGCTCGATGTAGCGCCACCCCGCGCCGGGGGGCGCATTGTGAATGGGGCCCTCGATCCGGAAGGTCTGGTAGCTGACGATGCCGGGCAGCGTCTTGGCCACCCGGTAGTCGTACTCCCGCAGCCACTGCTCGTAGGCCGCGGGGTCCACCCCGGGCTTCAGCGTGTTGATCACGTAGCGCACGGTCATGGTCTCTCCGCTCCTATCCCCCGGCCACGGGCTCAAAGCAGTCGAGCTGATCGCTGGGCGCAAGGACACGGTCCTTCTCCACGGTCTTGCCGTTCACCGCCACCAGCCAGGTGTCGCGCTCGGCCCCCAGCGAGGCCAGGAAGGTCTCGATGGTTGTCCCCGTCCCCACCTCCATGACCATGCGGTCGCGGCCGTCCGGCATGAAGCGGCGGAGATTGCCGTGCATGTGGACGGTCACCGTCATGCGTGCAGCTCGCGCCGCACTCGCGGCATCACCTCGGCCTGGAAGCGTTCGATCGTGGTCTCGATACGCCCATCCACCGCGAGCGGGTAGACCATCACCTCCGTGATGCCGCTCCGCGCGAGCCGCACCACCTCCGGCGCGATGACCTCCGGCGGCCCCGTGAGGGTGCAGGCGTCCACGAACGCATCGGGCACCTCCGGCGCCAGCGCCCGCAGCGGCGCGGCCTCGTGCGTGTACGGGAGGGCGAGCACCTTGTCGCGGAGGCCGGCGGGCACGGTGAGCCCCGCCGTCGCGAACGTGAAGAAGTCCGGACGCTGCGCGCTGAGGCTCCGCACGAGGGTGGGCCGCATCGTGTCACGGGCCACGCGCCGGTCGTCGTGAATGCAGACGTTGAGGCGCGCGACCAGGTCCACGGCCGCCGGGTCGCGGCCCGCCTCACGCGCCGCTCCGTGCACCGTCTCACGCAGGAAGCGCACGAGCGGCGCCGCCACCGCGCCCTGCATCACGGCGCCGTCGGCCACCCGTCCCGCGACGCGGCACCCGCCGGCCCGCTGGGACGCGACGAAGACGGGCAGGTCGGCCCGCGCCGGCGTGAAATCGAGGCGCCCGTCCGTGAGGCTCACCTCGCGTCCCTTGACCGTCACCGTCTTCCCGCCGAGGAGGGCGCGGATGACCGCGACCGCCTCCCGAATGGCCACGGCCGAGCGGGAGGCATCGATGCCAAGCTCGCGGAACCCGCTCACGCCGGCCCCGATACCCAGGAGGGCCCGCCGGCCCGAGATCTCGTCGAGGGTGGCGATCGCCATGGCGGTCAGGGCCGGGTGGCGCGAGTACGGGTCCGTCACGCAGGGGCCGAGCCGAATCCGCCGCGTGCGCAGCGCGCAGAGGGTGAGGCAGGCGTACACCTCGCGGAAGAAGCGCTCGTCGGCGAGCCAGAAGTCATCGAACCCCGTGCTCTCGGCGAGCCCGGCGAGATCGGCGAGCCGCGCCGGCTCGTAGGCCGGCAGCATCAGGAGACCCGTGCGGAGCGTCATGGCGGTCCTAGAAGGCCAGGAGCAGACCCGTGCCCGCGACGGGCCGACACACCAGGCCGAAGACTACCGTGTTGATCGCCACGACCCCGCGGTACAGCGTGCGGAGCTCGAGGAGCTGCCACGGAGGCGCCGGCGGCCATGCGGTCTCAGGCTCCGGCCGCCTCGGGGTCGCGCAGCGCCAACGCGATCTTCTCCGCGGTGATGGGCAGCGCGGTCATGCGCAGCCCGGTGGCGGCCGCGACCGCGTTGGCCACCGCCGCCGGCGGCTCAATGTTCGGCGGCTCCCCCACCCCCTTGGCCCCGTAGGGGCCGACCACGCTGGGATGCTGGACGAGGATGGTCTCCACGCGCGGCATGTCGAGGGTGGTCGGCATCTTGTAGTCCGTGAGGTTCGCGTTCAGCACGCGGCCGCCCTCGTAGACGATTTCTTCGGACAGCGCCTGGCCCAGGCCTTGCGCCACTCCGCCCTCGATCTGGCCCTCGATGTACGTGGGATTGATGGCGAAGCCGACGTCCTGCGCCACGACATACTTGTGGATCGTGATCTCCCCCGTCTCCGGGTCCACCGAGAGGTCCACCGCGTGCGCGTGAAAGCTCGGTGAGTGGAAGGCCGGATAGACGTGTCCGTCCACCCGCTTGGTGTCGTACGCCGTGGGGGGCGCGATGAACGTCCCCTGCGCGATGAGGCCTCCGCCGGTCTGTTGCGAGAGCCGAGCGAGGTCCGCGAGCGACATCCGCTTCCCGTCCGCGACCACGTGCTTGTCGATGAGCGCGCACGCCTCGGGCTCGACCCCGAGCTGGGCGGCGGCGAGGGCAAAGATGCGCGGCTTGAGGTCGGCGACGGCCGCCCGGCAGGCGTTGCCCACCGCGAACGCCGTGCGGCTGCCCTGCGCCCCGAAGTCGAAGGGGGTCGAGAAGGTGTCGGCCGAGATCACGCTGATGTCCGTCAGGTCCACGCCGAGCTCCTCGGCGAGGACCTGGGCGGCCCCGGTGAGGGCGGCGCTGCCGATCTCGGCGGCCCCGGTATTGAGGGCGACGGTGCCGTCCGGGTTGATCTTCACGTAGACGCCCGAGGACCCGCCCGTGGTCGTCCACCACCCGCACGCGAGGCCCTTGCCGCGCCACCGCCCCGGCCGCCGGGTGCTCCAGCCGATGGCGGCGGCGGCCTTGCGCAGGCATTCTTCCAGCCCCACCGCGTCGAGCACTTGGCCGGTGGGGCCCTCATCGCCCTCGCGCACGATGCTCTTGAGCCGGAAGTCGAGCGGATCGATGCCGAGGGCGTCGGCGATGATGTCCATCTGGGACTCCACCGCGAAGTTGGCCTGCGGGCCCGAGGGCGCCCGGAAGGACCCGCAGTTCGTCTTGTTGGTGTAGACGGCGAAGCCCTCGAGGTGCAGGTTCGGGATTTTGTACGGTCCTGCCAGCACGAGCGTCGCGACCGCGGCAACGCCGGGGCCAGAGCCCGCGAAGGCTCCGGTGTCGAACCAGATGCGTCCGGACTTGGCCGTGATACGGCCGTCCCGCGTGACGCCTGTCTTCAGCTCGATGACCGTGCCCTGACGCGGGTAGGCAGCGGTCAGTTCCTCCTCGCTCGTGGTGACGACCTTCACGGGTCGACCGGCCTTCTTCGCGAGGAAGGCGGCGAAGTGTTCGACGCCGACACGCAGTTTCCCGCCGAAGCCGCCGCCGATCCCAGGCACCACCACGCGGATCTTCGAGGGTGGCGTCTGGAGGATCTCGGCGAGGGTGTTCTGCAGCTCGAACGGCAGCTGCGTGTTCGACCACACGGTGACCGTCCCGGAGCTGTCCCACTGCGCCACCGCGGCCCGCGGCTCCGTGTAGCCCTGGTGGACCATGCTCGTGCGGAAGCGGTGCTCGAAGATGCGGTCGGCCTCCTCGAAACCGCGCTCCACGTCTCCCACCATAATGCGGGCCCGGTTACAGACGTTGCCGTCGCGATGGAGGATCGGAATCGCGGTATAGCTTGCCCACTCCTCGTGCACGAGGGGCGCGCCGGGGGCCAGGGCGGCGTCGAGGTCCAGGACGGCGGGTAGGGTCTCGTAGACCACCTCGATGGCCGCGAGGGCCGCGTCGGCCGCTTCTGGCGTCGTCGCCGCCACCGCCGCCACCGGCTGGCCGACGTACCGGACCTTACCCTTCGCGAAGACCATCTCGTCCTTGAGAGCACCGCCGTAGCGCACATCGGGCACGTCGGCCGCACTGATGACCGCGCGCACGCCTAGAAGCGCGCGCGCCCGGGAGACGTCCAGGCGGATGATGCGCGCGTGCGCCTCCGTGCTGCGGAGCACCTTCCCGACGAGCATGCCCGGCAGGGCGAAGTCCACGGCATAGACCGCGGTGCCGGTCACTTTTCCCGGTGCGTCGAAGCGCGGCAGCGACTTGCCCGCGACGCGCATCACCCTGGTCGCCATCACGGTCACCTCCGGTCGGGGTTGGGACGAGCGGCCGCCAGCACCGCGTCCGCAATCTTCTGATAGCCGGTACAGCGGCACAGGTTGCCCGCCAAGGCTTCGCGCACCTCGGCCTCGGTGCCGTCGGGGCATTCCTCGAGGAAGGCCTTGGCGGAGAGGATCATGCCAGGGATGCAGTAGCCGCACTGCACGGCGCCATGGTCGATGAATGCCTGCTGGAGCGGATCGAGGGCCCCGTCACGCGCGAGGCCCTCGATGGTGACGACCTCGCGGCCTTGACACTGCGCGGCGAGAACGATGCAGCTGTTCACGGCGCGCCGGTCGAGCAGCACCGTACACACCCCGCACTCCGCCTCGAGACAGTTCTCTTTGGTGCCGGTCAGCCCGAGGTCGACACGGAGGACGTCGAGGAGCGTGCGGTGCGGCTCCGTGAGCACCTCATGGCGCTCGCCATTGATGGTCAGGGTCAGCGCCAGCTTGCTCATCCCGCGCGCTCCGGCATGCGCTCGAGGCACCGCGCGAGGGCACGCGGCACCAGGGTCTCCACGAGCAGTTGCCGGTAGCGGGCGGAGGCACGGACGTCGGTGATGGGCCGGCAGCCCTCCGCGGCCACGCGGCCCGCCTCACGGAGCACGTCCGGCGTGGGCACGCGCCCCTCGAGGACGCGTTCGGCCGCGTGCGCGCGCCACGTGGCCGGTGCCACCGCCCCCAGCGCGATGCGCGCGGCCACGCAGCGCCCGCCCGCGCTGTCGAGCTTGAGCCGCGCGGCGACGCACACGACCGAGATTTCCATCGCCTGACGGCGCCCCGCCTTCAGGAAAGCGGTCGCGGTGCGCCCTTCCGGCTTGGCGAAGGCCAGGGCCGTGAGGAGCTCGCCGGCCCGGCGCCTGGTGCGCCCCGGCCCCACCAGGAACTCCTCAAGGGCTTCCGTGCGCTCGCCGTCGATCCCGACGCACGTGACGGTGGCGTCGAGGGCGAGAAGCACGGGTACGACGTCGGCGGCGGGCGACGCGTTGACGACGTTGCCGCCGACCGTTCCCACGTTCCGCACCTGGTGCCCCCCCACGACCTCCGCGCCCTCGATGAGGCCGCGCAGTTGCCCCCGGAACGCCGCACAGCGCTCGATGGCCCGGTGGGTCACCAGCGCGCCGAGGCGCACGCGGCCGTTCGCTTCAATCGCGTCCAGGCCAGGCACGCGATGCAGGCTGATCACGTGAGGCGGGGCCACCTTGCCGCGCCGCATCTGGATGATGAGGTCGGTGCCCCCGGCGAGGAAGGACCCGTCGGCGCCGAAGCGGGCCCCGAGGTCGACCGCCTCGGCGAGCGAGGTCGGCTCATGGTACTCGAAGCTCACGCGTGCCTCCGCACCGGGCGGACTTGCCCGTTGCCGGTGGGAGGTCGGACCCCCAGTCCGAAGTCTCGGGCCGTCACCTCATACGGCCAGAGCGCCTGCAGCTCGTGCGCCGCCCGCTGGACCCGCGGGGCAAGCCGTTGCAGCCGGGGAAGCGGGAGCCGGAACGACGGACCGGAGACCGCGATGGCGCCAACGACCCGGCCTCCGTAGACGATCGGGGCCGCGATGGCTCGCCCCTCCTCCGCCAGCTCTCCATCGGTGATGGCGTACCCGGCGCGGCGCACCCGACGCAGCTCCGCGAGGAGACGCCCGCGCGAGGTGATCGTGCGCGACGTCACGCGGGCGAGGCCCTGGCGACGCATCACCTGCAGCGCCTGGCCGTCAGGCAGGCTCGCGAGCCAGACCTTGCCGCTCGCCGTCGCGTGCGTCGGCGCGACCACGCCCACCAGCGGGAGGAGCCGCAGGGCTTGGCCTGGTCCCTCTGCCTTCGCCACGAAGAGCACGTGGTCGCGTTCGATCAGGGCGAGCTGAACCAGCTCGTCGGTCTCGTCGGCGAGGGCCTGGAGGACGGGCAGGCAGACGCCGGAGACGCCAACCCGCTGGGCGTGGCCGAAGGCGAGTGCGAGGAGGCGCCAGCTGAGGTGGAAGTGGCCGGCCCCGTCCCGGCGGACAAACCCCTCGCGCTCCATGGTGGCCATGATCTTGGACAGGCTCGCCTTGCCGTAGCCGAGCTCCGCGCTCAACGGGGTGAGGGCAACGCCGCCGGGATGGTCGGCAAACGCTTCGAGGACGCGCATGGCACGGGCGACAGACGCGACCGCGGTGCCAGAGACCCGAGAGGTGACGGCAGTCATTTAGGAAACTGAGTTTCCTCTCTATAACACTCGGCGAATCCTGTCAAGCGCCGCAGGACCGGTCGAGGCCGCCTGGTGGCCAATCGCGACGTTCGCCTAGGCGCTCGGTTGGCAGATCAAAAGAACTGGGGGCCGCTCGCTCACCGGGCTGGGCGGTCAGGCCTGTGGAACAAGCCGAGGCTACTGAACCTGACGGGATGTCGACAGCATCGCCTCATATCGCCTCAAGACGTCGGCTCAGCATATGCCGGACCTCCGCGCTGGACGCCCGCGCAGGGACGAGACGTTGCCGCCGATGGAGGGCACGGGGCGGGTCGTCTAGTGACGGGGATGCCGCTCGCCCAGTGGCCTTGGGTCCACCATGGCGGCGACTCCACGCGACGCCCGTCAATTGCGCGAAGCGCTGCGCGGCGGCACGATCCCGTTGAGTCGGAGGTACACGACCAGGTTGCCGTAGTGGTTCATGTTGTCCTGGATCACTCCGAGAATGGCCGCCCAGCGCTGCGTTGGCTGGCCGCCCCTCCCGGCCACCATTTCCAGAGCCTTTTCTTCGGTGAGCCCAGCCCAGACCCCGGCTCCATAGTCGTAGCTTTCCCGGAGCGCCTTCAGGATCTCCGCGCGGCTCTTGAGGGTGTCGAAGCGGGCGTTATTGCCAAGGTTCTCGCCGGACACCCGGCTGAAAAACGTGTAGTTCTCCCCGATCAGATGGACGAGGATCTCCCGGAAGGTTCGCACGGCGGGAGTCGGCTTGAAGTCGTACTTGTCTTCCGGCACGCTATCGGCGATTCCGAGAACCAGTGTGCGAGTGCTGTCCCACGTGGCCTTGGTCGGCGCCAAGAAGCTCGTGGCCGGGAATCGGGACTGGGCGGCCGGAGGCACGGGCCCCGGGCTGCCTGGCGTCTGCGCCATCCCCGGGCTGGCCCACAGCAGCGCAAGCGCGGCAACAACGACACCCTGTGCGAACGCGTCCTTGGTCATGATTCCTCCTGTTCGGTGACGAAACGCCGGCGGCACGAGCTGCTCCCGCGCGTGACGCGTGGATCCAGCTGAACGTAGATAACATAAATGCGACCAGGAGTCTCCCTCGGTACGTCGGCCGCCGCGCGCCTTCCGTTGGATGCCGTGCTATCGTGTGAGCCACCGATGACGTCTTCCCTTGTACTGCGCGAGACCCTCTGGAGCGTGCCGTTCTGGGCCGCCCTCGGCGTGGCCATCCTGGTGGGCTCCTCCGACATCGGCCACGCCGCCGAGCCACCGACGGGGGCCGCGATCCTGCAGCAGCTGCGCAGCTTCGCGACGATGGGCAGCGTGCTCTACATTGCCGCCCATCCAGACGACGAGAACACGCAAATCCTCACCTATCTGGCGCGCGGCCGCGGATACCGGACGGCCTATCTCTCGCTCACCCGCGGCGACGGTGGACAGAACCTGCTCGGCCCCCAGCTCGGCGAGGCGCTCGGCGTGGCGCGCACGCAGGAGCTGCTCGCCGCGCGCCGGCTGGACGGCGGGCGGCAGTACTTCACGCGCGCGAAGGACTTCGGGTACTCGAAGAGCGCCGAG
>DATJIR010000061.1:0-4180 GCA_035493135.1 Verrucomicrobiia bacterium
CGGTACATGTCGTGGACGACGCTCGACGGCAGGTGGGTGTAGATCTGGGTGGTCGAGATGTCGACGTGGCCCAGCATGGCCTGCACCGAGCGCAGGTCGGCGCCCCGCTCGAGGAGGTGGCTCGCGAAGGAGTGGCGCAGCGTGTGCGGCGAGACCGCGGAACGTAGGCCGGCCCGCCGCGCCGCGCGCCGGATCAGGCTCCAGAGCGACTGGCGCGACAGGGCACCGCCCGATCGGTTGAGGAAGAGCGGCGCCGCGTCGCGCCGCACGAAGCGCGGGCGCACGGTGCCGAGATAGCGCCGCACCCAGTCGAGGGCCTGCGCGCCCGCGGGCACGAGCCGCTGGCGGTTGCCCTTCCCGGTGACGATCACGTAGCCGGCCGCGAAGTTGACGTCCTCGACCCGGAGCCCGAGCGCCTCCGAGGCCCGGAGCCCGCACGCGTAGAGCAGCTCGAGCAGGGCGCGGTCGCGCAGACCGTCGGGCCGCGTGATGTCGGGCGCCTCGACCAGCGCCGCGGCATCTTCCATCGAGAGGGTCCGCGGCAGCCGGCGCGCCGGCCGGGGGCTGTCGAGGTGCTCGGTGGGGTCGCGGATGATGCGGCGCTCGTCGAGCAGGAACCGGTAGAGCCCACGCACCGCGGAGAGATGCCGGGCCACGCTCCGGCTCCCGAGCCCGCCCCGCCGCAGCGTGCCCAGGTAACGCGAGAGGTCGGTCACGCTCACCGACTCGAGCCCGCGCCGCTCGCGCGTCAGGAAGCGCTCGAAGCCGGCCAGGTCGCGCCGGTAGGCGAGCAGCGTGTTCCGGGCCGCGCCGCGCTCCACCTGCAGGCTCGAGAGATAGTCGGCGATCGGCGAAGCCGCGGCGCGCGCCGTGGGAGCGACCGGAGCCGACGCGGACACCGCTCCCACCACCGAGCGGTCCGCGCGCGCGCCGGGTCGGGAGGCCACGCGGTCACATCCGGAGGGGGAGGCGAAAAAAACGACGGCCCCGGTGTCGGCCGATTCGTGCTGCCCTGGCCATCACCGAGGCGTCCCCTGCGAACTCCAGGAGCATGAGGGAGTCTATCATCGGCCCCCCGCGGGTGGCAAGGTGCCCGGGCGGCGGCGCAGCATGCCGAGCAGCCCGCGCATCTCGGTCGACCCGAGCGCGGCCGCGCCCGCCGCGTAGACCGCCATGCCGCCGACCAGCGCCACCACCGTCCAGATGAGCCCCTGGTGCGTCGGCGCGGGCACGCCTGGCACCTGCCCGCTCATCCCCGCGCACCACAGCGCGAGCAGCGCCGAGGCCGCGAGGGTGCGGCCGAGCGAGCGCCAGAGATCGGCGCCGCGCGGCCCGCCGAGGCGACGGCGCAGCAGCCAGCACAGCCCGAAGAGATTGACATAGGAGGAGAGCGACGAGGCGAGGGCGAGGCCGGTGTGCCGCAGCGGCCACATCAGGACGAGGGCCAGCACCACGTTCGCCGCCACCGAGACGAACCCCCAGAGCACCGGCGTGCGCGTGTCGCCGAGCGCGTAGAAGGTCTGCGCCGCGATCCGCGTGCCCGAGAACGCGGGCAGCCCCACCGCGTAGCCGGTCAGCGCCTGCGCGGTGAGCACCGCGTCCGCGGCGCTGAACTCGCCCCGCTGGAAGAGCACCCGCACGATCGGGCCGCCCAGGAGCACGAGCCCGACCGCGGCGGGCACCGCGACGAAGGCGGCCATGCGCAGCGCGAACTCGAGGGTCGCCCGCAGCCCGCCGAGCTCGCCGCGCGCCGCCTGGGCCGACATGCTGGGCAGCGCCGCGGTGGCCAGCGCGATGCCGAAGATGCCGAGCGGGAACTCCATCACCCGGTCGGCGTAGTAGAGGTAGGAGACGGTGCCGGCGGGCAGCAGCGAGGCGAGCAGGGTGTTGACCACCACCGTGATCTGCACCGCCGCGAGCGCGAACACCGCCGGCCAGAGCCGGTGGGCGATGCGGGCCACGGCGGGATGTCGCCACTCGGCCGACGGGCGGAGCGGCACCCCGAGGCGCCGCAGCTCCGGGAGCTGGACCAAGAGCTGCCCGAGTCCCCCCACCAGCACGCCCACCGCGAGGGCCATCACCGGCGGATCCATCCGGCGGGCGAGCCCGAGCACCGCGACGATCATGGCCACGTTGACCACCGCCGGACCGAGCGCGGCGGTGAAGAAGCGATGATGCGCGTTCAGCGCCCCCATCGCGAGCGCGGCGAGCCCCACCAGCAAGAGATAGGGAAACATCACGCGTGTCAGCGTCACCGCCAGGTCGAACAGCGCCGCGTCGGCGCGCCAGCCGGGCGCCATGAGGGCGACGACCTGGTGCGAGAGGAGGACGCCCAGCGCCGAGACCAGGCAGAGGACCACGATGGCGGCGCCGGTCGCGGCCCGCGCCAGGCGGCCGAACGCCTCGGGCCCGCCCCGGGTCAGGGTCTCGGTGAACACCGGGATCACCGCGGTGGACAGCGCGCCCTCCCCGAGCAGTCGCCGCAGCAGGTTCGGGATGCGGAAGGCCACCAGGAACGCGTCGGTGACCGGCCCCGCGCCGAAGACCTGGGCCACCACCATGTCCCGCACGTAGCCGAGCACGCGGCTCGCGAGGGTGGCCAGGCCGATCGCGCCCACCGCGCTGACGACCCCGCGCTGGACGTGCTCGTGGCTTCCGGAGGTGTCGCTCACCGGGGGGACATCGTCCTTGACACCCGGAGGTCCGGACGGTAGGCTCGTGTGTCGCTCACTCCTGAAAGGAGATCCACCGTGGCCAACACCCGCTCCGCGAGGAAGCGGATCAAGCAGAACGAGAAGCGCCGGCTGCGCAACCGCGCGGTCCGGAGCGCGGTGCGCTCGAGCATCAAGGGTGCCCGCGAGGCCTTGGGGGCCAAGGGCCCCGAGTCCGCCGGCGCGGTGCGCGATGCCATCCGCGCGATCGACCGCGCGGTGACCCAGGGGGTCATCCACCGCAACACCGCCGCCCGCCGCAAGTCCGCGCTCGCCCGCAAGCTCAACGTAGGGGCCTGACCGGCCGCGGCGGCCGCCGCTCGCCGAGCTCGCGGAGCGCGCCGATCGCGGCGTCGCGGACGATCTCCCCGCCCCGCTCCCCGTAGAGGCTGCCGCACGAGACGTAGCTCGGCGTCCGGAAGTGCTGCGCGGCGACGAAGTACCCCTGATAGCCGTTGGCCACTCCCGCCACGAACGTGCGCGTGAAGCGCGGGCGTCCCGCCGTCTTGATGTCGAGCCCGAGCTGGGTATCGAGCTCGCCCGGGATGGTCACCCAGGCGCTGCGCCCCACGCTCACCACCGCGATCTCCGCCGCGGCCGGCAGGGCCGAGTGGAGCCCGAGGCGGGTTCCCCGCGGGATCCACCGCCCCAGGCAGTTGCGCAGCTCCAGCGCGGGCGCGGGCAGCGCCGCGGTCTCGGCCCCGGTCATCACGCGCTGATCGGAGTCGGGGGCGATGCGGGGCCAGAGCCCGAGCACCCCGGCCGACAGGAGCTTGCCCGTCGCGGCGACCCCGTCCCAGCCGTGCTGGCGCGGGCTGACGTCACCCACCGCGCCGTTGACGTACAGGGTGGGCGCGCCGAGCTGCTCCTCGATCCGCGCGCTCGCGTCCCCCATCACGTCGCCGGAGAGCTTGGAGTTGCTCCGGCCCAGCATGGTGCCGTGGATGGCGTAGTTCCACACCACCGCGATGGGCCGGTGGTCCGCGCCCATCACCTTGAGCACCCCCAGCTCGGGGTCGAGCGGGCCATGGACGCGGCTGTCCGTGATGCCGGCGACCTCGGTCCAGCCGGTTCCCACCGTGGCCGGGCGCTTGCGCCGCTCGGCCTGCCGGGCCGCCTCCTCCATCGCCGAGAAGATGCGACCCCGCACCCGCGGCGACTCGCGGTCGAGGGCCAGGAGCCCGAAGAGATCGGATCGCGCGTAGGCCCCCGGGCCGGAGTGGGTGTGCGACGCCGCCGCGATCACCGCCCCGTACCGCAGGCCGAGCTGGTCGAGCCGCGCGCGCAGATCGCCGAGCAGGGTGGGGTCCATGCCCACCAGATCCAGCGCGAGCCACAGCACCCGGACGCCGCCCGCCTCGAGGACGAGCGCGCGGACCCTGATCGGATCGTGCACGCCGGTGGAAGGCCGGAACCAGAACGTGTCAGGGTACCGACCGATCAGATCCGGCATCCAGGCGCGGCGCGGG
>DATJIR010000062.1:0-3172 GCA_035493135.1 Verrucomicrobiia bacterium
CTCACGACGCTGACCGCTCTCCTGCCGGGACAGCAGGCCCCCGCCCAGGGGGACAGCGATTGCGCGTTAAGTACCGGAACGATGCCACCGCCGAACTCCAGCCCAAGCCGGCACACCGCCCGCTCCCTGTCACCCCTTCCACGGCCTTGACCTCCGAAAGCTCGGGCGTGTTATGCTGGGGCTATGGCCTCAACAGATCCTCAACGGTGGGCCCGAGTACGCGGCATACCCGGCATGCATTTGCCGGGGCTCAGCCCAGGCACGTACCGGGTGGTCGAGGCGCCGGGGGTCGCTGCCCCGTCATGTTCCCCGAGGGGTTTCTTTCCGCTCTGAACCTCTGGATCCGCTGAAGGACCGGGCGGAGCCGGGCAGCGCTCCATAGATTGGTTGGGAGGGCATCCCCACATCGACCAGGAGGCGCTCGTGGCAGACCGGGTGAGAAAGGTCAACTACTGCTACCCCATCGTTCCCAACCGCGCGGGCCAGGGCGCCCGTATCCTCGGCGAGATCACGCAGGCAGGCATCAACCTGCTCGCGTACTCGGGCTTCCCGGTCGGGGGCGGGAGGTCGCAACTCGACCTCGTGGTCGAGGATGTCGGTCCATTGCGCCGGTTGGCACGCCGGAACGAGTGGCGGCTGAGCAAGGTGAAGAAGGGATTTCTAATCCAGGGCACCGATCAGGTGGGCGCCGTCCATCGCCACCTGAAGAAGCTCGCCGAGGCGGGGATCAATATCACCGCGGCCGACGCGGTGTCGGCAGGGATGGGGCGCTACGGGATGCTCCTGTGGGTGAAGCCGCGCGACTACGCGCGGGCCGCGAGGGCGCTCGGCGCGAGGTAGCGGTGCCGGTCAGACGGTCGCCGGGGAAGTGCATGATCCGGGCTTGCCTCGGCCGTTCGAAATCCCTGGACCTCACTACTGACCAGTCTAAAGCGGAACGGCGTGGGGGAGACAAGTGCTCCCTCACGCCGTTCTTCATGCTTCCACTAGCCCATTACTTGGCGTCGTAGGTCCGCCCGCTATTCCGGGTCAACACCTCACGTGCCTCATCCGGGGAAATCACGCCCTCGGTATCCACGGCGACCAGCACGCCGCCGCGCTCAACAGCCGGGCCATAGAACTCGGACTCCTCCCGGGTGTATCCCGCCTTGCTCAGCCCGCCAGCGATAGCGCCCGCGGCCAGCGCGCCACCGGTCGTCCCGAGAGCGGTAGCGAGGGCACCCGCGGTGATAAAGGGCCCCACCCCCGGGATCGCGAGCGCTGCCAGCCCGAACAGCAAGCCGGCGCCGGCCCCAGCAGCCGCGCCCTTGGCGGCTCGTTTGCCAGCGGTGTCAGCCGAAGCGCCTGCCGCGACTGCTTCCTCTTCGTTTCGAGCGACGAACGACAGGTCGGTATCGGTTACGCCCAAGCCGCGCAGCTCCGTGACAGCTGCTTCAGCCCGCGCCTGGTCCTCAAATACAGCAGTAACTCGTGCCATCTGGTACTCCTTCACTGTTCAGGCTCAAGAATGTTTCCAGCATTGTTCAGGCTCAAGAATGTTTCCAGCCTGCATGTATAGCACAATGACTCATTGGAGGGTGTGAGCGTGGTCACATGAACGAAGCCCCAGCCCTGCCCCTTTTGCGTAGCTCGCGGGGCTCGACCGTTGCGCGTGATCCGCATTGAACCGGTCGGCGCCGCGAGTCGATACGGAGGTCCTGATCCTGGGTCAGCAGGATAAGGGGCGTCCCAGCCTCGCCGAGCTCAGTACATTCCGCCCATGCCGCCGCCCATCGGCCCGGCGGCAGCCGCCTTCTCCGTCTGCCTCTCAGCCACGACACACTCGGTGGTGAGCAGGAGGCCGGCGATCGACGCCGCGTTCTGCAGCGCCGTGCGGGTGACCTTGGTCGGGTCGATCACCCCCGCCTTCACCAGATCCTCGTAGGTGTCGGTCGCGGCGTTGTAACCGAAGTTCTTGTCCTTCGACTGCCTCACCTTCGCGACGACGATCGAGCCTTCCGCGCCCGCATTCTGGGCGATCAGTCGGATGGGCTCCTCCAACGCCCGACGTACGATCTCGACGCCGGTCTTCTCGTCCTCGGTCCCCCGGATCCTGTCGAGGGCGGACTGCGCCCGGATGAGGGCGACCCCGCCACCGGGGACGATCCCCTCCTCGACGGCCGCGCGGGTGGCGTGGAGCGCGTCCTCCACCCGGGCCTTCTTCTCCTTCATCTCGATCTCGGTGGCCGCGCCGACGTTGATGATCGCGACGCCCCCGGAAAGCTTGGCCAGGCGCTCCTGGAGCTTCTCCCGGTCGTAATCGCTGGTGCTCTTGTCGATCGCGACCTTGATCTCGTTGATCCGGCCGGCGATGTCGTCGGGCTTGCCCTTGCCGTCTACGATGGTGGTGTCGTCCTTGTCCACCACCACCCGCTTGGCCCGGCCCAGATCGGTGAGGCTGACGTTCTCCAGCTTGAAGCCGACCTCTTCCGAGATGACCTGGCCGCCGGTGAGCACCGCGATGTCACGGAGCATCTCCTTGCGCCGGTCGCCGAAGCCCGGCGCCTTGACGGCCGCGACCTTGAGGGTGCCGCGCAGCTTGTTGACCACCAGCGTGGCGAGCGCCTCGCCGTCCACATCTTCCGCGATGAGAAGGAGTGGTTTGCCGTCCTGTACCACCTTCTCGAGGATGGGCAGGAGCTCCTTCATCGAGGAAACCTTCTTGTCGTGGATCAGCAGATAGGCGTCCTCCAGCACGGTCTCCATCTTCTCCGGATCGGTGACGAAGTAGGGCGAGAGGTAGCCGCGATCGAACTGGGTGCCGTCCACGGTCTCGAGGGTGGTCTCCAGGCCCTTGGCCTCCTCGACGGTGATGACCCCGTCCTTGCCCACCTTCTCCATCGCCTCGGCGATCAGGTTGCCGATCTCCCGGTCGTTGTTGGCGGAGATGGTCCCGACCTGGGCGATCTCCTTCTTGCCGGCCGAGGGGACCGAGAGGGTCTTGAGCTGCTCGACCACGGCGTCCACCGCCTTGTCGATGCCCCGCTTCAGCTCCATCGGGTTGGCGCCGGCGGTGACGTTCTTGAGGCCCTCGCGGAAGATCGCCTGGGCCAACACGGTCGCGGTGGTGGTGCCGTCGCCGGCGAGGTCGGAGGTCTTGGTGGCGACCTCCTTGACCATCTGTGCGCCCATG
>DATJIR010000063.1:0-9880 GCA_035493135.1 Verrucomicrobiia bacterium
CACCGCGCGCGACATCAGCGGTCGGCTCCGCGCGGAGCGCACCGCGCGGGCCCTGGCCCAGGTCGGCCACGAGCTGCTGGGCACGCTCGACGTCGAGCAGATCGCGCCCCGGATCGTGCGCGCGGTGCTCGACGTCTTCCGGGCCCGGCGCGCGGTGCTCTACGAGCTCGAGCCCACCTCCCGCACGCTGGTCTGCGTGGCCGCGGCCGGGCCGGCCGACGCGGCCAAGTGGGTCGGCTGTCATCTCCCGGCCGGCGCCGGAATCGCCTGGCTCGCGGTGAACGCCCGGCGCTTGGTGGCGTCCGCGGGCGCGCTGACCGACGGGCCTGCGGGCGATCGGGACGACGAGCCCGTCGCAGAGGAGGCGGGCCAGTCGGTGATCGCGGTGCCCCTCATGGGGCACGACCAGGTGCTGGGCGCGCTCATGGTGGGGAGCGATCCGGACCGCGTCTACTCGGGCGAGGAGCAGCACCTGCTGGCCGTCTTCGGCGACCAGGCCGCGCTCGCGCTGCGCAACGCCCAGCTCTTCACCGAGACCGAGCGGGGCCGCCACATCGCGGAGCGGCTCGCGGCGGTGGCGCGGAGCGTGCCGCAGTCGCTGACCTTCACCGAGCTGGGGCGGCAGATCGCCGACGGGGTGGTCGACCTGCTCGAGGCGCACGCCGCGGCAGTCTACCGGCTGGATCCGGAGACGTGGGCGCTCGTGCGGGTGGCGGTCTCGGCAACCGGGGGCTCGGCGCTCCACGCCGACCCGGTCCTGTTCCGGGGCGCCGGCCTCGAGGGCGTGGCCGCCACCACGCGCCAGCCCGTCCCGACCGCGGACCTGCTCGAGGATCCGCGGGTGACGCTGAGCGCCGAGGCTCGCGTGGAGGTGACCGCGAGCGGCCACGGGGCCGCCCTCGCGCTGCCGCTGCTCGTGCAGGGGCGCGTGGTCGGCGCGGTGATGGCCCGGGATCGCACCGGGCGCAACTGGACCGGTGAGGACATCGCGCTGGCGCGCGCGTTCGCGGACCAGGCCGCGGTCGCCCTCGAGAACAGCCATCTCTACCAGGGGCTGCAGACCGCCCTCGACGACGTGCGGGCCTCGCAGCACGAGCTCGTCGAGACCGAGCGGCTCCGTGCGATCGCCTCGTTGACCGACGGCGTGACCGACTACGTGCGCCAGGTGCTGCAGATGATCATGGGGAAGGTGCAGGTGGTGCTGCCCCAGCTCGAAGGCACGCCGGGCCACGAGCAGCTCGCCACCATCAAGATCACGGTCAAGGAGGCGGCCAAGGTGCTCAAGCGGCTGCAGTCCTTCGCCGAGGTGCGCGCCTTGACCGCGGCCCCGCCGCTCGACTTCAACGAGGTTTTGCGGGCCGCGATCGAGGCGACCCGTCCCTGCTGCACCATCGGGGAAGGGGCCGCCGCGCGTCACATCGACGTGCATTTCGATCGCGGCACTCTGTCCCCGGTGGCCGGCGAGGCCTCGGTGCTCATCGAGGCGGTGACGGTGGTGCTGATGAACGCGATCGAGGCGCTCCCGGAGGGCGGCACCATCACGATCGAGACCCGCGAGGTCGGGTCGCACGTCCTCTGCACCGTCCGCGACGACGGCGTGGGCCTCACCCCCGACGCCGAGCGTCGCGCGCTCGAGCCCTTCTTCACGACCAAGGCCGGCGAGCACAAGGGCCTGGGGCTGAACGTGGCGTACGGCCTGCTCCGCCGCCACACCGGCGACCTCGAGATCGCCCCCGCTCCCGAGCGGGGCACCGTGGTGACGCTGCGCCTGCCGGTGATCCGGGCCGCCCAGGCCTAGCGCCGGTTCACGCGCGCCGGTCGGCGCCGGCCGGCGCCATCGGCAGCTCCACCCAGAACGTGCTGCCGGTGCCCTCGATGCTCTCCACGCCGATGCGGCCGCGGTGCGCCTCCACGATGCTCCGGGTGATGGCGAGCCCGAGACCGGTGCCGGAGATGCCCGCGGTGGAGTCGTTCTTGACCCGGTAGAACTTGTCGAACACGTGTGGCAGGTCGCGGGCCGGGATGCCGATGCCGGTGTCGACGACGCGGACCCGGATCGGCGCGCCGTCGAGCGGCGCGGTGGGCTCGACCAGGACCTGGACCCGTCCTCCGTCCCGCGTGTACTTGACCGCGTTGCCGATGAGGTTCCCCAGCACCTGCGCGAGCCGGGCCCGCACGCCGGTGACGAGCGCGGTGGGTGGCGCCTCGACCGCGATCGCGATGCGCTTGGCCTCCGCGGACGCGGCCAGGGCCTTCGCCGCCTCGCCGATCAGGGCGACCAGGTCGACCGGCTCGCCCGGCCCCTCGAGTCCCGCCTCGATCTTGCCCAGGTCCAGGAGATCGGTCACGAGCTCGGTCATATGGTTCGCGCTGCGCAGGATGCGGCGGCAGCGCTCGCGTAGGCCCACCGGCTCGCCGTACTCGGTGGTGACGAAGACGAGGCTCGCCTGGGCGGTCCGCCCGTCGGGCAGGAGAGCTCGACCACGCCGGGCTGCCCGATCTCGAAGAGGCGGCGCAGCGGCTCGTGCTCGACCGCCTGGAAGAAGGGCCGGCCGGTCATGGACTCCGGCGCCACCCCCAGCATGGCGCGGGCGGCGGGGTTGGCGAGCAGCACGAGCCCGTCCTGCCCCAGGATCTGCATCCCGCGCCGCAGCGGGACCGCGAGCGCGGCCTGGAGCCCCGCGCGCACGAGCACCCCGTCGATATCGGGCGCGCCGTCGGCGATGCGCTCGAGCTCTCCCACGAGGTGAGCCCGCCCGGTGCGGATCGTCCGCCCGGGCAGGCCCTCCTCGCGGCTGAACAGCCGGGAGGCCACCGGCTCGCCCACGAGGCCGGAGAGCGAGTGCACGAGATAGCCCTGCTGCTCGGCGTCCTCCAGGCAGACCGCGAGATAGTCGTGCGGCACCACCGTCTCGGCCTGCTCGGCGAGCGTCTGGAAGAGGTGGGTCGGGACGGGAGAGCCCGAGAGTCCGATGAGCATCTCCCCCACGCGCCTGAGCCGGCCTCCCAGCGGCTGGATCGGCTCCGAGCCGGGCGGCATGCGGTCTAGCGGCCCTCCATGATCTCCCGCATTCTCCGGAAGGTGAGGATTCGACGCCGGTTGGCCTCCGGCATCTTCTCCAGATCGATCGGCTGGGTGACGGTGAGCCCGTAGGCCTCGTAGGCCGGAATGTCGGCGTCGGCGAGCCCGGCCATCGCCCGCTTCCGCTCGAAGGCCGCCGCCACGTAGGGAGCGAGCGCCTCGGCCTTGCGAGTGGCTCGCACGGCATCGCGGGCCTTGAACTCGGGCATCACGGAGCCCGCGAACAGCTCGAGCGCCTCGCAGATGTGCTCGTGCCGGTTCTTGCCGCCCTGCTGGATGAAGATGGTCTGGTCGACCCCGTAGTCCTCGAAGGCGCGCAGGGAGATCCGCAGCTCCTCGGGAGTGCCGATGCACCCGGTGCCGCCGCCCAGGACGTCGAGGTCGAGCTCGGCCCGGACCCGCTCGAACTTCTCCCAGATGTCGGTACGGCCGGGCCGGTGCTTGCCGAAGACGTAGTGGTGGCCGAGCGCGAACTGGAAGAAGCGGAAGCCGTCGATCCCGCGCCGCCGCGCCTCCTGCGCGTCCGGGTGGCAGGAGAAGCCGGTCACCATCGCCACGTTGGGATTGACCGCGTGGCCGATCGGCACGCACTCGCGCTTGAACGTCTCGTAGTAGTCGTCGACCCAGTGGCGGGCCTCCGCCGGATCGATGAACGCGAAGGTGAGCGCGCCCATCCCCAGCTGCGCCGCGAGGTGGATGGTCTCGCGATTGGAGCACGCCACCCAGAGCGGCGGGTGCGGCTTCTGCACCGGCTTCGGTACCACGTTGCGGATCGGCATCGAGAAGTACTTGCCGTGGAAGCCGGGGTACGGATCGAGCGCGAGCATGTTGGCGACCTGCTCGGTGGTCTCGCGCCACATCGCTCGCCGCTCCGCCGGGTCGATGCCGAAGCCCTCGAGCTCGGCGCGCGAGGCGGACTCGCCGGTGCCCCAGTCCACCCGCCCGTTGGAGACGAGGTCGAGGGTGGCCAGGCGCTCGGCCACGCGGGCCGGGTGATTGTAGCCGGGCGGCATCAGGACGATGCCGTGCCCGAGGCGGATCTGCCGGGTCCGCTGCGACGCCGCGGCCAGGAAGACCTCGGGCGCCGAGGAGTGGGAGTATTCCTCCAGGAAGTGGTGCTCGACCTCCCAGGCGTAGTCGATGCCCAGCCGATCGGCCAGCTCGACCTGCGCCAGTGCGTCCTGGAAGAGCTGCTGCTCGCTTCCCTCCGCCCACGGCCGGGGCAGCTGGTGCTCGTAGAAGACCCCGAATCGCATGCTCGCTCCTTTCGCGCCCGCGCGATGGCCGGGGCCCGGCCATCGTAGCGCAAGAGGCGGGCGAGAGGCGAGCGGCCGAAGGACTACGGAGACTGCGCGAGCGGGGCGGTAGGCTCCGGCGGGATCGGCGCGCCGGGCGAGGTGGCGGGTGCCCAGGTGCGGGCCGCGGGCGGGAGCTCGCCCTCCTGGAAGACGATCTGGGAGGCGCGCTCGGCGCGCGGCGCCGGCAGCGGCACCAGGGTCGGACGGGGGCTCGGCGAGGCCGCCATCCGGACCGCCGGGGCCGGGCGCGCGGTGCGCGAGGTCCACACCGGGGCCGGGACGCTGGTCTTGGCCATCACCCGCTCCGCTCCCTGCTTGTCACCCATCTTGCGGAGGACCCGGACGACGAAGCGGCGCGTCTCCGGGTAGGGCGGGATGCCGTGGTAGCGGACCACGTTCTGCTCGCCCGCGTTGTAGGCGGCGAGGGCGAGGGGCAGATCGCCCTTGAAGGTGTCGAGCATCGCGCGCAGGTGGCTGGCGCCGGCATCGATGTTCTCGTCGGGGCTGTGCGGGTCGCGGACCCCCATCATCGCGGAGGTCTGCGGCATCAGCTGCATGAGCCCACGCGCTCCCTTGCTCGAGATCGCGGCATGGTCGAAGCCCGATTCCACCGAGATGACCGCGGTGATGAGCGACTCGGAGAGCCGGTGACGCTGCGCGGCCGCCTTGATGTAGTCGGGGATGGCGGCCAGATCGTACTCGGGAGCGTCGACCTCCTCCGATTCCTCCGCCGGCTCCGCGAGCGTGACGGCGCGTTCCGGCTCCGCGGTCGACGGCGTTCCCACCGCGAAGAGCACCAGCAAGCCGAGCGCGGCGACCACGGACGGGAGCGGCGTGAGCCACTGCGCGCGCTCCCAGTCGGGAAACAGCGGCATCTGGCGCTGATCGGCATCTCGATATCGGGTCCAGATTTCGAGCAGTCGGGCGAGCATTCGAGGACCTCCGGCTGGGGTCCATCAATGCGAGGCGGGTGCCAACCGGAGGACGGGGCCAGACCTGTGATTTCAGCTACTTCCCGCCTGTCGAGAGACTGTCACGCCACCTCGGGGCCACTGTCAGGCCCGGGCAGTCAGCCCGCTGACAGTGCGCTCAGCTGCGCGTGATCCGCGTAAGTCCGGGCAGCCGGCCCAGGAGATTGCCGGTCACGCCGCCGTCGGCAACGAGATCGTGACCGTTGACGTAGCGTGCGTCCGGTCCGAGCAGGAACGCGATGACGTCGGCCATGTCCTCGGGCGTCGCGACGCGACCGATCGGCACGAGCGCGTCGCGCGCGGCGGCCACCGCCTGATCGGCGTAGACCTTCTCGGTCATCCCGGTGCGCACCATGCCGGGCGAGAGGCTGTTGACGCGGATGCCGTCGCGCCCGAACTCCTGCGCGAGCACCGCCACCAGCATGATGAGCGCAGCCTTGCTCGGCCCGTAGGCGCCGAGGTTGGCGTGGGCGTTGCTGCCGGACATCGACGCCACCGCCACGATCGCCCCGCGCGAGACGGCGAGCGCGTCGTGGGCCGCCTTGGCCAGCAGCCACGTCGCGCGCGTGTTCACCGCGAACATCCGGTCCCAGTCCTCGACCGGGTATTCGACGAGCGGACCCGGACGGTTCACGCCCGCGTTGCTCACGACGCCGTCGAGGCCGCCGAAGCGCGCGATCGTCTCTCCGACGACGCGCGCGGGCGCGTCCACCGTCGCCATGTCGCCGTGCAGCGGCAGGACGGCGGCGCCCAGGTTCCCCAGATCCTTCACTACGGCGTCGAGCGCGGTGGACGGGCCCAGGTCCACCGCCGCGATCTGGGCCTTGCGCCCCGCCGCCTGCGCGTCGCGCGCCAGCCGCAGGCAGGTGGCCCGGCCGATCCCGCTCGCCGCTCCCGTCACCAGGGCCCGCACCGCGCTCAGGCCCCCGTGAACGTCTTGCCTTCGGTGGCGAGCCGGTCCAGCAGAGGCGCCGGCTTCCAGTCCTCGCCCTGCGTCTTCCGCCACTCCTGCATGCGGTCGCGGATGGTCCCGAGCCCGACCTGGTCGGCCCAGAACATCGGGCCGCCGCGGTACACCGGCCACCCGTAGCCGTACACCCAGATCACGTCGATGTCGCTCGCCCGGATCGCGATCTTCTCCTCGAGGATCTTGGCGCCCTCGTTGACCATCGGGTAGAGCAGCCGGGCCAGGATCTCGTCGTCTCCGATCTTGCGCCGGGTGATGCGCATCTCGCTCGCGACCTCGACGATGATCTTTTCGACGTCGGGATCCGGGATCGGGGTGCGGTCGCCCTTCTCGTAGCGGAAGTAGCCCGCGCCCGTCTTCTGCCCGAAACGGCCCATCTCGCAGATCCGGTCCGCCACCGCCGACTTCACGCCCTTGCCCTTGCGGATGCGCCAGCCCACGTCCAGGCCCGCGAGGTCGCCCATCGCGAACGGGCCCATCGGGAAGCCGAAGTCGGTGAGCACCTTGTCCACCTCGTGGGGGAGCGCGCCCTCGAGGATGAGCTTTTCGGCCTCGCGCCCTCGCTGGTGCAGCATGCGGTTGCCCACGAAGCCGTAGCAGACCCCGACGAGCACCGGCACCTTGGCGATGCGCCGGCCCACGCCCATCGCGGTGGCGATCACGTCCTTGGCCGACTTCTTCCCCCGCACGACTTCCAGGAGACGCATGACGTTGGCGGGGCTGAAAAAGTGCATGCCGATGACGTCGTCCGGCCGCTTCGTCGCGGAGGCGATCTCGTCCACGTCGAGGGTAGACGTGTTGGAAGCGAGCACCGCCCCCGGCTTGCAGATGCCGTCGATCTTGGCGAAGACCTCCTTCTTGATCGGCATCTCCTCGAACACCGCCTCCACCACGATGTCGGCGTCGGCGATCTTCGACCAGTCAGTGGTGCCGGAGATGAGGCCCATCCGTTTCTCGACATCTTGGGGGGTGAGGCGCCCGCGCGCGGCGGTGGCCTCGTAGTTCTTCCGGACCACGCCGAGACCGCGGTCGAGCGCGTCCTGGGCCACCTCGACCACCGTGACCGGGATGCCCGCGTTGGCGAAGTTCATCGCGATGCCGCCGCCCATGGTACCGGCCCCCAGCACCGCCGCCTTCTTGATGTCGCGGCTCTTGGTGTCGGCGGGCACGTCGGGGATCTTGGCCGCCTCGCGCTCCGCGAAGAAGAAGTAGCGCTGGGCCTTGGACTCGGGCGAGGTGATCAGCTCCTGGAACAGCTCGCGCTCGCGCTTCAGGCCCTGGTCGAACGGCAGGCTCACCGCCGCCTCGACCGCCCGGATACAGTTCTCGGGGGCCCGGAAGCCCCGCGTCTGGCGCGCCACCGACTTGCGGAATTCGGCGAAGACCTCGGGCTTGCCGCGCACCGCCGCGATCTTGTCGTCGAGGTCCCGGATCCTCTTGAGCGGCCGCTTCTCCCGCACGATCTTCTCCGCGAACGCCACTCCGGCGGCCGCGAGGTCGCCGTCCACGATCTCGTCGATCAGCCCTACCTTGAGCGCCTCGTCGGCGCCGATCGGGTCGCCGCTCACGATCATCGAGAGCGCCTTGGGCACGCCCACCACGCGCGGCAGCCGCTGCGTGCCACCCGCCCCGGGCAGGATGCCCAGCTTGACCTCGGGCAGACCGAAGCGAGCCGTCTTCACGCCGACACGGTAGTGGCAGGCCAGCGTGACCTCGAGGCCACCACCGAGCGCGGTGCCGTGGATCACCGCGACGACCGGCTTCGGCGAGCCCTCGATGAGGTCGAGCACCTCGTGCAGACCGGGCTCCTTCGGCGTCTTGCCGAACTCGGTGATGTCGGCGCCCGCAATGAACGTGCGCCCCGCGCACGTAATCACGATCGCCGCGACATTGGCGTCGCCCGAGGCCTGCTTGAGGCCGTCGCGCAGGCCCTGGCGCACGTGCTGGCTGAGCGCGTTCACGGGCGGGTTGTTCACGGTGAGCACCGCGGTACGGCCGCGGCGATCGAGATCGACGGACTGGCTGATGGCGGTCATGGCCTTCTCCTCGGGTGAGCGCTGAAAGTGCCGCCCATGATAAGCGCCTTGCCGGGCCGCGGAAAGAGGGAAGCCGGGCGGGTAGGAATTACCAGGTCCGTCCTTCCCCACCCGTGCCCCGCTGGGGCCCCACGGGCGCCCCACCCCGGGCAGACCCCGGGGTCAGCTCCCGTGTAACTGCCCGGGTCCATTACCGTTCGGCTCTGACCTTCTGGGATGCGGATCCGGCATCCATCATGCGTGCTCTCAAGAGCCAGGAGGACGACTCCTATGCGTATCCTGTCCATCGCGGTTCTCCTGGCCATGACGATCTTGCTCGCGACGCTCCCGATGGGCGCGTCCGCGGATTCCTTCGATCTCAAGACGCATCCCTCCCAGCGCGAGCGCGTCGCGCCGGCCGTGCCGGATCGCGACCTCTACCCGCAGCGACAGTCGCTGCCGCAGCAGCCGCGGTTCATCAAGCCACTGTCTGGGGCGACCGCGACGGGCCGGGCCGGCGTGGCCGGCTACACCGCACCGAATCCCCCGGTGGGTTCCCGCGTGGCGGGCGACCACGACACGCTCGGCTGGCCCAGCCTAGGCTTCGCCATCGAGTGGGGCCGCGGGACCCCACGGCCGGACTAAGCGGCGCCTAGCGCAGCTCGCGGGCGGTCTTCTCGACGAAGCGCGCGATGCCGTCGGCGTCGAGCGAGCGGGGCGGCATGAGGATGAGGCGGTGGACCCCGAGGGCCGCGAGGCGGTCGGCGGTTGCACGGTCCATCGCCTCGCCACCCCGAGTGGGGCGCGGCGTCACGCTGATCTCGAGCGGGCCCAGCGCCACCGGCCGCTCGTGGCGGCTCGCCGCGTCGCGGAGGCCGTCCAGGCAGCGGCGCACGCCGTCCTGATCGAGCGCGAAGCCGTACCAGCCGTGTCCCTGCTCGACCGCCCGGCGGAACGCGGCCGGGGTGTGCCCGCCGATGACGATGGGGGGGCCCGGCCGCTGCACCGGCTGCGGATGCGCCTGCACGCGGTCGAAGGCCACGAAGCGCCCGCGATAGCCGGGTCGATCCTGGCTCCAGATCGCGCGCATGGCGGCCAGGTAGTCGTCGGTCATCGCGCCCCGCGTCTCGAAGGGGATGCCGAGCGCCCGGAACTCGGCCTCGAGGTATCCCACCCCGACGCCGAAGACGAGGCGACCGCCCGAGAGCACGTCGAGGGTCGCGAGCTGTTTGGCCAGGACCAGCGGGTTGCGCTGGGGCACGATGATGATGCCGGTGCCCAGCCGGATGCGCGTGGTATGCGCGGCGAGGTAGGCGAGCGCCACGATCGGATCGGTAATGCGGTCCTCGGGCGCGAGCGGCGACGGGGGCGCCTGCGGGTCCGGAAGCACCACGTGCTCGCCGCCCCACAGGGAGTCGAAGCCGGCCGCCTCGGCGGCGCGCGCGACCCGGGCCGCTCCCTCGGGGTGCGAGCAGGGCCCGGTGGTCATCGAGAAGAGGCCCAGCGCGGGCATCATGACGCGGCCACCCGCAGGCCCTCCGCGCGCT
>DATJIR010000064.1:0-7778 GCA_035493135.1 Verrucomicrobiia bacterium
CGCGGCGCGGAGGCGCTCGATCAGCCCGGCGAGGTCCTCCACCAGGAGCCCGGGGTGAGCCTTCCGCGCGGGGCGGAAGTCGCGGTCGACCCCAAAGTGGATCTTGAGGCGCCCGCGCTCGAACCACGCGCCGCCGCGCGCGGCGAGCGCCGGCGGCTTGGCGATCTCGGGGACGCCGAGCAATCCGTCGTAGAAGGCGCGCGCCTCGGCCTCGCGGCCGGCCGGCATCGCGAGCTGCACGTGATCGACCCCGACGATGGGCATCAGCCGCCGCGCTCCGCGATGTGCCGGGCCGCCTCGGCCGACGTGCGCACCGGGATGATCTCGAAGTGCCCGAGGTCGCCCCACGCCTTCATCCAGACGTCGAAGAGCGAGCGGTCGTCGGTGCGCATGAGCTGGAAGCACCGGAAGTAGTCGAGATCCACCCAGCTGTCGACGTACTTGAGGCCGGGCGGGAGCTGGCGTCCCTTCTCCCGCGCCCGGCGATAGATCTCGGCCGCCGCGCCCGCGTTGAAGTACTCGATGACCATGTAGAGCATGGAGCTAGTCGCCGAGGCCGAGCGCGGCACGCAGCTGCTGCCGCTGCTCCTGCACCACCGACCACATGCGGCCGCCGGTCAGGCCGCCGTCCACGATCAGCGCGTGGCCGTTCACGAAGCTCGACTCCTCGCTCGCGAGCCAGAGCGCCGCGCGCGCGATGTCCTCGGGCAGCCCGGCGCGCTGGATCGGCTGGCGGGCGGCGAGGAGCGTCTTCATCAGCTCGGCGACGCGGTCCGCCGCCGGACCGGCGAGGCCCAGGGCCGAGCCGAAGATCGGGGTCGCGATGCCGCCCGGGCAGATGCAGTTGACGCGCACGCCACTTTCGCCCAGCTCCATCGCCACCGAGCGGGTGAGGTGCACGACCGCGGCCTTCGCCGCGCTGTAGACGTGCGGCCCGTAGCCCGCCTGCAGCCCGGCCACGCTCGCGGTGCTGATGATGCTGCCCCCGCCCTGGCGCTTCATGATCGGAGCCGCGTGCTTCATGCCGAGGAAGACCCCGCGCAGGAGCACGCCCACCGTGTGATCGAAGCCGTCCGCCGGGATCTCCTCGATCGGCCCGACCACCCCGCCGGCCCCCGCGTTGTTGAAGAGGCAGTCGAGGCGCCCGAAGCGCGAGACCGCGTGGGCGATCGCGCCACTCACGTGGGCCTCCTGGCTCACGTCCGCGTGCAGGTAGCTGGCCGACTTGCCCAGCTCCTCGGCCAGGCGGGCGCCCCGGTCGTCCTGCACGTCCGCGATCACCACGCGACAGCCCTCCGCGACGAAGAGCCGGACCGTCGCGTCCCCGATGCCACTGGCTCCCCCGGTGATGACCGCGACCTTGCCGTCGAGCTTGCCCATGGGCGATCTCCTTCAGCGCGCGCCGGCCCGCTCGAGCACGCGCGCCATCGTGTCGTGGCCGCGGGCCCGCGCGAGCGCCAGCGGGGTGCGGCCGTCGCGGTCCGCGAGGTTGAGGTCGGCGCCCGCCGCGACCAGCGCGGTCAGGGTGTCGGTATGGCGAGGACCGCCGTCGCCCAGGACGATGGACTCGATCAGCGCGGTCCACCCGAGGTTGTTGACGTGGTCGAGCGGAGCCCCCGCCCGGATGAGCGCGCGCACCACGTCGGCGTGGCCCAGGTGGGCGGCCGCGATGAGGGCGGTGCCGTCGTAGCGGCTGGTGACGTTCCGCGCGCTGCCGCCCAGCGCGAGGGCGACCTCGAGCGTCGGCACGTCGCCCGCGACCGCGGCGATCGTCACGATGTCGTAGCGGTCGCGCTCGAGCGCGTTGGGATCGGCGCCCGCGGCCACCAGCGCGCGCATCGCCTCGTGGTGGCCGCCGTACGCCGCCACGTGAAGCGGGGTGCGACCGTGCCCGTCGCGCGGGTCGGGGTTCATCCCTCGCGCGCTCAGGGTCCGGATCGCGGCCGCGTCGTCGCGCGCGGCGGCGGCCAGGAGCCCGTCGTAGCCGGCGCGCTCCTCCGCCGACGGGGGCACCTGCGCCGCGGCGGGCGCGGCGCCGAGCAGGAGCGCCAGGCCGAGCACCGCCAGCGGGCGAGGGGCCATCGGAGCGCTAGAACGAGCGGTGCTCGAGCTCCGGGGCCTCGAACCGGCGCCGCGTGAACTCGAGGGCGCGCTCCACGTCGAAGCGCTTGCAGGTGAAGAGCACCACCGCGAAGAAGCGGCGCGCGCTCCAGACGTAGAGGGAGATGCCCGAATCGATCAGGGGGATGAACGCGTCGAAGCCCTGGTTCTCGGGCTTGCCGGCGCCGGCCGGCGAGTGGATCACCGGCGTGCCGTAGGTGGTGAGGTCGAGATGCGCGGCCAGCCCGAGCAGGTAGCGCTCCACCGCGGGGCGGTCGATCGCCGCGGCGAAGTGGCCCTCGATCAGCAGGCGCTGGCGCGTGATGTCGGGCGCCAGGTCACGCATCGCGGTCCCGGCCGGCCGGTCGGTGGTTGCGCATGGGGTGCGCCGGCCAGTATACGTTCGGGTAGGCGCTCGCCATCAGGAGAAGGCGAGGGGCGCGAGCTTGGGGGCGCCAGCCCATCGCTAGGCCGCGACGGTGCCGCGGGCGGCCCAGGCCCGGGCGGTCAGCCGGATCGAGCCGTCCGCGGCCGCGGGCACGCGCTGGCGCAGGTGATCGCGGAGGCGGGCCCTCTCGACCTCGTCGAGCGCCATCGCGTAGGCGGGTGCGGGGCCCTGGCCGCCCAGGAACGGGAGCCAGTAGTCCTCGAAGCTCGCGAAGGGCGTCGGGACGTCGATGGCGGTGACCTCGACGCGCCCGAGCCCGGCTCCGGCGAGGAGCTGCGCGAGCGCGTCGGGGCGACAGAGCGGGAACCGTGGTCCCTCGTCCATCCGGGCGGCGGCGGGGTCGAGCGCGACCGCCGCGTCCCAGAAGAGCCGAATGAGCTCCATGCCTCCCGCGTAGTCCCAGACGTAGGCCGCGATCGTGCCGCCGGGCTCGGTCACCCTCGCCATCTCGGCCAGCGCGGCAGGCTGGTCCGGTACGAAGTTGAGGACGAGCCCCGAGACGACCACGTCGACGGCCGCCGCGTCCAGCGGGATCCGGGCGGCGCCGGCCTGGTGCAAGACCGCACGAGCGGCGAGGTGCCGCCGGGCGGTCGCGAGAAATCCCTCCGAGGGCTCGATCGCGGTGAGCGAGGCGGGCGCGCAGTGATCCAGGATCGCGGCGGACAGCGCGCCGGTGCCGCAGCCGACGTCGAGCCATCGGCGCCCGGCGGGGATCGCGAGCCAGGAGAGGAACCGGGGCGCCACTCGTCGGCTCCACCGGCCGACGTACTGCTCGTAGGGGTCGCCGCTCTCCCACGTGTCCGCGACGGGCTTGCGATCCAAGTTCCGGTCCCGCGGGCGCGGAGCTAGACGACCCGGCGCGGCGCCGCGGTGGCGGGGTCGCCGGTGTTGGGCGTGCCCTGCACCTCCTCGGTGGCAACCGGTCGGTGCTCCACGCCGCGGGGGACGACGAAGAGCTCGCCGGGACCCAGGTGCACGCTCCGGTCGCGCAGCTCGATCGTCAGGTGGCCCGCGAGCACGAGAAAGACGTCGTCGGTCCGGGGCTGCCAGTGGTCCCCGAACGTGGCGAGCTTGGCCGCGAGGTTGACGGGATCCATGCGCCGGTTACGCGCGCTCGCGGTGGGAGCGGAGGAAGTCTCCCACCACCCGGTTGTACTCCTCGGGCACGAGGGTCGGGGCGAAGTGGCCGCCGGTCGGCAGGACCGCCAGCTTGGCGCCCGGGATCCGCGCCGCCAGCTCCTCGGAGTAGAACGGCGGCGTCAGGGTGTCGTCGGCGGCCACCACCACCAGGGCGGGGCAGCGGATCTCACCCAGGCGGGCGCGGCGGTCGAACGCCACGATGGCGTCGATGCGGCTGGCCAGCACCTCGGCGGGAGGCGGGGCGGCGGCCAGGCGCTTCATCTCCTCGACCAGCGCGGCGTCGTTCTCGCTGATCCACCGCGGCGGGCGCAGCATCACCACCGAGGCCCGCCAGTAGCTCTCGAAGCCGCGGTGGAGCAGGAGCTCCTTGCGCGTCTCGAAGCAGCGGCGGAAGTAGGCGTCCTGGCCGGGCCAGGTCGCGCTCAGCACCAGGCTGAGCAGCCGGCCCGGATGGTCCTGGGCGATGGTCTGGCCCATGGCGCCGCCAGTGGAGTGCCCGACGTAGTGCGCGCGCTCGACGCCCAGGCGGTCCATGAGCGCGATGGTGTCGGCCGCCATCTGGTCCACCGAGTACTGGATGCGCGAGTGGGTGCTGCGGCCGGCCCCGCGGTGATCGTGGACGATCACGCGGAAGTCGCGGGCGAAGTCGCGCGCCTGCGGCCCCCAGAACGCGCCCTGGCCGCCCAGCCCGGGAACCAGCATCAGCGCGGGGCCCCGGCCCTGCTCCTCGTAGTAGATGTCGGCGTCGCCGATCGAGACGTGAGGCATCGCCCGCGCCGGCTACTTCGTGTCGTTCATGCCCATGCGGCGCTCGATCGCGATCACGTCCGGGGGCCGCTCGAACGGCGCGGGAGCGGGCGCGCCGGGCTGCCGCGGGCGGCCGATGCTCTCGAAGAAATCCTCGAGGCCGGGCGGGGTGATGACCCACAGCATCACCAGGTCCTCGTCCGGGCTCTCGTTGATCAGCTCGTGCTTGACGTCGTAGCCCAGGAAGCAGGAGGTGCCGGGCACGAGCGGGTGGCTCACCCCGTCGACCACCGCGCGCCCGCGGCCGCGGAAGCAGATCTGCAGCTCCACCTGGTCGCCGTGAGAGTGCTCGCGCACCCGGCTGCCCGGCGCGATGGTCTGGAAGCCCATGGAGTGGCCCGCGAAGCCGGTGCGCGCCGGGTAGAGCTTGGGGTCGGCGTGACCGTTGGCGGGGACGGGCTGCCAGTACGAGGGGCCGTCTTCCGGCTGCACGACGACGGCGCGGCCGCGCACGCGGTCGGTCTGGGTGGTGCTCTGGCTCATGGCGCTCCTCCTGCCTCCCGGGGATTGGCGCTCAGTGTAACCCGGCCCCGCGTTTGACCGCTCGCGCAATCTCGGCGATAGTCCCGCCATGACCACTCGACGCGCGCTCGTCATATCGGCCCTGATCCTGGCGTCCACCGTGTCCTTCGCCGGCCCCGCGATCGCCCAGGACACGCCCCGGTCCGGCGGCGTCCTCAAGGCGGCGATGATCGGCGAGCCGCCGACGCTCGATCTGCACTGGACCACCGCGGTCATCACGCAGGAGATCACCTTCCACATCTACGAAGGCCTCTTCACTTACGACGCGGGCTACGCGCCGATCCCGATGCTGGCCGAGTCGTACACCATGACCCCCGACGGCCGGCGCTACACCGTCGTCCTGCGCAAGGGCGTTCGCTTCCACAACGGCAAGGAGATGACCTCGGCCGACGTGGTCGCCTCGCTCAGTCGCTGGGGCAAGGTGGCGACCACCGGCAAGGCGGTGTGGCGGGCGGTGGAGGCGGTCGAGGCCAAGGATCCGTCCACGGTCGTGATCCACCTGAAGGAGCCGTCGGGCTCCCTGCTCTTCGGGCTGGCGAGCCCGAACAACGGCGCCTCGATCCACCCGAAGGAGGTGATCGCGGCCGCGGGCGACGGGCAGATCAAGGAGTTCATCGGCACCGGCCCGTACCGCTTCGTGGAGCACCGGCCGGATCGCCACATCAAGGTGGCGCGCTTCAAGGAGTACGCGGCGCGCAGCGAGGCGCCGAACGGGTACGGCGGCCGGCGCACCGCCTACGTGGACGAGATCCTCTTCATACCGGTGCCGGACGTGGCGGTGCGCCTCGCGGGGGTGGAGACCGGCGAGTACCACTTCGCCAACAGCATCAACCAGGACAAGTACGACGGGATCAAGAGCCGCGGCGACATCGGGGCATCGCCGGTGAAGCCCTACGGCTGGATCACCGCGGTGCCGAACCACAAGCAGGGCGTGATGGCCAACAAGAAGGTGCGCCAGGCGCTCCAGGCGGTGCTCGACATGGAGCCGATCATGGCGGCGGGGATCGGCAACAAGGAGTTCTACCGGCTCTCCGGCGCGCTCTTCTATCCGGAGCAGCCCGCCTTCTACTCCACCGTCGGGGTCACCGGCTACAACCTGAAGAACAAGGATCGCGCCCGCGCGCTCCTGAAGGAGGCCGGCTACGCCGGACAGCCGGTGCGCTGGATCACCACCAAGGAGTACGAGTGGATGTACAACACCGCGGTGGTGGCCAAGCAGCAGATGGAGGAGGTGGGCTTCGTCGTCGATCTGCAGGTGGTGGACTGGGCCACCCTGGTGCAGCGCCGCAACAAGCCCGAGCTGTTCGACGTCTTCTCCACCGGCTTCACCCTGAGCCCGGACCCGGCGCTGGCCTCGTCGCTGCAGTGCAACTGGCCCGGCTGGTGGTGCCAGGAGGAGAAGGACCGACTGCTGGCCGAGATGACCCGCGAGACGGATCCGAAGAAGCGGCGCGCGCTGATCGAGCGGGTGCAGGCGATCTTCTACGAGGACGTGGGGCGCATCAAGCTCGGCGACTACTACCCGCTGCAGGCGATGCGGAAGGACCTGCGCGGGTTCAAAGCGGGGCCGTTCCTGTACTTCTGGAACGCGTGGCTGGTGCGGTGAGCGAAATACCGACGCCCACGGCCCCGGAGGTCGACGTGCCGGACGTGTTGAACGTCACCGTCGAGTACGTCGATGGCGCGGTCGCCGCCGGGCACGGTGATCGGGTTGCGTACATCCACGAGAGCCAGCGGGTCACCTACGCCGAGCTGCAGCGCAGGGTGAACCAGGTCGGCAACGCGCTGGCCGCGCTGGGCGTCGAGCTCGAGCACCGTGTCGCGATTCTGCTGCCCAACCGTCTCGAGTTCGTGACCTCGTTCTTCGGCGCCATCAAGATCGGCGCGGTACCGACCCCGATGAGCTTCGCGGTCACCCCGGATGAGCAGGTCTTCTTGCTGGCCGACAGCCGAGCTCGCGCCATCGTCACCACCGCGGCGTTGTGGGGACCACTCCGTGAGCGCCGGGGTCGGTACCCCTTGTTGCGACACGTGCTCATCGTGGACGGCGGGGCGTCGGAGCCCGGGGAGCACGACTTCGGCGCCCTGGTGCGCGAGGCGCCGGTCGAGCTGGAGGCGGCGCCGACCACCAGCGCAGACGCCGCCTTCTGGCTCCATACATCGGGCAGCACGGGAACCCCGAAGTGGGCCGTGCACCTGCAGCGCGATATGCTGCACAGCGAGCGCCTCTACGCGGCACCGTTCGTCGAGCTGCGCCCCGGAGACGTCATCGTGTGCGGCAGTCCGTGCTTCCATGCCTACCCGCTCGGATTCACCACCTACTTTGCCTTGAAGGCGGGCGCGACGGTCGTGCTGAACACGGAGCGCAGCACCCCCGCCCGGATGTTCCATCTCGTTCGCGCGCACCGGGCCACCGTCTTCGTGGGGGTGCCGACACTGTACGCCCAGATGCTCCAGGCGGCGTCGGTGGGAGAGCCCGCGGACCTCTCCAGCGTCCGGGTGTGCTTCGCCGCGGCCGAGCCGTTGCCCGCCGACCTCTATCGCCGCTGGCGCGAGCGCTTCCGGGTCGAGATCCTCGACGGAATCGGCACGACGGAGGCGCTGCACATCTTCATCAGCAATCGCGCGGGCGAGACGCGCCCGGGGAGCTCGGGCCGTGCGGTGCCCGGCTACCGGATCCGCCTGCTGGACGACGGTGGCGCCGACGTGCCGGAGGGCGAGATCGGCAACCTGCTCGTCAGCGGCGGCAGCGTCTTCGCGG
>DATJIR010000065.1:0-16772 GCA_035493135.1 Verrucomicrobiia bacterium
CTCGAAGACGATGCGGTCGTCGTCGTCGACCGTGAAGGCCTCGTGGAGCACGAACGGGACGTCGTGCTGGACCAGGAAGCGCGTCAGGCGGGCGACCGCGACCGGGTGCGAGTCGAGGTGGAAGGACAGCGCGAGGTCCCCGATCTCGTCGATGGCGAAGAAGGCCCAGTTCCCGACCACGAGCGCCTCGGTGTCGGGCTCCCAGGTGATGCCGCCGTCGAACTCCTCGGAGCCCTGGGCGAGGTCGTAGAGGTCCTGGAGCTTGGCGCGGCGCTGGGTGTCGTCCACTACCGGCCCCTCACCCTGCCCTCTCCCCTTCGGGGGAGAGGGAGAGCCATCTACATGCCCTTGAAGACACCGTCGGCCGCCATCTCGCGGAAGGCCTTCTCGTGGGCCGCGATCGTGCGCTCGATGTCGGCGTCGCTGTGCACCGCCGAGATCCAGCCGTGGTGGCTCGCGCAGTCCACGCCGTTGTTCAGCAGCGCGCACCGCAGCAGGTGGTAGAGATCGCCGCGGCGCGGCCGGTCGAAGCCGGCCAGCCCGGGCTTGCCCTCGAAGGAGACGTGGAAGATGGACGCCTCGCCGAAGCAGGTGCCGGGCACGCCGGCGCGCTTCATCGCCTCCGACAGGCCCGAGCGCAGCTCGTCGCCCGCCTTGTTGGCGCGGGCGTGCAGTGACCCGTCGGCGACCAGCTCGAGGGTGGCGATGGCGGCGGCCGCGCACACCGGGTTGGAGTTGAACGTGCCGTTCTGGGCCACGCGCTGGCTGCGGTCGAAGACCGGCTCGCCGCGGTGGGCCATCATCGACATCAGCTCCTTCTTGCCGACGACCGCGGCACCGGGAAGCCCCCCGGCCACGATCTTGGCCAGCGTGGTCATGTCGGGCGTGACGCCGAAGTAGGCCTGGGCGCCGCCCGGCGAATAGCGGAAGCCGGTGATCACCTCGTCGAAGATCAGCACCACGTTGTGGCGGGTGGTGAGGCTGCGCAGCTCCTGGAGGTAGCCCGGGATCGTGGGGGTGGTACCGGACTGGCCGCCAGCCGGCTCCAGGATGACCGCGGCCACGTCGCCACGCTCGAGCATGGTGTCCACCGACTTGATGTCGTTGGGCGGGCACACCAGCAGCTGGTCGAGCACCGAGGTCGGCACGCCGGCCGACATCGGCACGTCGTAGGGCGGGTTCACCGCCGCCACCACCCCGTCGTGCCAGCCGTGGAAGTGGCCCTGGAACTTCACGACCTTGTTGCGCCCGGTGAAGGCGCGCGCGATGCGCAGCGCGAGATGCGTGGCCTCGGTGCCGGACATCGCGAAGCGCACCATCTGAGCCGACGGGATCAGCTTGGCGATCAGCTCGGCCCAGCGCACCTCGAGCTCGTGGCTGGCCCCGAAGTGGGTGCCGCGCGCGGCCTGCTCCTGGATGGCCTTCACCACCGCAGGATGGCAGTGGCCCAGGAAGAGCGCGCCGTGCCCCATCCAGTAGTCGATGTACTCGTGCCCGTCCACGTCCCACTTGTGGGACCCGAGCGCCCGCTCGACGTACACCGGGAACGGCTTCATGTGGCGGCCGTCGTGGGTGACGCCGCCCGGGATGATGCCGCGCGCGCGCTCGTAGAGCGCGGACGACTTGGGGTGCATGGCCTTGTAGGTGTCGATCACGCTCGCGTGGGCAGCACTCATTCGCTCGGGCCTCCGGTTCGACGGGGTGATTCCAGCACTCGCAGCAGCTCAAGCATGCCGATGTGGGCGGACAAAGGCAAGCCGTCCACGGTGGCCTCGGGGCGGAAGGTCAGGCCGTCGACCGCCCCCGCGTCGACACAGGCCTGCACCATCGCCTGCTCCTCCTCGGCGGTGTGGAGCAGCGGCCGGCCGGCGAGGCGGCCCAGCTCGGCCACGATGCCGTAGGCGCCCCAGTTGGACACGCCCGCCACCACCAGGTGCTTCACCCTCACCACCGAGGCGATCCGGGGGAAGAGTCCGCCGGCGCGGGCCACCCGGGCCCGCACCGTGCCCATCCCGATCTCGTTGCCGCCGTCGCCCACGCCGACAGTCACGGTGCGCGCGGACGCGGCGAGGAACAGCTCGTCGAGCGCGCCGTTCCACTCGGTGAGCGAGCGGCCGCGCGCGGAACGATACTCGCCGTCGCGCGCGCGGCCCGGGCGCTCGATCGCGACCATGTGGGTGGGGCGGTGCTCGGCCAGCAGCCGCCGGGCCGTCTCGCGCGCCCCGCGCGACCCGGGGCCGCCGCCCGCTCCGTGCGCCACGTGGAAGGTCTCGACGGCCGACGGCTCGCCCAGCACCTTGAGCGCGGCCTGGAGCGGCGGCACCGCCATCGCGTCGGTCACGTAGACCACCTCGGCGCCCAGGAGGCGGAGGGCCCGGCCGAGGCACGCGGTGCCCGGCGGGCCGTCGGTCTCGGGCAAGCCCGGGCCCACCGCGAAGCCGGTCGTCAGCAGCACGCGCCGGCTCCGCCGCAGGGCCTGCGCCGCCGCGGTGGCGCCGCCGCGGACGAAGAACCCGGCGATGCCCCGGCCGCCGGGGTCGAGCGCCATCAGATGATCGATCATCGGAGCGCGGGCGTGCGGTCAGCGCTTCGGGGCCGCGGGCGCCGGGGTGCCGGGCTGGGGCAGCGTGAAGGTCAGCAGCGCGGCCTCGTCGCCCCCCTGGTCGAAGTTCACGAGCAGCCCGGACTTGTAGAAGAAGACGTCCATCTCGTTGTGCTTGGTGATCGCGTCGGGCACGCCCCAGGCCTGGATCACCGTGTTCCGGCCGAAGATCTTCGGCCTGGGCTCGAGCCGGAGCACCCGTACCACCGTGGGCTTGTAGCCCTGAGGGGTGAGCAACCCGTAGTCGATCGTCATCCTCTCCAGGCCGCCCGGGGCCCGCGCACCCTCGTAGACCCACCGGACCGTGTCGTAGCCGTCCGCCTTGGCGCTGGTCTCCTTGCTGGGCGCGCCGTACCGCGCGCGGACCTGGTCGGTGGTGGTCACCCCGGGATCGATCGCGCCCCATTCTTCGGCCGCGACGGGTCCTCGGCCGACGAGCAGTGCGGCCATCGTGACCGCCGCGATCAGCGCGCGCCGCACGACGGTCAGAACCCGATGGCGGCGCCGTCGCCGCGCGGGTCGGCGCCGCCCCGAAGGGTGCCGTCGGTCAGGGTGATGCCGTGGGCGTGGCCCATGCGCATGAAGAAGTCGGAGACCGGGACGACGTGATGGCCCTTGCGCTCGAGCGCCTCGCGGGTGGCGACGGGCACGCGGCTCTCGATGCGCACCTGGTCCGCCACGTCGCCCGGATCGATGGGCCCCGCGACGAAGCGCGGCCGCTCGATGGCCTCCTGGATCTCCATCCCGTAGTCGAGCGCGTTGGTCAGCGACTGGGCGTGGAACATGGCCTGCCCGTCACCGCCCATGTTGGAGTAGCCCAGCACCGGTCGGTCGTCGCGCGTGACCACGCAGGCGATCAGGGTGTGGAACGGCCGCTTGCCCGGGGCGAAGTGGTTCGGGTGCGCGGGATCGGTGTTGAAGTAGGCGCCCCGGTTCTGGAGCACCACCCCGGTGTCGGGCGCCACCACCCCGGAGCCGAACGACTTGTAGAGGCTCTGGATGACGCTCATGACGTTGCCCTGCCCGTCCGCCACCACGAACCCGGTGGTGTCGCCGTCGAGCTCGCCCCACTTGTGCCACTGCGCCTTCCCGGGATCGAAGGCCAGGCGCCGGCGCTCCGCATAGCTCTTGCCGAGCAGGGCCTCGACCGGCACGCGCTCGCGCGTCGGGTCGGCCACCCAGCGGTCGCGGTCGGCGTAGGCGAGCTTGGTCATCTCGATCAGCAGGTGGAGGTGCTCGGGCGACTGCGGCTCGTAGCGCGTGAGGTCGAAGCCCTCGAGCAGGTTCAGGCTCAGCAGCGCGGCCAGGCCCTGGGTCGGGGGCGGCGTCTCGTACACGGTATAGCCGCGATAGGTGGACGAGATGGGCTCGCCCCACTCGCCCTCGTGCGCGGCCAGGTCCTCCGCGATGAGGAAGCCGTCGCGGCTCATGCGCTGGGCGATCGATCGCGCCACCCGACCCTTGTAGAAGAGCTCGGGCTCCTGGCCCAGCTCGGTGAGGGTGCGGGCCAGGTCGGGCTGGCGAAAGCAGACGCCGGTGCGGGGAAAGACGCCGCCGGGCGCGAAGACGCGATGCCACTCCGGGTCGTCGACGGTTGGCGCCTTCTCGCGGATGGCCTGCGCGACCACGTCGCTGAGCGGGAAGCCGTCGCCCGCGTAGTAGGCCGCGGGCTCGAGCAGCGAGGCCAGCGGCCGGGTGCCGAAGCGGTCGAGCAGCATCCGCCAGCCACGGGTGACCCCGGGAACGGAGACCGACCCCGCACCGGTGCCCGGCACCGCCTTGAGCCTGCGCCGGCCGAGCTCGTCGAGCGTGGCCCGTGAGCCGGAGCGGCCGGCCCCGTTCAGGAAGTGCACGCGCCGGGTAGCCGCCTCGTGATAGAGCACGAAGATGTCGCCGCCCACGCCGCAGAAGTTCGGCTGCGTGACCGCGAGCACCGCGTTGGTGGCGATGGCCGCGTCCACCACGTTGCCGCCCGACCGCAGCACGTCCACGCCGGCCAGCGAGGCCAGCGGGTGACACGAAGCCACCATGCCGCGGCGGCCCATGGGCGCCTGGCGGTGGGCGTAACCGATCTGGGGCATCCTAGCCCTCCGAGAAGATGCGGGTGATCTCGTCCTGTGGAAACGTCGGCATGGGGCGCGCGTGGCCCCCGGTCACCAGGCTCACGCCCTGCGAGGCCTCCGTGACGCGGCCGATGGAGGTACAGTCGACGCCGGCGCCGCGGCAAGCGCCGATGACGCTCTCGGCGTCCCCCGGATCCACCGCGAGCAGCAGCGACCCCGACGCGATCGTGCCGAGCGGGTCGAGGCCGAACGCCTCGCAGAGCACCCGGCCCTCGCGCAGCACCGGGATGCGCTCGCGGTCGACGCGCACGCCGACGTCGCCGGCCTGGGCCAGCTCCCAGCAGGCGGTGGCCACGCCGCCCTCGGTGGGGTCGTGCATCGCGTGCACGCGGGCCGCGCCGCACGCGGCCCGCGCCTCCGGCACCACGCTGATGCCGGGTCGCCGGAGGAGCTCCGCCGCGCCCTTCACCACATCGGCGGGCACGCCCCGTCGCAGGGCCTCGGCCGCCCGCTCGCGCGCCACGATGGCCGCGCCCTCGAGCGGCACGCCCTTGGTGAGCAGCAGCGTGTCGCCCGGCCGCGCGCCGCCGGTGGTCACCAGCCGGTCCTTCGCGACCTCGCCCAGCATGCAGCCGGACACGATGGCCCGCGGCAGCCCCGCGGTCACCTCGGTGTGGCCGCCGATCAGCGCCACCCCCAGCTCGGCGCACGCCTCACCGAGATCCGCGAAGAGCCGCTCGACCCCGCCCTCGCTGGCCTGCCCGTCGGGCAGCAGCACCGTGGCCAGGAACCAGAGCGGGCGGGCGCCGCGCACCGCCACGTCGTTGGCATTGACGTGCAGGGCGTACCTGCCGGCCTCGTCGGTTGCGAAGGTGACGGGGTCGGTGGTGGCGATCAGGTAGCGGTCCCCCATGTCGACGACGGCCGCGTCCTCGCCGAGCCGGGGCCCGATCACCACGCGGGGGTCGGCGGACGCGAGCTTGCCGAGCAGACGCTCGAGGAGCTGGGGAGGAAGCTTGCCGACAGCCAGGGCGGGCATGGCCCCCGTAGTATAGCCCAGTAAGTCTGCGCGAACCGGAGGCAGGCTCGTAGAATCGGCGACTTAGACTAGGCCGTCGCGGCCCGGCGGTTGCGCCGGGGTTGCGGTCGATTGACGCCAGAGCCGTGCCCAGCGCACCCCAACGCGACTTGGTAACAACTTCCGCTCGGCGAGGCGCAGGAACCTGCAGCCGCGATGGGGCGCGCCAACGATCGAATGCCGTCGCAGGACCGTCTTCGCGAGAATGGGCACGTGGCACGAAGCGCCGCGCGCGCTGTAAGAGCTACTCGGGAGATACTTCTCGACCTGCCTCCCACGCCCTTGCGCGGACCTTCTCCCGGGCGCTCTCGAGCCGCGAAGAAAGCTGCCCCTTCGCCTGGTCGAGCAGGGTCTCGGACTTCTCCTGCACCGTCCGGAGCAGCCCATCCACCTTTTCCCGAGCCGGCTCCGCGTTGCCTTTCACGTAATCCCGGAGAGAATCACGGTACTTCCACACCACCACCCCCGTAATTGCCGCTACTAGAAATCGTCCCAGCATGTGTGTCCTCCTTGGAATTCTTCGCTGCCGCTGGGCATAGGTGTAGGCATCTCCTGTGCCAGAGCTCGAGGCGGCGGACCCGCCTCGGCGCCGAGCGGCGCGGCGAGGCGGTCGCCTACCAGGGTGCCGGTGACGGCTCGCCGCCTCCTCACTCGATCACCTGGTCCGCTCGCTGAAGGAGGGACGGCGGGATCGTCAGGCCGAGGGCTTTGGCGGTTGATGTTGATCACGAGCTCGAACTTCGTGGGGTGCTCGACGGGAAGATCCGCCGGGGCACTGCCCTTCAGTATCCTGCCGACGAAGTACGCGGCGCGCGCCGGCCGACGTCGGCGAAGCTCGAGCCGTAGGACATGAGACCACCCTCCTCCACGTAGTCCCGAACCCAGTAGATCCCAGGCAACCGATGCTTCAGGGCAAGCTGTACCAGCTTCGCTCGGTGAGCGTAAGTGAACGCGCCCAGGGGTGCGATGAGTCCGTCTGCATCGCCCTTCTTGGCTCGGGCGAGCCCCGGATCGAAATCCTCGGGCTTCTTCACGTCGATGAACGACAACCTGACCTCGAGCTGTCGAGCTCCGGCGAGCAGTTCTTTGCGTCATCGTCAGGCCGAGCGCCTTGCGGTCTTGAGGTTGATCACCAGCTCGAACTTGGAGGGCTGCTTGATGGGCAGGTCCGCATGCGCCACTATGCTCCCGCGCGCCTCGAAAAGCACGAAGTTCGAAAAGATGAGGAGACCCGCGCCAGCTGTCGCCGGAACTGTGTCCGGGAATACGCGGCCAACCCTGCCCGTCATAGCTGGCGAGAGGAGGGCCACTGACCATGAGACCACTCGGTAAAATCATCACGGTCGGCGTCGCCGTCGTAGTGGGCACTTCGCTTCTCACGGGCGTCACGACCGCTTATATGCTTCGCTCTCCGTCACCCGCCCAGTCCATGGCGGCGAGTTACGCCACGCCCTCCGTCGGCCGTACCCCGGCGGTCGTGGCGGCTCATGTCACGCCTGCGGTAGCTCGGACCACGGTGAACACGCCTCGCGCAGTTCCGGTTGCCAGCACGTCCTCGCAATGCGCCACGGCGAGTGATCGCGCCTGGCGTATCGCCAAGCCCGGGGCGATCGGTGGACTCGTCGGCGCGGGCCTCGGCGCCGCCGGCGGCGCCATTGCCAACGGCGGGTCGGGGGCGGGCAAGGGCGCCTTGATCGGCGGGCTGGTCGGAGCGGCGACCGGCGCCGGCTACGGCGCGTACAAGACGAACCACGACTGCGGAACGATATTCGGCAATCGCGGCTTCACAGACGCCGTTCCCGGCGTCGCGGAGCGGGGGCCGGTGACTCGGACTGCCCTTCGGCCCGGCGCTGCCAACGACATCACGATCTATTCCGCTCGCTGAAGGGTCGCGGGGCTCGCCCTGGGGCCGCGGCTTCTAGAAGAGCGGGCCGACGGCGCGGAGGGCGGCGACGACCAGCGGCTTGGGGTAGATCCCCATGACCACCACGCCCATCACGCAGAGGAAGATGCAGAACTGCAGCAGCGGGGCCACCGGGATCGGCTCGCGGCGCTCGGGCGTGTCGATGTACATGCGCTTGGCGACCAGCAGGTAGTAGAACAGGGCCACCACGGTCAGCACCGCGCCCACCAGCACCAGCCAGTAGAGCCCTTGCTCGGCGGCGGCCCAGAAGACGTAGAGCTTCGCCCAGAAGCCGGCCACGAACGGGATGCCGCCCAGCGAGAGCAGGAAGAGCAGCATGCAGAGCGCGAGGATGGGCGAGCGCTGGGCGAGGCCGCGGAACGCCGCGATGGCGTCCGAGCCCTCCGCCTGGGCCACCGCCTCGACCACCAGGAAGGCGCCCATGTTCCCGAAGAGGTAGGCCACCAGGTAGAAGAGCATCATCGCGGTGCCGTTGGCGGAGACCGCGGCGAAGCCGACCAGCATGTAGCCGATGTGGGCCACCCCGGAGTAGGCGAGCAGCCGCTTGACGTTCTGCTGCGGGATCGCCATCAGGTTGCCGCCGATGATGGTCACGGTGGCGAGCGCCGCCGCGGCGGGCACCCAGTAGACCACCCGATCGCCCATGCCCTCGAGGTAGAGGCGGAAGATCACCACGAAGCCGGCCGCCTTGGGCGCCACCGAGAGCCACGCCACGAAGGGGGTGCTCGCCGCCTCGTAGGTGTCGGGGACCCACATGTGGAACGGGAACGCGGCGATCTTGAAGCCGAGCCCGCCCAGCGCCAGCAGCATGCCGAGCAGCATCATGGGATGGCCGGTCCCGAGCGCGTGCGCGACACCACGCACGTCGGTGGTGCCGGCGACGCCGTACATGAACGAGAGCCCGTAGGCGAGCACCGCCGAGGAGACCGTGCCGATCAGGAAGAACTTGAGCGCCGCCTCGACCGCCTCCGGCTCCCGCTTGAGGAAGCCGGCCAGGTAGTAGAGGGGGATCGACATCAGCTCGAAGGCCACGAACAGCAGCACCAGGTCGCGCGCCGAGGCGAGCACCAGCATGCCCAGCAGCGAGGCCAGGATCGCCAGGTAGTACTCGGTGGCCCGCCGGGCGAAGGCGGCCGCGCGCAGCGGCAGCGAGGCGAGCACCCCGATCAGGGTGGCCAGCAGGAAGAGCCGCTTCGCGAACAGGGCGAGCTCGTCCTGCACGAAGGTGCCGTGGAAGAGCTCCGTCCCCGCCTCGCTGCGCCAGGAGAAGCCGAAGAGGACCACGAGCCCGATCGCGGTCAGCACGCCGACCCGCCGCTTGTCCTCCCCCGACATGAAGAGGCCGACCAGGAAGACGGCCAGCATGAGCAGCGCGAGGCCGACCTCCAGCACCAGCGGGCTGCTCACCTCGGGCCCGGTCACTGGAGCACCCACAGGCGGTTGAGGAGCGGGATGGTGGCAGTATCCACCGGCCCCAGGGCCAGCGACGGCCACACCCCGAACAGCACGATCACCGCCACCAGGATCCACAGCGCGGCCCACTCCGGCCCGCGCGCGTCGGGCAGGTGCTGGAAGTGCGGGTCGGTCGAGGGCGGCCCCCAGAAGATCTGCTTGGTGACGCGCAGCACGTAGATCGCGGTGAGATAGGCCCCGCCGACCGCGGGGAAGAGCCACCACGCGTGCGACGACTGCCAGGCGCCCAGGAACGTGAGGAACTCGGCCACGAAGCCCGCGGTGGCGGGCAGCCCGAGCGACGAGAGACCGGCAATCGTGAATGCGGTCGCGATGCCGGGCATCATGCGGGCGAAGCCGCCCATCTTGAAGATCTCGCGCGAGTGGGCCTTCTCGTAGACGAGGCCGACGAGGGCGAAGAAGAGGCCGGTCATGATGCCGTGGGCGAACATCTGGTAGACCGAGCCGTTCAGCCCGACCTCGGTGAGGGTGGCCGCCCCCAGCATGACCACGCCCATGTGCGAGACCGAGGAGTAGGCGATCACGTACTTGAGGTCGGTCTGGGCCATCGCGCTGAGCGCCCCGTAGACGATGTTCACGCACGCGATCGTGCCCACGAGCCACGACCACTGCAGCGTGCCGTCCGGCAAGAGGCCCATACCGAGCCGCACCACCCCGTAGGCTCCGAGCTTCATCAGCACGCCCGCGTGGAGCATGGACACCGCGGTCGGCGCGGAGGCGTGGCCGTCGGGCGACCAGGTGTGGAGCGGCCAGATGCCGGCCAGGATGCCGAAGCCCACGTAGAAGGCAAGGAAGACCCACGACTGCAGCTTCGGATCGAACTGGGTCAGCTCCATCTCGAGGAACGAGAACGACGAGGAGTCGCCCGCCACGTAGAGGGCCAGAATGCCCACCAGGATGAAGGCCGACCCGAAGAGCAGGTACAGGGTCAGCTTCATCGCGGCGTATTCCTTGGTCCCGACTCCGGTGCGGCCGATGGCCCAGCCGAAGACGCCCTGCGGCCGCACCTCGCCGGTGGAGCCCCAGATGCCGATCAGCAGGTACATCGGCAGCACCGCGATCTCGTAGAACAGAAAGAGCACGAAGAGGTCGAGGGAGACGAAGACCCCGTAGACCCCGGTGACCAGGAGGAGCAGGAGGGCGTAGAACTCCTGGCTGCGCACCTTCACCGTCCACGAGGCCCACGCGCCCGCGAAGATGATGATCGACGTGAGCAGCACCATCAGCAGGCTGAGCCCGTCGATGCCGAGCTGGTAGTTGATGCCGAGCGCGGGCACGAGCGGCACGTCCTCGAAGAACTGGAACCCCGCCGCCTCGCGGTCGTAGGCCACGTAGATCGCGATCGAGAGCACCAGGGGCACCGCGGTCGCGGCCACCGCCAGGCCCCGCACGAGCAGCGCGTTGCGTCGGGCCAGGAACATGATCAGCAGCGCGCCCACGAAGGGCGACCAGGTGATGATCGACAGCACCGGCAGTGAGGAGAGGGTCATCAGGCGCTCACCGGGGCCACCGCATCCAGACCATGAGGAGGAGCACGCCGAGCGCGATGCCGTAGACGTAGTCCTGGGCCTGGCCGGACTGGATCCGCCGCAGCCGGTCGCCCAGGGTGAGGGTCCACGCGCTCAGCACGTTCAGCACGCCGTCGACGATGTAGCGGTCCACCCAGCCCACGATCCGGGCCACCCCCAGGATGCCGCTCCGGTAGACCAGCGCGAAGAGGTCGTCGAGCCAGAAGCGCTCCATCGCGGCCTCGCCGACCAGGGCGAAGCGGCGGAAGAGCCACTCGGAGCTGATCCAGCCGAGCGCGTAGACGACCGTGGCGAGGGCGATGCCGCCCACCGCCACGCCCACCGCGAGCGGGGTCAGCCAGCCCGGAGCCGCGAACTCCGCCTCCGGGTGCGAGAACGCGAAGCCGACGCCGATGACCAGGGCGAGCAGGGCCAGGACCCAGAGCGCCAGCGTCATGATCGCGGGGGCGTCGTGGGCGTGGCCCGGAGCGTGGCTTCCGTGGGCGCTCCCGTGGCCGGCGGACGCGGCCGACCCCGCGGGGGCGCCCAGGAACGCGATGAAGACCACCCGGAACATGTAGAACGCGGTGAGGAAGGCGGCCACCACCAGCATCGCGAACGGCACCGTGAGCCCGCCCTCCCACGTCGCGCCCAGGATCTCCTCCTTGGAGAAGAAGCCCGCGAAGAACGGGATGCCGGCCAGCGAGAGGGTGCCGATCAGGAAGACGGTGAAGGTCTGGGGCATGCGCCGGGCGAGCCCGCCCATCGCGAAGATGTCGTTGGTGCCGACCGCATGGATGACCGCGCCGGCGGCCAGGAAGAGCAGCGCCTTGAACACGCCGTGGGTCAGCAGGTGCAGGAAGCCGGCGCCCGCGAAGCCGGCGCCGATCGCGGCCATCATGTAGCCGAGCTGGGAGACGGTGGAGTAGGCGAGCACGCGCTTGATGTCGCGCTGCACGCACGCGAGCGTGGCCGCGAGCAGGGCGGTGAAGGCCCCGATCCAGCCCACCGCGGCCAGCACCTCGGGAGCCTGCTCGAAGAGGAACGCGGTGCGGAAGAGCAGGTACACGCCGGCGGTCACCATGGTCGCGGCGTGGATGAGCGCCGAGACCGGGGTCGGGCCCTCCATCGCGTCGGGCAGCCACACGTGGAACGGGAACTGGGCCGACTTGCCGGCCGCGCCCAGGTAGATGCAGAACATGACGAGGCCGAGCCCGGTGAGGGCCTCGCTGCCGCCCTGGGCCATCTCGAAGAGCTCGGAGAAGTCGAAGGTGCCGGTGCGGCTCCACAGCATCACGATGCCGATGAGGAATCCCACGTCGCCCGCCTTGGTGACCCAGAAGGCTTTCACCGCCGCGCGCGCCGCCTCCGGCCGGGTGTACCAGTAGCCGATCAGGAGGTAGGAGCAGAGGCCCACCAGCTCCCAGCAGATGAAGAGCTGGACGAAGTTGGGAGCGAGCACCAGCCCCATCATCGAGAAGGCGAAGAGTGACTGGTAGGCGTAGTACCGGCCGAGCGAGGCGGGGGGCTCGTCGGACAGGTAGCCGAGCGAGTAGAGCTGCACCAGGAAGGAGACGAGGGCCACCAGGATCAGCATCAGGGTGGAATCGGCGTCGGCGAGCACGCCCACCGAGGTCAGCACGCCGTCCTCCACCGGGATCCACTCCCAGAGGATGCGCCGGGCCATGTCCGGCACCGCGGAGCGCCAGGCGGAGACGGCGGCGCTCAGCGCCCCCGCCGAGATCACGATCGAGAGCCACGCGGCGGGCTTGCCGGAGCGGCGCAGCGGCACGATCAGGCTCAGGAGCAGGAAGGACACCGCGGGCGCCAGCCAGGCCCAGAGCGCGAAATTGCCGGAAGCGGCCATGGGGTACGCGCTATCCCTTGAGGAGATCCAGGTGGTCCGCCACCGCGGTGCGGCGGATACGGTAGATGAGGATGACGAGGGCCAGGCCCAGCGCCACCTCCGCCACCGTGATGCAGATCGTGAACACGGTGAAGACCATCCCCGAGACGTCGCCCAGGAAGCGGGCGAAGGCCACCAGGTTGATGTTGACCGCGTTGAGCATCAGCTCGATGCCGAGCAGGATGCCGATCGTGTTCCGGCGGGTCATGACGCCGAAGAGCCCGATGCAGAACAGCATCGCCGCGAGCGTGAGGTAGGCCTGGAGCGTCATGGGCTAGTCGTCCGGGCGCGCGAAGTAGAGCGCGCCCACCAGGGCGGCCAGGAACAGCACCGCCAGCAGCTCGAAGGGCAGCACGTAGGTGGTGAGCACGCTCTGCCCGATCGCGCGGGTGAGGTCGCCCGAGACCGCGGGCCGCGGCACCGTGAGCGGGGATCGGCGGAAGATCGCGAGGATCGCCACCAGCAGGGCCCCCGCGATCCCGAAGCCGGCCGCGAGCTGCCGGCTGGTCTGGGTGATGCGGTCGCCCACCAGGCGCTCGGTGACCACGATGGCGAAGACCACGATGGTCACCACCCCGCCCGCGTAGAGCAGGAGCTGGATGGCGGCGAGGAACTCCGCGTCGAGGGACAGGAACACCCCGGCGGTCGCGGTGAGGGCCAGCGCCAGGTAGAGCACCGAGTGGAAGAGGTTCCGGGTCAACACCACCGCGAGGGCCGAGGCCAGCAGCACCACCGCGAGCGCCCAGAATACGATCGGCTCGAGGCTCACTCGGGGGCGCCTCCCGCCTTCACGGCCTTGGGCGGCGTCTGCATGTCGCGCAGCAGGTTGCCGGTCGCCCACGACGGCTCGAACTTGAGCCCGATCTGGTGGAGCCGGTCCTTGTCGAGCAGCAGCTCGCGTCGGTCCGCGGTCGACATGTCGAACGACTTCATCATGATGATGGCGTCGGTCGGGCAGACCTGCACGCACAGCTCGCAGAACTCGCAGGCGTAGAGCTCGAGGGTGAAGGTCTTGGCGAAGTTGCGCTTCTCGGCCTTGAGCATCTCCACCTTGATGACCTGGGGCGGGCAGATGTACTCGCACAGCCGGCAGCCGATGCAGTTCTCCTCGCCGGTCTCCTTGTCGTAGGTGAGCGCGAGCAGGCCCCGGTAGCGGTCCGGGTAGGCTCGGGGGCGGTCCGGATAGTGCACGGTGATCGGCCGCCGGATCAGGTTGATCAGGGTCACCTTCATCGTGCGGCCCACCGACAGGACCAGCTCGTAGAGGTCACGCCAGAAGCTCTCGCCGAGCGGCGGTCTAGCCATTGCCGGTGCTCCGCAGGGCCACCACCATCGCGGTCGCCATCAGGAGCACCAGGCTCGCGGGCAGGAGCAGCTTCCAGGAGATGGCCAGGATCTGGTCCACCCGGATGCGCACGAAGCTCCAGCGGATCCAGGTCACGAGAAGGAAGACGAACATGGCCTTGAGCAGGAACCACGTGGCGCCCCACCAGGGCGAGGTGTCCGACCACGGCCCGGACCAGGCGCCGAGGAACAGGAGCGCGCCCAGGAACGAGGTCCCGATCATGTGGGCGTACTCGCCGAGCTGGATCAGCGCGAACTTCATGCCCGAGTACTCCACGCGGAAGCCCGCGATCAGCTCCGACTCGGCCTCCAGGATGTCGAACGGCACCCGGTTCTCCGCGGCCAGGGTCGCCACGATGTAGGCCAGGAACGCCAGCGTGCCGAGCGGGAACCAGAACACGTAGGGCATGCCGGCCTGGGCCGCCGCGATGTCGGAGAGGCGGAGGGAGCCCGCGAGCACCACCGGGATGAGGGCCACGAAGATGAACGGCAGGTCGTAGGAGATGATCTGGTTCACCGCCCGCATCGCGGAGATCAGCGCGTACTTGTTGTTCGAGCCCCAGCCCCCCATGAACAACCCGACGATCTCCATCGCGGAGATCGCGAGGAAGAAGAGGATGCCGATGTTGAGGTCGGCGACCCCGAGCCCGGGCGCGAAGGGCAGCGTGGCGAAGATCAGCATGCAGGGCACGAGGAACACGATCGGGGCCAGGTTGTAGACCGACCGGTCGGCCTGCCGCGGGATCACGTCCTCCTTCATCATGAGCTTGAGCGCGTCCGCGATCGGCTGGAGCAGGCCGTGGGGGCCGACCCGGTAGGGCCCGATGCGCGATTGCATCCGCGCCGCGAACTTGCGCTCGAGCAGGGTGACGTAGGTCACCATGCCGATGATGACGTTGAGCACGATGAAACCCACGATGAAGGCGTGGATCGCCTCCGTGGCGAGCGGGGGCAGGGCCGGCATGCTAGCGATCCACCTCGCCGAAGACCGGGTCGACCGAGCCCATGATCGCGACCACGTCGGCCACCTTGGTGCCGATCAGGATATGCGGCAGCACCGAGAGGTTGGAGAAGGACGCGCCCCGCCACTTCATGCGGTAGGGCTTGGCCCCGCCGTCGGAGATCAGGTAGCAGCCCACCTCGCCGCGCGGGCCCTCGACCCGCGCGTAGCCCTCACCCTTGGCCACCCGCACCTGGCCCACCGACTTCACGCCGGGACGCGACGAGATCGGCCCCTCCGGCAGCCCGTCCAGCGCCTGGCGCACGATGCTGATCGACTCGCGGAACTCGACCATGCGCACCCGGTAACGCGCGTAGCAGTCGCCCGCGGTCTCCACCGGCACCTTGAAGTCGAAGTCCTCGTAGGAGGAGTAGGGCTCGAGCCGGCGGATGTCGTAGCTCACCCCGGAGCCGCGGATGAGCGGGCCGGAGAGGCCGATGGTCTGGGCCAGCTCGCGCGAGATCGTGCCCACCCCCTGGGTTCGGGCCTGGAAGAAGGCGTTGCGCTCCAGCATGTCCTCGTACTCGTCGAGCCGCCGCTCGACGAGCGCGATGGTCTCGCGGCACTTCTGGGACCAGCCGGCCGGGATGTCGTAGCGAACGCCGCCCACCTGGTGGAAGCCGTAGAGCAGCCGCGCGCCCACGAGGGCCTCGAAGAGGTCGAGCACCCACTCGCGCTCCCGGATGCAGTAGAGGAACACGGTGGCGCCGCCCCCGAGCGCGCCGCCCATGTCGAGGCACCAGGTGCCGAGCCAGAGGCAGTGCGAGGCGACGCGCTGCAGCTCGCTCACGATCACCCGCAGGTACTGCGCCCGCTTGGGCACCTCGATCTTGCCGATGCCCTCGGCCGCGCGCACGTAGGCCAGCTCGCTGCACATCGCGGCCACGTAGTCGGTCTTGGACGCGATCGACGGGTACTGGGTGTAGGTCAGGGATTCCCCGAGCTTCTCGTGGCAGCGGTGCAGGTAGCCGATCACCGCGTCCACCCCCACCACCGTCTCGCCCTCGAGGCTCAGGATCGCGCGGAAGACGCCGTGGGCGGACGGGTGCTGCGGCCCCATGTTCATGGTGAGGCGCTCGCTGCCCCCGTAGCCCAGCTCGATGACTTTTCGCGCTTCTGGATCCATGGAGCCGGCTAGCGCATCGGGGAGAACGCAGCGGGATTGAGGATGATGGCCTGCATGTTGGCGAGGAGCGAGACGGACTTGCCCAGGAACTCTTGCCAGGCCGGGTCTTGCCCGAGCTTGGCGCGGGCGGCGGCGCGGTCGTTCAGGTCGCGGTACGCCCACATGTGGACGACCTCGTTGAGCTGGCCCGCCTGCGTCTGCCAGAGGCCCACGCGCCGCGTGTACTTGTCGCGAGTGGGCATGATCGCCTTGAAGTGCTGGAGCCACTCGCCCGCCCGGCCAGGATGGGCGCGGTACCAGCGCAGCTCGTAGACATTGCCCGTGTCGGATGGTGGCGTCAGCGGCAGCTCCGCCGACAGGATCTTGTTCTCCTGGGCGATCAGGAGCGGGCGGATCTGCGGCACGTACTCTTTCCGCCACCGCTCGTTCTGCCCCAGCGCCGCCCTGAGCTTCTCGCGCTCGTTGAGGTCGGCATAGCTCCACAGGTGCACGAGCTGGTTCAGGGTGCCGAACTCGGTGGACCAGAAGCCCTCGAGCTTGCCGTAGTCGTCGCCCCGAATCTTCCGGCTGAGATCGCCGGAGAGCTTCAGGTATTCGCCCTGCTTGCCGGGCACCAGCGTATAGGTGCGGAGCTCGTAGATCATGGGCGCCTCACTGCATCGGGGAAAACGACGTCGGGACCAGGATCTTCGCGGACATCTCCAGCATGAGCGGGGCCAGCCCCTTCACCGCGTCCGACCAGCCGGGG
>DATJIR010000066.1:0-2551 GCA_035493135.1 Verrucomicrobiia bacterium
TGTGGTCCTCCACCGAGGCCGCGCTCACCGCCGCGTTGTAGAACTGCCCGGGGCCGAGACCGAGGGCGGCGCCCGCGAGCGGCATCACCCGGCTCGAGCCGAACGCCACCACCGCCGGCCGCGGGATCACCCGGAGCCGCACGCGCTGGAGCCGGCGGTCGTCGAGCTCGCGCGAGACGATCACCGCCTGGCCGGGCCGGAGGCCGGCCGCCAGCGCCTGGAGCCGGCGGTCGTGTCGGCGGCCGTCCCAGGCGGCCAGGCCGTTGATCGCCACCACGAGCGCCAGCAGGCCGCTCATCGTGATCGTGAAGGCGCGCATGGCTCAGAACTGGAAGTAGAGAAACTTGGAGCCGTAGTTCATCAGGAGCACCGCGACCGCGGTGGCGGTCGCGAGCCCGACCTGCGGCACGCGCCCGAGGCGGCCGAGCGGCAACTCGAGGCTGTTGGGGCAGAGCCGCACCAGGCCCAGGCAGAGGATCACGAGCGCGGCCAGCGAGAGGGTGTCCCGCGTCCACCCGAGGTCGAGCCCGTGCAGGCCGGCGAGTCCCGCGAACCACTGGGCCGCGTGGCCGAAGCTGTCCGCGCGGAAGAAGACCCAGCCGACGGTGACGAGCAGGAAGGTGAGGTTGCGCTGCCAGAACGGCGAGAGGCGCCGATCCCACGCCGGGCAGGCGTGGTGGCCCACCAGGAGCAGGCCGTGCCAGGTGCCCCACGCCGCGAACGTCCAGTTGGCCCCGTGCCAGAGACCGCCCAGGACCATGGTGGCCATCAGGTTGAACCGGCGGCGCGCGGCCGAGCAGCGGTTGCCCCCGAGCGAGATGTAGAGGTAGTCGCGCAGCCAGAGCGAGAGCGTCATGTGCCAGCGGCGCCAGAAGTCGCTCGGCGAGACCGCCTTGTAGGGACTGTTGAAGTTCGGGGGCAGCTCGATCCCGAACAGCCGCCCGAGGCCGATCGCCATGTCGGAGTAGCCGCTGAAGTCGAAGTAGATCTGGAACGCGTAGCCGAGCAGGCCGAGCCACGCGCGCGAGGCGTCGAGGCCCGCGGGCGCGCCGAGCATCGGATCGATCAGGTTGCCGAGCCGGTCCGCGATCAGCACCTTCTTGCAGAGCCCCACACTGAACAGGAGGATGCCCTCCCGCCAGCGCGGGTCGATGCCGGTCCGGGCGATGCGCGCGAGCTGCGGGATGAGCTGGTGGTGGCGGGTGAGCGGGCCCGCGACCAGGTGCGGGAAGAAGCTCACGAAGCCGGCGAAGCGCACGAAGTTCCGCTCGGCGGGGGCCTGGCCGCGCCAGACGTCGATGATGTAGGAGAGCGTCTGGAAGGTGTAGAAGCTGATGCCGGCCGGGAGCACCACGTCGAACCAGCGGAAGGCCCCGGCGGAGCCCTCGAGCCCGAGCGCGACGAGCCCCTGCTCCGCGGTGCGCACCATCAGGCCCGAGTACTTGAAGTAGGCGAGCAGGCCCAGGTTGCCCGCGAGCGAGACCGCGAGGAGCCAGCCGCGCGCCCGCGGCCGCCGCTCGCCCGCGATGCGGATCGCCACCCAGTAGTCCACCCCGGTCGTGAGCAGCATGGGCACGATGAACCACCAGTGACCCGCGAAGGCGTAGAAGACCACGCTGGTCCCCGCGATCCAGCGGAGCAGCGGCTGACCGCGCAGGCGGAGCGCGACGACGAGGGTGAGCGGGAGGAAGAGGAGGAGGAACTCCAGCGAGCTGAACAGCACGGCCCTCATTGGACACGGGGGCCCGCGGAGCCGTCAAGGAAAACCCGGCTCCGGACACAACACGGGCCCCGGTCTCCCGGGGCCCGGCGCGTCAGGAGCGGAGCCGGCGCCGGCCTAGGCGGCCAGCTTCACCTTCTCGCCCACCAGCCGGGCCAGCCGCAGCAGCATGAGCAGCCGGATCACCACCCACGAAGGATCGAACTCGAAGCGTCCCATGCTGAACTTGGGGCTCGACGGATAGGCGTGGTGGTTGTTGTGCAGGCTCTCGCCGCCGGTCAGCCAGGCGAGCACGCGCAGGTTGGTCGCGGAGTTGTTCCCGAAGTTCCGCCGCCCCCACCAGTGGCCGAGTCCGTTGATCGACGGGGCCAGCACGAAGACGTACAGGATGAAGTGGGTCAGGGCCAGCAGCAGCCCCCAGCCCGGCCCCAGGACCAGCATGGCGGTCGCGATGCCGACCACCCCGCCGAGCGTGCCCTTGTTGAAGAGCACGCGGTCCCAGATGTCGTCACGGATGTCCTTGGCCCAGCGCGTGAGCGTCTCCGGGTTCCGGGCCTCCCGCACGTAGTAGTAGACGTTCCACAGCTGGATCTTCCAGAAGCCGTGGACCAGCGGGCTGTGCGGATCCTTGTCGGTGTCGGTGAAGGCGTGGTGCTTCCGGTGCACGGCGACCCACTCCCGCCGGTTCTGGCCGGTGGTGAACCAGAGGATGAACCGGAACGCCCAGTCGGCGATCGGGTGCAGCCGGAGCGCGCGGTGCGCGAGGCCACGATGCAGGTACACCGACGTGGCGATGACGGCGGCCTGCGTCACCAGGAGCGTGCCGATCAC
>DATJIR010000067.1:0-5478 GCA_035493135.1 Verrucomicrobiia bacterium
CCCGGGACGAAGTACTTGTCGAAGCGCTCCATCACCAGGTGGCTCCCCTTCACCCACTCGACCAGCCGGAACGGGCCGCACCCCACCACCGCCCCCGGCTTGCCCTGCTTGCGCTCCTCGAGGCTGAACTTCTGGGTGGCGGTCGGCGAGTAGAGGACCAGGCCCGTGCGGTAGGCGGCCAGCATGTGCATGAAGAAGGCGTAGGGCTGCTTCATCCGCACCTGCACGGTGCGGGGATCGAGCACCTCGACCGAGTGGACCGGATCGTAGAAGGTCCGCATGCCGGACTTGGTGGCCGGATCCATCAGCCGGTCGATGCTGAACTTGACCGCGGCGGCGTCGACCTTGGTGCCGTCGTGGAACAGCGCGTTCGGCCGCAGCTTGAAGGTGTAGGTCAGGGAATCCGGGGAGACCTGCCAGGACTCGGCCGCGTCGCCCACGAACTTACCGTCGGGCGTGATGTTGACGAGCCCGCAGCCCACGTTCATGGCGACCCACATCATTTCGTAGCCGGGCGCGGTGTGGAAGTCGAGGTTGGCGATCTCGTTGCCGTAGCTGACGCGGAGCGTGCCCCCGCGCTTCGGCGTCTGGGCCGACGCGATGCCGGACACGAGGACGAGCGAGGCAACCAGAGCGATCAGGACGGGCAGAGCGGCCAGAGCGAGCGGGAAGGGTCGACGGTTCATCGGCATGACTCCTTCCGGCGACCGGGGTCGCCGCGATGACAGGATCGGTCGCTACATGGGCAAGGAGCTCCTTCGGTCTCGGAGGTGACAGCTCTCGTCGGCTCGGGACGACCCACTCATCGACGGCTCCCGTGATCCGCCGGGCGGCGGATGAGGAATCCGGGCGTTGCGGGAGTGTGCCCCCGAACCCGACCCCTTTGCAACCGAATTCGCGGGGGCCGGGTCCCCGGTGAGGCGACCCGCGGGTCGCCGAAAGAGGGGCCGAATCAGGCGGAGGCGAAGGCGCGGTCGAGGGCCTGGGCGAGGTCGGCGATCAGGTCGTCGGCGTCCTCGATGCCGACCGCGAAGCGGATCAGGTTGTCCTTGATGCCGATCTCGAGGCGCTCCTCGCTCGTGAGCTCGTAGAAGCTCATGATCGCGGGCTGCTCGATCAGGCTCTCCACTCCGCCCAGCGAGGCGGCGATGAACGGAATCGTGCACGCGTCCACCACCCGGGTCGCCGCGTCCAGATCGCCCGCCACCTCGAACGAGACCACGCCGCCGAAGCCCCGCATCTGCTTGCGGGCGATGGCGTGCTCGGGGTGCCCGGGCAGCCCGGCGTAGTGCACCGCGGCGATCCGCGGGTGCTCGGCGAGGAACTCGGCGAGGGCCTGCGCGTTGGCGTTCTGCCGCTCCATGCGCAGGGCGAAGGTCTTGAGCCCGCGAACGAGCAGGTAGGCCGCGAAGGGATCGAGCACCGCCCCGGTGATGCCCTGCAGCCCCCGGACCGCGCCGACCAGCTCGGCCGAGCCCAGCACCGCGCCGGCCAGCAGGTCGTTGTGGCCGCCCAGGTACTTGGTGGCGGAGTGCACGACCAGGTCGACGCCCCACTCGAGCGGACGCTGGTTGTAGGGCGTCGCGAAGGTCGCGTCGATCACCGTCTTCACCCGGTGATAGCGGCCGATGGCCGCGAACCGCTCGAGGTCGAGGATGCGGTTGTAGGGATTGGTCGGCGACTCGCTCACCAGCACGCGGGTGGTGGGCTTGATCGCGTCCTCGAGCGCCTCGTAGTCCCCCGCCGGCACCGTGGAGACCTCGATCCCGTAGCGCGAGAGCGTCTGGTTCAGGAACTGGCGGGTGCGCCGATAGCTGTCGTCGGTCACCACCACGTGGGTGCCGCGCGAGAGCATCGCGAACAGCGCGGTGGTCATCGCGCCCATGCCGCTCCCGAAGAGCAGGCAGTCGCCCGCGCCCTCGAGCGCGGCGAGCTTGGCCTCCGCGATGCGCTGGGTCGGGTTGCCGTAACGACCGTACTCGACGCGCTCGATCTTGCCGTCGAAGTGATCCTTCAGCTCCTGGGTGTTACCGAACGTATAGGTCGCGGTCTGCACGATCGGGGTCGCGAGGGAGTGCGCGGGCTTGGGGCGAGGCTCTCCCCCGTGGACCGAGAGGGTGCTGGGCCCCACCGGCTTGTCGAGGGGGTCACGACGCTCGGGCCCACCATGCTCGCGCCTTCCGCGCTCGTCCATCACGACACCAGCGCGCGCGCCTTCTCGACGTGGCGCGCGATGGTCCGGGCGACGCGCTTGGCGTCGGCGGGCAGCTCGACCGGCTTGTTGCGGTGGGACGGCTTGATGCCCTCGAGTGTGCCCATGTGATAGGCCGCCTTCTGGTCGGCGAACTTGAGCCCGTTCGCGGTCGAGAGGACCACCACCCGCTCCCCGGACCGGATGACCTTGCGGTCTACCAGCTTCCGCAGCGCGGCCAGCGCCACGCCGGTGTGGGGGCAGTTGAACATGCCGGTGCGGTCGGCGCGGGCCGCCTCGTCGGCCAGCTCCTGCTCGGTGGCCTGCTCGACCACCCCGTTGAAGCGCTGCAGCGTCCGGATCGCGCGCTTGACCGACACCGGGTTGCCGATCTGGATCGCCATGGCCAGCGTCGGCTGGGCGGTGATCGGCTCGAACGTCTTGAAGTCGTTCTGGAACGAGCGGTAGAGCGGGTTGGCCCGCTCGGCCTGGGCCAGACAGATGCGCGGCAGCCGGTTGACGAGCCCCAGCTCCTGCATCATGAGGAAGCCCTGCCCCAGCGCGTGCACGTTGCCGAGGTTGCCGCCCGGGATCACGATCCAGTCCGGCACCTCCCAGTCGAACTGCTGGACGATCTCGATGGCCACCGTCTTCTGGCCCTCGATGCGCAGGCTGTTCATCGAGTTGGCCAGGTAGATGCGCCGCTCCTTGGTGATCTCCTGCACGACGGCCATGCACCCGTCGAAGTCGGTGTCGAGCGACAGCACGAGCGCGCCGTTGGCGAGCGGCTGCACGAGCTGCGCGATCGAGACCTTGTCCTTCGGCAGCAGCACCACCGCGGGAATGCCGGCCGCCGCGCAGTAGGCTCCGAGCGCGGCGGAGGTGTCACCGGTGGAGGCGCACGCGACCGCGTCGATGGGCGAGCCGCCCGCCATCATCTCCTTGACCACCGAGACCAGGACGGTCATGCCGAGGTCCTTGAAGGAGCCGCTGTGCGAGTTGCCGCACTGCTTGATCCACAGGTCCTCGACGCGGAGCTGCTTGCCGTAGCGGTCGGCCCACAGGAGGTTCGAGTTGCCCTCGTACATCGACACGATGTTCTGGTTGTCGATGAAGGGCACCACCCATTCCTTCTTGCCCCAGACCCCGGAGCCGTAGGGATAGATGTTGCGGCGGTACCGGTCGTCGAAGAGCTGGATCCACGCCGCCGCCGAGCGCGACCGTAGCGCCTCCATGTCGTGCTGGACCTCGAGCAGGTCCCCGCAGCTGGGGCAGCGGTAGATGACCTCCCGGAGGTCGAATTCCCCCGGGCAGCCGTTGATGCACTGGAACCACGCGTTGTACGCCATGCCCGGTCAGTATAGCCCCCGCGGGCGGTCAGCCGCGGAAGTGCGGCATGACCTCGCGGGCGAAGAGCTCCATCGAGCGGCGGATCTTGTCCTGGGGCAGCCCCCCGAAGTTCATCCAGCAGAGCACGTGGCCGATGCCCATGTCGCGCATGGTCTGGATGTGGCGCGCCACCGTGTCGGGCGAGCCGAACGCCACCGTCTCGGCCACGAGGCCCTCCCAGGTCACCTTCTTGAAGCGCTCCGCGGCGGCCCGGAACCCGGGCTGGAGGCTCGGGTGCGCGTCCTCGATGCGCTCGGGCACCTGGAACCGGCGCAGCGAGTCCTGGTACCACATCTCGGCGTCCTTGGCCTCGGCCAGGGCCTGGGCGTCGGTGGGCGCCACGTAGATCTGGCGCGACACGCCCCAGTCCTTCATGAGCACGGCGATCTCGGGCTCGGTCCGGCCGTGCTTGCGCAGCGCGGTGAGGTAGCTGTCGCGTCGCTTGATCAGCTGGTCGAGCGGGCCGGTCAGGATGGAGTTGAGCATGGGCCAGCCGCGGGCGGCGGAGCTCTCGATGCCGTCGTCGCTGCCGCACACCTGGTAGATCGGCGGGTGCGGACGCTGCCAGGGCTTCGGGATGACGCGGGCCTCCCCGATCGTGAAGAAGCGACCCTCGTGGGAGAAGCGCTCCCGGGTCCAGGCCTTCAGCAGGACGTCGACCGCCTCGTCGAAGCGCTCGCGGTTCTCCTGCTGGGGCACGTGGTAGCCCCGGAACTCGGCGGGGCGGTTGCCGCGCCCGACGCCCACGTCGAGGCGGCCCTTCGAGATGATGTCGATGAGCGCCATCTGCTCGGCGAGCCGGAGCGGGTGGTGGAAGGGCAGGATGGCGGCGGCCAGCCCGATGCGCACCCGGCGGGTGCGCGCGGCGGCGGTGGCGGCCAGGCTCGCCGGGTCCACCGCGAGGCCGTAGTCGATGAAGTGGTGCTCGGTCAGCCAGATCTGGTCGAAGCCCAGCTCCTCCGTCCACTCCATCTGCTCGAGCTCGCGGTGGACGACCTCGGCGTGGGTGAGCCCGGGCGCGGCCTGGAAGAAGAAGAAGGTCCCGAATCGCATGGTCCCGAGATTATAGCGCTCCTTGACACGTTCGCGGGCCCCGAGCAGTATGCGATGCGGAGGACGATCCGATGGAGACCCGCGTCGACGAGATCGCCGAGCGCATCTACCGCCTCTCGACCTTTCTGCCCGCGGTGGGTCCGAAGGGCTTCACCTTCAACCAGTTCCTGGTCGACGCGGAGGAGCCCCTGCTCTTCCATTGCGGCCAGCGCGCCCTCTTCCCGGCCGTCTCGAGCGCGGCGGCGCGCGTCATGGACGTGCACCGGCTGCGCTGGATCACGTTCAGCCACGTCGAGTCCGACGAGTGCGGGGCCCTCGCGGAGTGGCTCGACGCCGCCCCGGCGGCGACGGTCGCCCACGGGGCAATCGGCTGCGCGATCTGGCTCAACGACCAGTCGCCGCGGCCCCCGCGCGCGCTCGCCAACGACGAGGTCCTCGACCTGGGCGGCCGGCGGGTGCGCCGCCTCGACACCCCGCACGTGCCGCACTGCTGGGACGCGGGCCTGCTCTACGAGGAGGCCACCGGCACGCTGTTCACCAGCGATCTCTTCACCCACGTGGGCGATCCGGCGGCGGTGACCGGCGGCGACATCATGGGGCCCGCGACGGCGGCCGAGAGGCAGTTCGGCTTCACCGGCGTCACCCCGGCGACCGGCGCCACCATCCGGCGGCTGGCCGGGCTCGCCCCGCGCACCCTCGCGGTGATGCACGGCTCGTCGTTCTCCGGCGCGGCGGCGCCGGTGCTCGAGTCGCTCGCCGGCTTCTACGACGACCTGCTCCAGAAGGGCGCGGCGCCCGCGCGCGGCTAGCCGCCCGCGGTCGGAGCACGCGGCGCTCCCTCGATG
>DATJIR010000068.1:0-3540 GCA_035493135.1 Verrucomicrobiia bacterium
TTCCTGCTCGCCAACCGCCTGGTCGGCAACCCGGACGGCGCGGCCGCCCTCGAGTGCACCCTGGTGGGTCCCCGGGTCGAGCTCTCCGACGACCGGCTGATCGCGGTGGCCGGGGCCGACATGGCGCCGACCGTGAACGGCGCGCCGGTGCCGACCTGGGAGACGGTCCCGGTGAAGGCGGGCGACGTCCTGCGGCTCGGGCCGGCCCGGACCGGGGTGCGCGCGTACCTGGCGGTCGCGGGCGGTCTGGACACGCCGGTCGTGCTCGGCTCGCGCTCGACGTACGTGCGCGGCCGGCTCGGCGGGCTCGGCGGCCGCGCGCTGCGCCGGGGCGATCGGCTGCCGCTGGGCGCCGCCGGCGCCCCGGCCCGCCCGCGCCGGGTCCGCCCCGGACGCGCCCCGGTGTATGGCGGCGGGGCCACCGTCGCGGTGGTGCTCGGGCCGCAGGACGACCGGTTCACCGCCGCGGGCATCGCCGCGTTCCTCGCGGGACCGTACGAGCTGCTGCCCCAGAGCGACCGGATGGGGGCCCGGCTGAAGGGCCCGTTCATCGAGCACACCCGCGGGCACGACATCGTCTCCGACGGCGTGCCGATGGGCGGGATCCAGGTCATCGGCGAGGGCCAGCCCATCGTGCTGCTCGCCGACCGGCAGTCGGCGGGCGGCTACACCAAGATCGCCACCGTGTGCTCGTTCGACCTGGGCCGCATCGCCCAGCTCAAGCCGGGCGGGAGGCTCTCGTTCCGACGCGTGACAGTGGCCGAGGCCCATGCGATGCTTCGGGACAGCCGCCGGGCGCTGGACGCGGCCATCGAATAGACCGGAGGAGGAGCCCATGACTCTCGAGCGCGCCGTCACCGACTACAAGGCCAAGACCCCCCGCTCGCGCCAGCTCTTCGAGGAGGCGCTGCGCGTCATGCCGGGGGGCAACAGCCGCACCACGACCTTCTTCGATCCGTACCCGTTCTACATCACCCGGGGCGAGGGCGCGCGCGTCTGGGACGCCGACGGGATCGAGCGCCTCGACTTCAACGGCAACTACACGAGCCTGATCCTGGGCCACGCCAACCCGGCGGTGGTCAAGGCGATCCAGGACGCTGCGGTGCACGGCATGTCGTTCCCCGGCCCGAGCGAGCACGAGATCCGCCTCGCCGAGATCCTGACCGCCCGCATCCCCGGCATGGAGGTGGTGCGCTTCGCCAACTCGGGCACCGAGGCCACCATGCACGCGGTACGGGTCGCCCGCGCGTTCACCGGCCGCGCCAAGATCGCCAAGTTCGAGGGCGCCTACCACGGCACCCACGACTGGGTGCTGGTGAGCGTGGCCCCGGACCCGGCCTCCGCGGGATCGCGCAAGCGGCCGAAGTCGGTGGCGTGGTCGGCGGGCGTGCCCCCGATGGTGCTCAAGCACGTGGTGGCGCTGCCGTGGAACGACACCGACGCGTGCGTGAAGATCCTCGAGAAGCAGGGGAGCGACATCGCCGCGCTGCTGATCGACCCGCTGCTCGCGAACGCGGGGATGATCCCGGTGCGGGAGGGCTTCCTCGAGAAGCTGCGCGAGGTGACCGCGCGGCTCGGCATCCTCCTCGTCTTCGACGAGGTGATCTCGTTCCGGGTCGGCCGCGGCGGTGCCCAGGAGCGCTTCGGCATCCGGCCCGACCTCACCACCCTCGGCAAGATCATCGGCGGGGGCCTCGCGGTGGGCGCCTTCGGCGGGCGCGCCGAGGTGATGAACTACTACGATCCGCGCGACGGCAAGGGCCGCATCAACCACGGCGGCACCTTCAACGCCAACCCGCTCACCATGGCGGGCGGCATCGCCACCATGGAGCAGCTCACCCCCGAGGCGTACGCCCGGCTCGAGGCGCTCGGCGAGCGGCTGCGCGACGGGGTGCGGCGGCTCCTGCGGAAGAAGGGCTACGCGGGCCAGGTCACCGGGACGGGCTCGCTCTTCTGGCTGCACCACACCAAGAAGAAGCTCAGCGACTACCGCTCGGCCCGGCCGGCGGACCCGCAGGCGCCCGCGCGGACGTTCCTGGGCCTGGTCAACGAGGGCGTGCTCCTCTCGCAGCGCGGCCTCGGGGCCTGCTCGCTGGCCATGACCGACGCCGACGTGGACCGCTTCGTCGACACCCTCGGCCGCGTGCTCGAGTAGGGTAGGGCGAGCCGCAGCCGAAGGCGAGGCGAGCGCATTCGAAAGAGGGGTGAGGGTGTCATGCCGAAGGTTATCGACCTCAACTGCGACATGGGCGAGTCGTTCGGGCGCTGGACGCTCGGGGCCGACGAGGCCGTTATGCCCCTCATCAGCTCGGCCAACGTGGCGTGCGGCTTCCACGGCGGCGATCCCCACGTGATGCGCAAGACGGTGGAGCTGGCGCTCGCGCACGGCGTCGCGCTCGGGGCGCACCCCTCGCTGCCCGACCTGATGGGGTTCGGCCGGCGGAAGATGGACGTGAGCCCGCGCGAGCTGCAGGACTACCTGGCCTACCAGACCGGCGCGCTGCGCGAGATCGCGCGCGCGGCCGGCGCTCCGCTGCAGCACCTGAAGCCCCACGGCATTCTCTACGGCATGATGGAGGCCGACGAGGCGCTCGCCACCGTGGCCGGACAGTCCGCGATGGACTCCGGTCTCATCCTGATGACCCTCGCCTCCGGCCGCTACGACGCGACGTGCCGGAAGATGGGCGCGCGGGTGGCCTCGGAGGGCTTCGCGGACCGCGCCTACAACGTCGACGGCACCCTCGTCTCCCGCAAGATCGCGGGCTCGCTCATCACCGACCCGGCCCGCGCTGCGGCCCAGGCGGTCCAGATGGCGATGCAGGGCAAGGTGCGCACCATGGACGGGGTGGACATCGACATCTCGGTCCAGACCATCTGCTGCCACGGCGACACCCCGGGCGCAGAGCGCATCGTGCGCGCGGTGCGCGAGGCGCTGGAGAAGGCGGGCTGCCAGGTCAAGCCGCTGCGCGACTGGCTACCGAAGGCCTAGGAGCCCGACCACTCGAAATGCCAAAGTAAAGAGGTCGTCAACTCACCTCAGGGGGAATCGGATGACGAGAGCCGTGGGCGCGATGCTCGTGATGGCGTTGCTGTCGGGATGCGCGTCGTCGGATCAGCCGGCGGTGGCGGCGTACCCGACGAAGGGGCAGAGCCCGCAGCAGCAGGCGCGCGACGCGCAGGAGTGCCAGGGCTGGGCGCACCAGCAGACGGGGTATGACCCGGGCACCGACACCGCGAAGAGCGCGGGCCTCGGCCTGGCGATCGGCGCGATCGGCGGCGCGGCCACCGGCGCGGCGCTCGGCGCGGCGACCGGCAACGCCGGCAAGGGCGCGGCGATCGGGGCGACCGTCGGGGGCGTGGGAGGCACCGCGGCCGGTGCCGGCTACGGGTACACGAAGAGCAAGGAAAGCTTCGACCGGGCTTACGCCGCCTGCATGGGCGGCCGTGGCTATTCGGTGACTCGCTAGGAAGAACCTACAAGGGACGGGGCCGGCCTACGCCGCCAGGGGCGCTGACGACGGGGCCGGCACCAGCCGGTCG
>DATJIR010000069.1:0-6925 GCA_035493135.1 Verrucomicrobiia bacterium
CTCGTGTTGTCCGTCACCGTCCAGGGTCACCACGCGCGACACGCCCCGTCGGAGGGCCTCCGCGAAGGCGCGGCGGAGGGCCGCGCCCTTGCCCCGCCGGGCTCCGAGCGCCACGACCTCCGCGCCCGCCGCGGCCGCCGCCGCGCCGGTCGCATCGGTGGAGCCGTCGTCCACCACGAGCACCGGACCGTGCAGGCGCGCGCGCTCCACGATGTCGGCGATGGTCGCCACCTCGTTGTAGGCCGGGATCACGATCAGGACGTCGCTCACCGGGGCGGCTCCACCACCAGCGCGATGCGGCAGCCGCCCCGCGCGATCCCGTGCACCAGCACCGAGGCCCCGCCGCGCTCGGCGTCGAGCGCGGCCGCGCCGACGCGCAGCGCGCCGAGACCGCCGTGCTGACCGAAGAGCGGGGCCAGCGAGACCGGCGGGAGCGCGCCGGCCCGGTCGCCGAGGTCTCGCTCGAGGAGCGCGCGCTCCCAGTCGTCCACCGCCGGGTCCCCGTTGCCGGCCCCGTAGCAGCGCGCGAATGGCCCGGCGGCGCGGTCGCGGAGAAATCGCCCCACCGGCGAGCCCGCGTCACGCCGACGCGCGTGGCCGGTGTGGGGCGCGGTCGGCACGTTGCCCCAGACCGCCTCCGCGATCTCGGCCACGATGCGCGCGCCGCGGGCCCGGGCGGTCTCCCGCTCCTCGAGCACGAGGAACGTGGCGCCCTCGCCGAGCACCGGGCCGTTGTGGTCGGCCGCGAACGGCCGGCAGCCCTCGGGCGCACGGCTCCGCATCGGCGAGAGCGCCCCCATCTGGCAGAGGCGCCGGTAGACGTCCTCGAACAGCTCGTCGACACCGCCCGCGACCACCGCCGCGGCCCGGCCGTCGGCCACCAGGCGCGCCCCGCGCGCCACCGCCAGGTCGCCCGCGAGGGTGGCCTGGTTCACCGTGACCGAGGGGGCCTTCGCCCCGATCGCGATCGCGGCGATCGAGGCCATCGTGTTCATCACGGTGTTCGGGAAGATCATCGGCGAGAGGCCCGCCGGCCCGCGGCGCAGGAAGCCCTGCGCGAAGTCACGGCTCGAGGTGAAGTCGCCGTGCTCGGTGCCCACCACGATCCCGAGCCCCGGTCCGCTCGCCACGCCCGCGTCGCGCACCGCGAGCACGCACGCCCCGAGCGCCAGGCGGCAGATGCGCGAGAGCCGGCGGGCCGAGTCTCGGTCCACCAGCGCGGCCAGGGTGGCCTCGTCCACCTCGGCGGCGAGGCCGCTCGCGCAATCCGCCACCGCGAAGCTCCGCACCGGGCCGATGGCGGAGCGACCGAGGGCGAGCGCCCCGGCCAGCGCTTCCCGCCCGCCCGCGGTGGAGGCGTTGACGGTGCCGAGGCCGGTGACCACGACCCGGCGGCGGGAAGCCGAGCCCGGTTCAGTCACGGGCCGCCTTCTCGAAGACGAGGCTCACGTTCTGGCCTCCGAACCCGAAGGAGTTCGACAGCGCGGCGCCGACGTCGGCGGGCCGCGCGGTGCCGGGCAGGCAGTCGAACGGCACCTCGGGATCCGCGTGCTCCAGATTCGCGGTGGGCGGCAGCAGGCCGTGCTGCAGGGCCAGGATCGTGGCCGCCGCCTCCACGCTGCCCGCCGCGGCCATGGTGTGGCCCACCAGCGACTTCGTGGAGCTGACCAGCACCCCGCCCTCGCCGAAGACGCGCCGCAGGGCGAGCGCCTCGGCGCGATCGTTCTGCGGGGTCCCGGTGCCGTGCGCGTTGACGTAGCCGACCGCGGCGGGTCCGAGGCCCGCGTCCGCGAGCGCCTGCTCCATCGCGTGGATCATCCCCTCGCCTTCCGGATGCGGCGCGGTCACGTGATGGGCGTCGGTGGTCATCCCGTAGCCGGCGAAGCGCGCGTGCGCGCGCCCGCCGCGGGCCCGGCAGTGATCCGCGTCCTCGATCACCAGGAAGGCGGCGGCCTCGCCGATCGACATGCCCCGCCGGTCACGGTCGAAGGGCCGGCACGGGGTGGGATCGAGCAGCTTGAGCGCGTTGAACCCCATGAAGCAGATGTGGGTCAGCGCGTCCACCCCGCCCACCAGCGCGGTGGGCGTGACGCCCGCCCGCACCAGGTCCGCGCCGAGCGCGATGGAGGCCGCGCCCGAGGCGCAGGCCATGACCACGGTCTCCTTCGGCCCGGTCAGGCCGAGACGCCAGCCGAGCGTCTCGGCGTGCGAGAGCGGCAGGATCGAGCGCAGGGCGCGCATGCTCCCGGACGGCCGGCCGCGCGTCTCGCCCCAGTACCAGTCCTCGCCCTCGAGCATGCCGCCGCCGACCGCGCCGATGAGCAGCGCGGATCGACGCCGCGCCGGCCCCTCGAGGCGCGCGTCGGCCAGCGCCTCGCGCGCGGCGGCGAGCGCGAGGCGATCGGCGCGCGAGCGCCGGCGCGAGACCCCGAGCACGCCCATCGCCTCGGCGGGCACCTCGGCGGCGATGCGCGAGCGGAAGCCCTCGGTGTCGATAAGGGTGATGGGCTTGATCGCGCAGGTACCGGCGGCGAGGCCGGTCCAGAAGCCCTTGACCCCCGCGCCGTAGGGGCTGACCACGCCGAGCCCGCTCACCACGACCTCGGGCCGGCCACGAGGGGGACGGCCGCCGGGGCTCCCAGGCCGGCTCATCGCGCGTCCATCGGCGTCGGGCCCGCGCGCTTCCGCGCTCAGGCCTGGCCGGTCTTCGCCAGGATGAACCGCGACAGAGAATCCAGCGAGAGGAACTCGTCCGTGAGGTCGCGGCCCTCGTCGATGACGATGCCGAAGCGCTCCTCGAGAGCCACCGAGAGCTCGATGAAGTCGAGCGAGTCCAGGCCCAGGGAACCCTCGACGCCCTTGGGCAGGGTCGTCTCCAGGGTCATCTCGGCCGCCCGGCGCGGATCGAACTTCAGCCGCTCGACGACGAGCCCCTTCAGCTCGTCCAGGACTTCCTTCTGCGTCATCGCCACGACCTCCCTGTCACGCCGCGCTCCCGCGCGCGTGGGATCTCACCGTGCTCCAGCCGAGCCGCGCGTGCTCGTCCCGCCAGCGCCCCGACAGCTCGAGGGGCCCGGCCGCCCCGCGATCCAGCCACTCGCGCAGGTCGGCCAGCGGGCCCGCCGCGAACCGCTCGCCGGCGCCACGCGCGGGCCCGGGCGCCTTCGCGACTCGCGACGACTGAAACCGCAGCTCGCCCGCACCGCGCTCGAGCCAGAGGCACGCGGCGGTCTCCACCAGCGGCCACCTCGTGTAACGCCGGTGGCGCGCGTACAGATCCCCGCACTCCTCGAAGATCTCCACCGCGAGCAGCAGCGCCCGGTCGCAGCGGTCCTCGTCCAGGAGCCGCGCCGCCTGCTCGATCGCGCGCAGCGTCGACGGCGCCCCTCCGAGCAGGATGCCGTACGCGCCCGTCACGCCGAACTCGATGGCCACCTCCGCGGGCACCACCGCGGGGGCGGTATACGCGAAGTGCATCACGCCGCCCCGCCGCTCGATGAACTCGCGGTTGGACGCGCCGTAGGCGGCGGCGGTCACGTAGAGCAGCGCCGTCCGCTCGCCCGCGATCGCCTCCCGCGGGGCCTTCCCATCTTCAAGCATCGCGTCGACGGCCGCAAGGGCTAGCAAGCATTCCCGGGTGGCCCGCCGGAACCGGTCGCCGGGGCGCTCCGGGCGCGGCAGCGTCCAGATCGGGGCCGACCCCGAGCCCGGCCCCTGCCCGCTCAGGACGCCGAGGGCGCGGACCGCGGGGGCGCGCATCAGGCCGCCTCGAGGACGAGCGCGCCGTTGCAACCGCCGAAGCCCATCGACGTGCTCAGCATGATCCGGGGGCGCGCGGCACGCGCGCGGCCCGGCACGTGGTCGAGATCGCACTCCGGATCCGGCTCCTCTAGGTGAAGGGTCGGCGGGATGAGGCCCCGCTGCGCCGACAGCAGGCACATGAAGGCCTCGAGCGCGGCGGCGGCGCCCATGGTGTGCCCGAGGCCCCCCTTGATCGAGTTCACCGGCACCTCGTACGCGCGCGGCCCGAGGGCCCGCTTGAGGGCGGCGGTCTCGATGCGATCGTTGAGCAGGGTGGCGGTCCCGTGCGCGCTGACCAGGTCGATGTCGCGCGGCGAGACCCGCGCGTCCGCGAGCGCGGCCCGGATGGCCCGCTCGAGGCCGCGCCCTTCCGGCTCGGGCGCCGCGATGTGGAAGCCGTCGCTCGCGCTGCCGTAGCCCAGCACGGTGCCGAGCCGGGGCCCGCGCAGGTCGCGCTCGCGCACCAGCAGGGCCAGCGCGCCCGCCTCGCCCAGCAGCAGGCCGCTGCGCCGGCGGTCGAAGGGCCGCACCTCGTCCCGGGTGAGCGAGCGGAGGGCGTTGAAGCCGCGGAGCACGAAGCGGCAGAGGGCGTCGTAGCCGCCCGCCACCACCGCGTCGGCCTCGTCGCGACGGAGGAGATCGGCGCCGGTCGCCAGCGCGCTCGCGCCGGACGCGCACGCGGTCGATACCGTGATGACCGGGCCCCGGGCTCCGAGCCAGCGCGCGAGACGGTCGCCCGGCCCGTCGTAGAGGGCGTCACGGAACCGGCGGCGGGGCCGATCGCCCTCGAGCGCCTTCTCGCCCTCCTCGACCCCACCGAGCGCGGTGCCCACCACCACCGCGACCCGCGCGGGATCGAGCGGCAGCGGGCGAAAGCCGGCCTGGGCGCACAGATCGTCGGCGGCCGCGATCAGGAGCCGCGTCGCCCGGCAGTCCGGCACCCCGCACCAGTCCTTGATGCGGCCGAGCTTCTTGACCTCGCCCCCGCGCTGCACCCGGAGGTCCGACACCGGGAATCGCTCGATCTGCGAGATGCCCGAGGCCCCGGTGACCAGCGCGGACCAGAACGCCTCGAGATCCGGCCCGACCGGCGTCACGGCGCCGGCGGCCGCGATCGCGACCCGCTCAGGCGTGGCCATGCGGGGGGCTCCAGGCGTCGAAGAAATTGAACCACTGCGTGGGGTACGCGCGGATCACCCGCTCGAGCGCGGCCACGGTGGTGGCGAGCGCGCCCGCCTCCTCGCCCGGCTTCACCCAGATCGGCGCGTCGATCTCGAGCCGGTAGCGACCGCCCGGGACCATCGCGCAGAACGCGGGCACCACCGCGGCCCCCGCGGCCCGCGCCAGCACGAAGGGCCCGATCGGGAACGCGGCCGGCTCGCCGAAGAAGGGCACGATCGCGTCGCCCCGCCCGCCGGTGGGCCGGTCGGCCTGCATCGCCACCAGCTCCGCGCGGCGGAGCGCGGCGAGGAGCCCGAGGGTGGAGGTGGCGTGGCGCCGGGTCACGAAGCGGAGCTGCGGGCTGTCGAGACGGAGATAGCGCTCGAGAGCCTGGTCCTGCTCGGCGGAGAGGACGACGTGGGCGGTGCGACGGCCGCGCGAGGAGAGCAGCCGCCCCGCGAACTCCCAGTTGCCGAGATGCGCGGTGAGCAGGACCACCCCCCGGCCCGCCCCGAGGGCCGCGTCGAGGTGATGCTCGCCCTCGGCGCTCGCCACGTACGGGCCGAGATCGGTGGCGGGGTGGCGGTTGAGCGTGAGCAGGTCGGCGAAGAACGCCCCGAAGTTGGCGAAGGTCTCCGCCACGCGGGCGTCGAGCTCGCGCGGCCCGGCCTCCGGCAGCACCCGCGCGAGGTTCGACCGCACCGCGCCCCGCTCCGCGGGCACCGCGCGCGACAGGACGCGGCCGAGTCCGCGCGCGAGGGCCAGGCGGGCCGGCCGCGGCAGCGCGGAGGCGGCCGCCTGGGCGAGGCGGTAGTAGACCAGCCGGTTGAGGCCGTGCGAGTACCAGCCGGGCGGGGCGGCCGAGTGCGACGCGTCCGCGGCGGGATCGGGCCGGGCCATCGGCTAGAGCAGCGCCCAGTAGTACATGCGGAACGCGCGGATGGGCCCGGGGCGCGTGTCGTAGAGCCGGCTCGCCTCGAACCGCCGCTCCGCTCGATCGAAGGTGACGCGCCCGGGCGCGTGCGGATCGTTGGGATCGTAGACCGTGAAGAGCACGTTGCCGGACGGGTCGAGGTCGTAGGTGTAGGCGATCACGGTGTGGTTCAGCTCCCAGGTCGGGAAGTTCGTCACCAGGAGCTGGACCGGCCGTCCCTCCTGGAGCTCGGCCATCGCCTCGCGCGCCACCCGTTCCTGGTGCCACCGCGGGAACGGAAACACCACCCGCCAGTTCGTCCAGTGCACGAGCGTCCAGAAGCGACCGACGAGCCCCTCCTTCACCGCCGCCTCCTGCTCGCGCGAGAACTCGTAGAGCGACGCGTAGCCCGGGATCACCACCCGGTCGTCGGCCGGCAGCGGATCCGCCCACGGCGCGTGGCTCACCACCTGCTTGATCTGCGCCACGTACTCCTCCCGGGCCACCCGCGGCGCGGCGGGATCGAAGCGGGCGAAGCGCTGGAACTGGGTGACGCCCCGGGCCATCACGAAGCAGTAGTTGGCATAGAGGTCGGGCTTCCCGGGGTTGTTGCTGCGGCTCTCGTTGGGGAACGCGAAGGTGTCCACCCCGAACCGGAGCGAGGCGGGCGCCGATGGACGCTGCAGCACCACGTCCATGGGCGCGACCGATGCGCAGCCGGAGGCCGCGACGAGCGGCAGGACCGCCAGCAGGAAGAGTCGCGACGACGCCCGCATCACGCGTCGTCCAGTGTACCGCACCTAGCCCTGGATCGAATAGCCCCCGTCCACCGGGATCGCGGTGCCGGTCACGAAATCGGAGGCGGGGCCGCCGAGAAAGACCGCAATCCCGGACAGATCGTCGGGCACGCCCCAGCGGTCCGCCGGCGTGCGCGCGAGCACACGGTCGTGCAGGCCCTGCACCTCGCGGCGCGCGTTCTGGGTGAGCTCGGTGTCGATCCAGCCGGGGAGCACCGCGTTGACCTGGATGTTGTCGCGGGCCCACGCGCTC
>DATJIR010000070.1:0-21806 GCA_035493135.1 Verrucomicrobiia bacterium
TCACCCACGGCATCCTCCTCAACGCCCGCGAGTCGACGCCCCTCAAGGACCGCCGCGTGCGCAAGGCCCTGAACCTCGCCGTCGATCGCCAGGCCATCATCAAGAACCTGTTTCTCGGCCGCGGGCGGTTCCTGAACACGGTGGCGGGCGCCAACGTGACGAACGGCTTCGATCCCGCCCCGTTCCCCTACGATCCCGCGCGGGCCAAACAGCTCCTCGCCGAGGCGGGCTACGGCCAGGGCTTCGACCTCACGCTCTGGCAGTCGCTCGGACGCTGGACGCAGGCGGAGGAGATCGCCCAGGTGGTGGCGGGCTACTTCGAGAAGGTGGGCGTGCGCACCAAGCTCTCCGTGCTGGAGTGGGCGGAGTACAACAAGCGCGCGGGCGGCTCGCTCCTGAAGGACTGCTTCTACTACGCCTTCATCAACGGCACGTGGGACGCGTCCTATACCGTGCAGCGCTTCAAGCCGAGCTTCGCGAGCTTCCGCTACTTCGACGCCACCGGCGATCTCCTCGCCGCCATCGAGGAGTACGAGCGCACCTTCGACGCGGGCAAGCGCAAGGAGCTCGCCCGGAAGGCCCAGCAGGGTTTGCACGACGAGGCGGTGTGGGTCTTCCTCTGGCAGCTCGACGAGCACATGGGGGTGTCGAAGAAGGTGAAGGGCTTCAAGCGCCGCGCCGACGACTACGTCTGGGCGCGCGACGCCTACGTGGAGGCGTGAGCCGGCGCCGGGTGGAGGTCTGAGGCGCTTCCGTTCATCGTCCGCCGGCTCGGGCAGGCCGCCATCGTGGCCCTCGGGGTCTCGCTCGTGGCCTTCGCGCTCGTGCACCTCTCCGGCGATCCCGTGCGGCTCATGGTCTCGACGGACGCGCCGCCGGAGCAGGTGGAGACGGTGCGGCGCGCCCTCGGCTTCGACCGGCCCCTCCCCGAGCAGTTCGCGCGCTGGGTCGGGCGCGCCGCGCGGGGCGATCTCGGGATCTCGCTGCGCAGCAACCGGCCGGTGGGACGGCTGATCGCGGAGCGCTTCCCCGCCACCCTCGAGCTCACCGCCGCCGCCCTCGTGATCGCGGTCGGCCTGGCGGTCCCCGCCGGCATCGTCTCCGCCGTGAAGCGCGGCAGCGCCATCGATCGCCTGGCCATGGTGGGCTCGGTGGCGGGCCAGGCCCTGCCCATCTTCTGGCTCGCGCTGCTCCTGATCGCGTTCTTCGGCGTCCGCCTCCGGTGGTTTCCCGTGTACGGCCACGGCACGTGGGCCCATCTCGTGCTGCCCGCCGTGAGCCTCTCCACCATCGTGCTGGGACGCCTCGCGCGCCTGGTGCGCTCGAGCATGCTCGAGGTGCTCGGCCAGGACTACGTGCGCACCGCGCGGGCCAAGGGCGTCGGGGAGGTGCGGGTGCTCACCGGCCACGCGCTGAAGAACGCGGCCATCCCGATCGTGACCCTGCTGGGCCTGCAGTTCGCCCAGCTCCTGGGCGGCGCGGTGGTGACCGAGACCATCTTCGCGTGGCCCGGCATCGGCCGCCTGGTGGTGGAGGCGATCTTCAACCGCGACTTCCCGGTGGTACAGGGGGTGGTGCTGGTGGTCTCGTTGATCTTCGTGGCGGTGAACCTGCTGGTCGACCTGGCCTACGTCGCGCTCGACCCGCGCATCCGCACCGAGGCCGCCTGATGCGCCGCGACCTCGCATTCTGGCTCTCCGCGATGGCGCTCGGGATCATCGTGGGGTCCGCGATCTTCGCAGAGCGCCTGGCCCCCTACGGGCCCAACGAGCAGGACATCCTCACGCGACTGCAGCCTCCCGACCTGTCCGCCCACGTGCTCGGCACCGACGAGGTCGGCCGCGACATCCTGAGCCGCCTGATCTACGGCGCGCGGATCTCGCTGCTGGTGGGGGTGATCGCGGTCGGCCTCTCCTGCCCGCTCGGGGTGCTGGTGGGTCTGGTGGCGGGCTACGCGGGGCGGCGCCTCGACTCGGCGCTGATGCACGTCACCGACATCCAGCTCGCGATCCCCACCATCCTGCTCGCCATCGCGGTGGTGGCGGTGCTGGGGCCCGGCCTGCCCAACGTGATCCTCACCTTGAGCGTGACCGGCTGGACCCTCTACGCCCGACTGGTGCGGGGCGAGACGCTCTCCGTGAAGACGCGCGACTTCGTGCAGGCCGCCCGCGCCAACGGCGCCGGCGACGCGCGCATCATGGCGCGCCACGTGCTGCCCAACGTGCTCTCCCCGGTCATCGTGGTCGCGGTCTTCGCGGTGGCCAACATGATCGTGCTCGAGGCCACGCTCTCGTTCCTGGGCCTGGGGGTGGAGCCGAGCGTGGTGACGTGGGGGCGGATGCTGAACGGGGGCCGCCTCTACCTCCGCACCGCGTGGTGGCTCACCGCGTTCCCCGGCCTCGCCATCTTCGTCACCGTGCTCGCGGTGAACCTGCTCGGCGACCACCTGCGCGACTGGCTCGACCCGCGGCTGCGCGGCTCGCTGGGCGGCGCGCAGGTCTGAGCCGGCGCGGAAAGCCGGTGGACATTGCGATCGGGCAACGATTAGACTATGCCGGTCATGGCCCCGGCCGCGAGACGATCCTCAAGGCGGAAGCCCCCGATGCGATCCGTGTCCCGCCGAACCGTGGCGATTCTCCGGGCGGCGGGCGTCAGCTCGAAGACCTTGAGCCTCGCCGACCTCGAGTGGCGTGCCTTGTGGGCACGCGGATCACGGAAGCCGCGGAGCCGATCGGCCTGACCCGGAGGTGATCCCGGCAGCTCAGCCGGTGAAGATCGCCTCCGGGATCAGGGCCGAGACGACGTAGTTCGGCACGTCGACCACATTGCTGACTCTCAGATCCACCGCCACGCTCGAGATCACGTAGGCCTGCTCGCGGGTCCAGCCCCGCTCCTGCAGCAGCTCGATCATGTTCAGGAGCGCGTTGCGGCAGGCCAGGGTGAGGTTCTCGCCCTCGTTCACCCCGTCGTCGCGGATCGGCATGCCGGTGGCGGCGAGGAACCGCTTCGGGGCCGCCCACTCCGGTGGGGCGAAGTAGTCGCGGTGGCGGAAGCGGGGGCCCCGCGCGAGGGTCTTGCCCGCGCCCTTGATCACCTTGAACTTCACCACCGCGGTGGCCCCCATCTCGACCGCGGTCACGCACACCTCGCCGTCGCCCTGGGCGAAGTGCCCGTCGCCCACCGAGAACAGCGCGCCCTCCACCGCGACCGGGAGCTGCAGCGTCGCGCCCTTGGTGATCTGCTTGACGTCCATGTTGCCGCCGTTCTCGCGGGGCGGGATCGTGCGCAGGCCCTCGGTGGCCGCCGCGCCCTTGCCCGGGACCGCGCCCGCGGGATCGGGCGTCATCACCAGGCCCCCGCGGCTCAGCAGCGACTGCTCGCGCTTGGCCCACGCGGCCACCTGCTCGTGCGAGGGCGCCACCCCGATCACGCCCATGAAGGGCGCGCCCGGGATGCGGACGCCCGGCAGCTCCTTCGAGGTCGCCCAGCCGTCCGCGATCCGCCAGTGCACGTGGTACGGCACGGTGTAGAGGTCGCGCAGGAACCCGAGCCCGGGGATGATGCCGGTGAACGCGTGGGGCTGCGGCAGGATGTCGACGAACTCGATCTCGAGGAGATCGCCCGGCCGGGCCCCCTTCACCAGCACCGGGCCGGTGATCGGGTGGACCGCGCCCGCGTCCATCGCGGCCATGCCCGCGGCGGTGACCGAGGGCCCGAGCTGACCGTCCACCCCGTCGCGGGTCTCGAGCACGACCTCCTCACCCTCGTCGGCCTCGAGGATCGGCGGGACGTCGGGATGCCAGCGATTGTGGCCGGTCTTGGGCTGGTCGACGAGCCGCTTGCTCCGGTCGATCTCGACGCTCTTCATGGAATTCTCCTCAGGCGTCCGCGGCGCGGAAGGCGCGCCAGCGCTCCTCCGCCTGCGCGAAGCCGGGGCCGCGGTCGATGAGCGGAAGGTCGCGGGCGCGGCGAGCCCGCTCCTCCTGGGTGGCGGTCTTGTCCACCTCGAGGGTGGACTCGTCCACCACCACCCCGTAGTCGTCGCGGGCCCCGCGCGCGGTGATGAAGCCGCGCGCCAGGTCCTGGCGCACCCGCTCCGGCTCGCGGGCCAGCGGATCGCCCCAGCCGCCGCCCCCGCAGGTCTCCAGACGGAGCAGATCGCCGCGCTTGAGCACGATGCCGTCGCCCAGGGCGGGGAGCACGCGCTCCTCCGGCGTGTCCGGGTTCAGCACGATGCGCCCGGTGCGCCCGGCGCCGCCGCCCGCGACGCCGTAGGGCGCGACCACCGTGTTCTCCATGCGGGTCGCCAGCTCGGCGCGCTCGGCCAGCACCCGCACGTCGCGCACCACCCCGGTGCCGCCGCGATGGAGCCCGGGCCCCCCCGAGTCGGGGCGCACCGCGTAGCGCTCCACCCGTAACGGGAAGTCGCGCTCCACGTACTCGACCGGGTAGTTCTCCTGCGCGATGTAGTAGATGACGTCGACCCCGTCCGCGAAGGGCCGCGCCCCCAGCCCCACGCCGAGCCCCTCGATGCACAGGATCGGTCGGCGCCGCGTCGCGTCCCAGGCCCGGAAGTAGTAGAGCACGTAGACCGGCGAGCCCGCGGGCACGCGACCGCCGTTGGCCTGGGCCAGGGTGCCGAAGATGCAGGACATGACCCGGAAGCGCGTGTTGGCCCGCATGCCGAGCGGCGCCGGGAAGCGCGGCTTGAGAATGCTGCCCTCGCGGGCGATCCACTCGTCGAGATTGGCGAGCAGGCCCTCGTTGACCTCGAGGTCGGGATCGAGCGACTGCAGATAGCGCCCGAACGCGATCCGGAGCAGGCCGGGATTGGTCGTGAAGTTGATCGGGCCGCGGGCCTGGTCGTCCGAGCTCGAGCCGTCGAGGCGCACGTGGTCGCCCGCGCGCGACAGGGTCAGGTCGATGCGGTAGGGCCGCGCCTCGGCGCCGCCGTCGCTGTCGAGGAAGTCGTGGAAGCGCCACTGCCCCGTTGGGATCAGCTCGAGGAACAGCTCGCGGGCCCGCGCCGCGGTCTGGGCGATGCACTCGTCGAAGCCGGCGAGCACCGTCTCCACCCCGTAGCGGCCACACAGCTCGCCGAGGCGCGTCTCGGCCAGGCGGCAGGAGGCCATCATGGCCCGGGTGTCGCCCTCCACCAGGTCCGGCAGCCGCGAGTTGCGCAGGAAGATGCGGTAGGCCTCCTCGTTGAGCTGGCCCTCGCGGACGATTCGCACCGGGGGCACGAGCACGCCCTCGTGATAGATCTCGGTGGCGTGCGGCGAGATCGAGCCCGCGCGCAGCCCGCCGATGTCCTGGTAGTGGCCGAAGGTGGTCGAGAACGCGACCAGGCGCCCGGCGTGGAAGATCGGCACCGCGAAGACCATGTCCTGGTGGTGCTGCACCGCCCCGTCCGAGAGGTACGGGTCGTTGAACCAGTAGACGTCGCCCGGGCGCATGGTCTCGAGGGGGTAGACCTTCATGATCGCCTGGAGCATGCCGGGCCCGCTGCCCGAGATGTGGCAGGCCACGATCCGGCCGGCGGTGTCGAAGATGCCGACGAAGTAGTCCTTCTTCTCCTTGATGAAGGGCGACATCGCGCACCGCTCCATCAGCAGCTCCATGTCGCGAATGGCGGAGGCGAGACTGCCGCGGATGATCTCGAGAGTGATCGGATCGACCTCAGCCATGGGAGCGCTCCACGAGGATGTTGTGCCCGGCGTCCACGCGAGCGTGAAAGCCCGGCGCGATCAGCGGCGTCGCGTCGCTCTGCTCGACGATGGCGGGCCCGTCGAGAGCCATGCCGGGGGCGAGCCCGTCCCGCGCGTAGGACGGGGTGTCGACGAAGCCCACGCCGCGGAAGTAGACCGGCCGGCTACCGGTGCGGGCCCGCGCGAGATCGCTCCCGCCCGCCGCGGGTGGCCGGGTCTCCCGGCGGGGCAGCGCACCCACCGCGGTGAGCCGCAGGTTCACCAGCTCCACCGGCGCCGAGGGCAGGTCGTAGCTGTAGAGGCGCCGGTGCTCGGCGTGGAAGGTGGCCATCAGCGCCTGCAGCCGCGCGGCGGTGATCGGCCCCTCCCCGATCGGGCAGGTCAGCTCGAAGCTCTGGTGCTCGTAGCGCAGGTCCGCCGCGCGCTCGAAGCGCTGCCGCTCGGACGGTACCTGCTCCGCCGCGAGCCATCCCTGGGCCTGGCGCTCGAGCTCGGCCCACGCGGCCTCGAGCGGGGCCACCCGGCCGGCCGCCTCGGCCAGGCGGCGCTCGGCGACGCCCACCGTGCGGACGAAGGTGGCGCGGATGTCGGTGTCGAGCAGGCCCCAGGTCGAGAGCACGCCGGGCCGCGGCGGGATCACCACGGTGGGGATGTCGAGCAGCTCGGCCAGCCGGCAGGCGTGCAGCGGCCCCGCCCCGCCGAAGGCCACCAGCGCGAAGCGCCGCGGATCGTGGCCGCGGCCCACCGACACGGTGCGGATGGCCCGGGCCATCGCGTTGTCGATGATCTCGACGATGCCGGCGGCGGCCTCCTCCACCCCGAGCCCGAGCGGCCGGCCGATGCGCGCCGCCACCGCCGCGCGCGCCGCCGCCACGTCGAGCGGCAGCTCACCGCCCAGCAGCGCGGCCGGGATGCGCCCGAGCACCAGGTGCGCGTCGGTGACAGTGGGCTCGCTCCCGCCCCGGCCGTAGCACACGGGGCCCGGCTCGGCCCCGGCGCTGCGCGGGCCGACGGTGAGACGGCCCGCGCTGGTGACCGCCGCGATCGACCCCCCGCCCGCCCCGATGGTGTGGATGTCCACGATCGGCAGCTTGAGCGGGAAGGGCCCGATCATGCCGTCCTTGGTGACCTCGGGCCGTCCGTCGCGCACCAGGCAGATGTCGGCGCTGGTGCCGCCCACGTCGATCGAGATGATGTCGCCGTGGCCCGCGGAGCGGCCCACGCTGACCGCGCCCACCACGCCCGCGGCGGGACCGGACAGCACGGTCTGCACCGGCTGGCGCACGCAGGTGGCCGCGCTGGTCACGCCGCCGTCCGACTTCATGATGAGCAGCGGGGCCCGCAGCCCCTCGCCGTCGAGCGCCTGGCGCAGCACGCTGACGTAGCGGCTCACCGGCGGCATGACCGCCGCGTTGAGCGAGGTGGCCATGGTGCGCTCGAACTCGCGGAACTGGGGCAGCACCTCCGAGGAGAGCGACACCAGCACCCCCGGACACTCCTCGGCCAGGATGGCCTGCATGCGCTGCTCGTGCGCCGGGTTGGCGTAGGCGTGGAGGAACACGACCGCCACCGCCGGCACGCCTAGCTGCGCGAGCTGACGCGCGAGCGCCCGCGCCGCCGTCTCGTCGAGCGGGGTGAGGACCGAGCCGTCCACGTCGAGCCGCTCGGCCACCTCGAAGACGCGCTCGGGCGTGATCGGCCGCGTGGGCTTGGACCAGCCGTAGAGGTTGCCGTGGCGCGGGATGTCGTGGCGGCCGATCTCGAGCACGTACTTGAAGCCGGCGGTCGTCACCAGCGCGGTGGGCGGCGTCTTGCCCTCGAGGATCGCGTTGGTCGCGGTGGTGGTACCGTGGAACACGCGCAACACGTCGCCGGGGGCGCGGCCGGCCAGGGCCAGCACCTTCCGCACCGCGGTGATGAAGCCGGCCGAGAGATCGCCCGGCGTGGAAGGCGTCTTCGCCACCCAGAGCGCACCGGTGGCGGCGTCGGTGAACGTGATGTCGGTGAAGGTACCGCCTACGTCGATGGCGAGCGTACAGGTCTTGGCCACGGGCGCGCCCATTGTAGACCCGGGCGGGGACCGGGAAAAGGTGGCGCGGGCCAGCCAACCCCCGAGCCGTCTGCTACACTTTCCCTAGCCGACCGAAGCGGCGCGGACTCGCGAGCCCGGCGCCGCTTCCTCGTCTAAACACATGGAATTCAAAGACTATTACAGGACGCTCGGAGTCGAGCGGGCCGCCGACGACAAGGCGATCAAGACCGCCTACCGGAAGCTCGCCCGCAAGTACCACCCCGACGTCAACAAGGGCAACGCCGAGCGGTTCAAGGAGATCAGCGAGGCCTACACGGTCCTGTCCGATCCCGAGAAGCGCAAGCGCTACGACACGCTCGGCCCGGTCTGGGAGCGCTACGCCCTGGCGGGCGCCGCCGCCGGCGGGCGGTCTCCCTTCGAGGGCCGGCCCTTCGGAGGTCGTGATGTCCGCTTCTCGGAGGAGGGGGACCTGGGCGGGTTCTCGGACTTCTTCCGCACGATCTTCGGGGGCGATCCGGGCGGCTTCCGCCGGGGCGAGCCGGGCGGCGGGCGCACCGAGTTCGACTTCTCGGACCTGGGCGACCTGGGCGGCGGCTACGGCCCGGTGAGCGCACGCGGCAGTGACGTCGAGGCGGGCATCGAGCTCACCCTCGAGGAGGCCTTCAGCGGCGCGCGCAAGACCATCGCGCTCGAGCTCGACGAGCCGTGCCCGCAGTGCGGGGGCTCCGGCAACGTGAAGGGCCGCCCCTGCCCGCGCTGTCACGGCAGCGGCTGGGCCAAGGCCACCCGGAACCTCGAGGTGAAAATCCCGGCCGGCGTCGACACCGGCTCGCGGGTGCGGGTGGCGGCGGAGGGTCCCGGCGGCGGGCGCGGCGGACGCAGCACGCGCGGCGATCTCTACCTGCGCGTGACGGTGGCGCCGCACCCGCGCTTCGAGCGCAAGGGCGCCGACCTGCACCTGGACCTGCCGGTGCCGGTGACGGTGGCCGCCCTCGGGGGCGAGATCTCGGTGCCGACGCTCAAGGGTCAGGTGTCGATGAAGATCCCGGCCGAGACGTCGAGCGGCAAGACCTTCCGGCTCCGCGGCTACGGCATGCCGCAGCTCAAGGGCGGCGGCGCCGGCGACGAGCTGGTGCGCGTGCAGATCGTGATCCCAACCGGGCTCAGCCCGAGAGAGAAAGAGCTCTTCGAGGAGATGAAGAAGCTCAGAGCGGAGACCAAGTGATGAGGCTGGACAAGCTGACCGTCAAGGCGCAGGAAGCGATCCAGGCCGCGCAGTCCCTGGCCGACCAGGGGAGCCACCAGGCCATCGAGCCCGAGCACCTGCTGCTCGCGCTCTTGCAGCAGCAGGAGGGCGTGGTGGGCCCGCTGCTCGCCAAGCTGGGCGCGCGGCCGGAGGCGCTCGCGCGCCAGGTGCAGGCCGAGATGGACAAGCTCCCCACCGTCCGCGGGGGCGGCGGGCGGCAGTACGCCTCGCCGCGCTTCGAGGGCGTGATCAACCGGGCGCGGGAGGAGGCGGAGCGGCTCAAGGACGAGTACGTCTCGACCGAGCACCTGCTGATCGCCATCGCGCAGGAGAAGGGCGGCGCCACCTCGCGGATCCTCGCCGCGGCGGGGGTCACCCCCGAGGCGATCTACCGCTCGCTCGTCGAGGTGCGCGGCAGCCAGCGCGTCACCGATCCCAATCCCGAGGACAAGTACCAGGCGCTACAGCGCTACTCCAAGGACCTGACCGACTTTGCCCGCAAGGGCAAGCTCGACCCGGTCATCGGCCGCGACGAGGAGATCCGGCGGGTGGTGCAGGTGCTCTCCCGCCGGACCAAGAACAACCCGGTCCTGATCGGCGAGCCGGGCGTGGGCAAGACTGCCATCGTCGAGGGGCTGGCCCAGCGAATCGTGGCCGGCGACGTGCCGGAGGGGCTCAAGAACAAGCGCCTGGTCGCGGTGGACATCGGGGCCATGGTCGCGGGCTCGAAGTACCGGGGCGAGTTCGAGGACCGCCTGAAGGCGGTGCTGCGCGAGATCACCGAGTCCAACGGCGAGATCATCTGCTTCATCGACGAGCTGCACACCCTGGTGGGAGCGGGCGCGGCCGAGGGCGCGGTCGACGCGGCCAACATGCTGAAGCCGGCCCTGGCCCGCGGCGAGCTGCGCTGCGTGGGCGCCACCACGCTCGACGAGTACCGCAAGCACATCGAGAAGGACCCGGCGCTGGAGCGCCGCTTCCAGCCGGTGCTGGTGCGCGAGCCCTCGGTGGAGGACACCATCGCGATCCTGCGGGGCCTCAAGGAGAAGTACGAGGTCCACCACAAGGTGAAGATCAAGGACGCGGCCCTCGTGGCGGCCGCGGTGCTCTCGCACCGCTACATCGCGGACCGCTTCTTGCCCGACAAGGCCATCGACCTGATCGACGAGGCCTCGTCCCGCCTGCGCATCGAGATCGACTCGATGCCCGCCGAGCTCGACGAGATCCGGCGGCGCATCATGCAGCTCGAGATCGAGCGGGTGTCGGTGGCCCGCGAGGCCGACGAGGTCTCTCGCGAGCGGCTGGCCCGGCTCGACTCCGAGCTGGCCGAGCTGAGGGAGAAGTCGGCCCGGCTCCAGAGCCAGTGGCAGGCCGAGAAGACCGCGATCATGACCATCGGCAAGATCAAGGAGGAGGGCGAGGCCGCGCGGGCCGCGATGGCCGATGCCGAGCGGCGCGGCGACCTCCAGAAGGCGGCCGAGCTGCGGTACGGCACCCTGATGGCGCTCGAGAAGCGCCTCGAGGCCGAGAACGCGCGCCTGCACGAGATGCAGAAGGGCGGCCGCATGCTCAAGGAAGAGGTCGACGAGGAGGACGTGGCGGAGACGGTGGCCAAGTGGACCGGGATCCCGGTCACCCGGCTGCTCGAGGCCGAGGTCCAGAAGCTGGTGAAGATGGAAGAGCGGCTGGGCGAGCGGGTGGTCGGCCAGCGCGAGGCCATCGTGGCGGTCTCCAACGCGGTGCGCCGGGCCCGCTCCGGCCTCTCGGATCCCAACCGGCCGATCGGCTCCTTCCTGTTCCTCGGCCCCACCGGCGTGGGCAAGACCGAGCTGGCCCGGGCCCTCGCCGAGTTCTTGTTCGACGACGAGCGGGCCATGATCCGGATCGACATGTCCGAGTACATGGAGAAGCACACCGTGGCCCGTCTCATCGGCGCGCCCCCCGGCTACGTGGGCTACGACGAGGGCGGCCAGCTCACCGAGGCGGTGCGCCGGCGGCCGTACTCGGTGGTGCTCTTCGACGAGATCGAGAAGGCCCACGGCGACGTCTTCAACGTGCTGCTCCAGCTGCTCGACGACGGCCGCCTCACCGACGGCCACGGCCGCACGGTGGACTTCCGCAACGCGGTGGTCATCATGACCTCCAACCTGGGCAGCCAGTTCTTCCGCGAGGAGAAGGACCCCGCCCGGGTGCGCGGGCTGATCACGGACCTGCTCAAGCAAACCCTGCGGCCGGAGTTCCTGAACCGCATCGACGAGACCGTGATCTTCCAGCCGCTCGGCCGGGAGGAGATCGCCTCGATCGTGGAGATCCAAGCCCGGCACCTCGTGAAGCGCCTGGCCGACAAGCGCATCACCCTCGAGCTGACCGCGGGGGCCCGGGAGCTGCTGGCCCGGGAGGGCTACGACCCGGTGTACGGGGCGCGCCCGCTCAAGCGGACGATCCAGCGGATGATCCAGGATCCGCTCGCGCTCGAGCTGCTCAACGGGACCTTCGGCGAGGGCGACACGGTGGTGGTGGACGCGGAGGGCGAGAAGATCGTCTTCCGGAAGCGCTAGCCGAGCTCGCCGGCGGCCTTCTCAGCCGCCGGCGAGAATCGCGGTGACCGCGTTCGAGAGATCGTCCACCGCGAACGGCTTGAGCAGCACCTGCACGCGCGCTCCCTGGAGGAAGCCCGCGTACTCGGGCGAGTCCACGAAGCCCGAGATGAAGAGCAGGTGGGGGCGCGTGTCGGGCCAGCGGCGGGTCAGCTCGAGGTAGAGACTCGGCCCGTCGAGTCCCGGCATCTTCAGGTCGCTGACGATGAGGTCGAACGCGGCGTGCCCATCGAGCAGCCGGAGCGCATCGGCGCCGTCGCGCGCGGTCTCCACCGCGTGACCGTCCGCCACGAGGATCGCCGCGACGAGCTCCCGCACCGGCGTCTGGTCATCCACCACGAGCACTCGCTTGGTCGACATGGTCCCCTTCCGGGGACCTGACGGAGCAAGGCCCGTTCCACCCTCGACGGGCTCTCCGGTTCGGCGGATTTAGGCGGGATTGGCGCGCCGGACCGGTCGATCGCCGTTGACGCCCGGACAGGATGGACGTCGGTCCGGCGTCGATACCGAATTTCGCGCCGGGCGCACGCAGATCGTGCGCATCGGCGATGCTCAGGGTGACGACGTGTTCGGCTTCGCCTCGCGACGCCTGATCGAGTCGAAGAACGTGGTGACGAGCATCTCCACGTGGCGCGCGTCGAACGGCTTCGGAATATAGGCGACCGCGCCGTGCCGGAGCGCCTCCGCCGCCACCTTGGTGTCCTCGGTAGCGGAGATCACGATGATCGGCACGCGCGACTCGACCTCGCGGATGTGCTTGAGGAGGGTGAGCCCGCTCATCCGCGGCATCTGTAGATCCAGCAGGATCAGGTCGGGCCGCTGGCGCACCACCGAGTCGAGCGCGGCCTGGCCGTCGGCCAGGCCCTCGACCTCGAGGGCGTCGGTGTAGCGCATGGCGTGAAGGATGTCGGTGAGCGCGCCGCGCACCTCCGCCTCGTCGTCCACCACCAGCACGCGCCGGCTCGCCATTGGCCTCGCCCCTGTCCCTCCGGGACACTCTACACCCGTGGAATCCGCCGGGGCCGGTTTGCCATCTCAAGAGACGCCGGTGTTGGCTGGAGGGGTTTCTCTTCGCACTGGGAGGATGCATGAGGGCATCGCGGGGCGCGCTGCACTACGCCTGGGTCGTCCTGGGCGCGCTGGTCGTGGTCATGCTGCTGGGCTCCGGGCTCCGCGCCGTCTTCGGCGTGTTCATCAAGCCCATGGAGGCCACCTTCGGCTGGGATCGCGCCGCGCTCTCCGGCGCGGCGGCCATCTCGCTGCTCTTGCTCGGCGCGGCCGGACCGGTGGTCGGCTGGCTCGCCGACCGCTGGGGACCGCGACGCGTCATCCTGCTCTCCGCGATCGTCCTGAGCGTGGGCACGATCCTCTCCTCGCGCGTGACCGCGCTCTGGCAGGTCTACATCACGTCGGGGGTGCTGATGGGACTGGGCGCGGGCGGGGTCGGCATGTCGACCGGAGCCGCGCTCGCCGCGCGCTGGTTCGAGGCCCGGCGCGGGCTCGTGATGGGGCTGGTCGGCGGCGCGATGTCGGCCGGGCAGCTCGTGGTGGTGCCGCTCGCGGTGTGGCTCACCCTCAACTACGGCTGGCGTCACTCGTTCCTCTGGCTGGGCATCCTCATGCTCGCGGTCGCGGTGCCGACGACCCTGCTCTTCGTGCGCGACGATCCGGCCCAGAAGGGCCTCCGCGCCTTCGGCGCCGGCCGGGGCGCGCCTGCCCCGGGGGCCCCGGCGGCCCCGCCCGAGGGTCGCACCACGGTGGCCGAGGCGATGCAGGTCCCCGCGTTCTGGCTGCTCGCCGCCACCTTCTTCGTCTGCGGCTACACCTCGAACGGGCTCGTGCTCACGCACCTCGTCCCGCACGCGGCGGAGCACGGCTTCTCCGAGATGCACGCGGCGCAGGCCCTGGGCGTGATGGGTGCCATGAACATCCTCGGCACGGTGGCGTCGGGATTCATCTGCGACCGCTTCGGCCGCAAGGGGCCGCTGGCGTTCTACTACGGGGTGCGCGGGCTCTCGCTGCTGTTCCTGCTCTACGTGTGGAACGTTCCGTCGCTGCACATCTTCGCCGCGATCTTCGGCCTCAACTACATCTCGACGGTGCCGCCCACCACCACGCTCACCGCCAACATCTTCGGCCGCTACTCGGTGGGGTCGCTGTCGGGCTGGATCTTCTTCGCCCACCAGGTGGGCGCGGCGCTCGGCGCCGCGGTGGGAGGCTGGGTGTTCCAGTCGACCGGGTCCTACTCGTGGGCCTTCATCTCCGCGGCCCTGCTCGCCTTCCTGGCGGTGCCGATGGCCCTGGCCATCCGCGAGGCGCCGGTGAGCCGGACGCCGCGGCCGACCCCGGCCCCGGCCGGCCTGCCGGCCACCGCGGGCTAGGCTGGCGTCTGGGGGTAGAATGATGGGCATGGACGAGCCGAGGACGTCGCTGGCGGGGCTTCAAAAGGACTTCCCGTTCGAGAGCCGCCTGAGCCTGGCGCTGCTCATCCGCTTCTGGGAGGACCAGGCGAAGGAGAGCTCGGTGCGCGGCGAGGTCGCGCGCACCGTCCTGGCCCGCCTCCAGGACGCACCCGAGCTGACGCGGCCGATCGACGACATCACCCTGCTCGATCACCACAGCGGCCTCGTCGACGCCCTGATGAGCGCGGTGTTCCCGTCGGTGTTCTGGGAGCAGGCGTACATGGGCGCGCTCATCCCGTTCACCCTTCGCAGCGTGTACGGGACCCGGGCGATGGACACCATCATGGGCCCGGACGGGGTGCTCTACGGCAGCCTGAACCTCGACATGCGGGCACTCAAGGACTTCCGGCTGATCAACGCCTACGCGCTGGCGCTCGAGCGTCTCTATGGCATCCACTTCCCGGTGGACTACCCGCTGATCCTCACCCTGGCCGACCCCACCAACGGGCTGGACCGGCACTTCAAGGTCCAGTTCGAGGGGCGCTTCGTGGACGTGGAGCTGTTGCGCCCGCTGCCGCCGCTGTCCGATGAGCTGCGGGCGCGGCTCACCGCGCAGGCCGTCGATCTCGACCGGCTCACCGCGCTGATCCCCCCGGGCAGCATCCGGTTCTCCGGCTTCACGGTGGTGAAGGCGGCCGACGTGACCGACCAGGAGGTGCTCTCGTCGATCAAGCGGGATCTGATCGACAAGGAGTCCATCGTCGCGAACGCGCGGTTCGTGAAGCTGCAGGCCAAGCTGCGGACCCTGTTCCGCCGCCCGGATCTCCACCTGGGGCTGGCCGCCCTCGAGGGCGACCGCATCCTGGTGCTCAACTCCGGACACCAGCTCGAGCACGGCCACGGCTGCATCTTCGCGGGGTCGGTCCGGGCCAAGGTGGCCGACTTCAAGGGCTCGGTCTACGAGCGGGCGACCCTGGCCGGCGAGCCGGTCTTCGTCGAGGACGTGGCCGCGCACGTGACCAAGACCCCCGCGGACGAGATGATCCTCCGCAAGGGCATGCGCAGCGTGGCGGTGGCGCCGCTGCACTACCAGCAGCAGCTGATCGGAACCCTGAGCCTCACCTCGCCGAAGCCCGGTGACATCAACGCCCTGATGGAGCCGCGGCTGCGGGAGGTGCTGCCGCTGTTCTCGGTGGCGGTCAAGCGGAGCATGGACGAGCTGCACTCGCGGGTGGAGAGCTTCATCAAGGAGCAGTTCACCGCGATTCACCCGGTCGTGGAGTGGCGCTTCCGCAAGGCGGTCATGGCCACCATGGATCGCGGCGAGGCCGAGCGGGGCGCGGCGGAGATGGAGCCGATCGTCTTTCGCGACGTCCACCCGCTCTACGCGGTGTCGGACATCCGCGGCTCCTCCACCCATCGCGCGTGGGCCATCCAGGCCGACCTGCTCACCCAGCTCGGCCTCGCCCGCGAGGTGCTGCGCGCCGCCCACGAGGTCCGGGCCCTGCCGATCCTCGACCAGCTCACCCACCGCATCGACGGGCACGTGGCCGAGATCGAGGTCACCCTGCGGTCGGGCGACGAGCTCGGGGTGATGAGCTTCCTCAAGGGCGACGTCGAGCCGCTCTTCGATCACCTGCAGACCTTCGGGTCGTCGGTGCGGGAGCGCGTCGACGCCTACCGTCAGGCGGTGGACCCGGGCATCGGCCTGGTCTACGCGCGACGCAAGGAGTTCGACGAGAGCGTGACCATGATCAACGAGGCGGTCTCCTCCTACATCGACATGGAGGAGCAGGCCGCCCAGGGCATGTTCCCCCACTACTTCGAGAAGCAGAAGACCGACGGGGTGGATTACACGATCTACCTGGGCGGCGCCCTCCGCGAGGACAACGGGTTCGACCCCCTCTATCTCAAGAACCTGCGCCTCTGGCAGCTCATGGTGGCGTGCGGGGTGGCCCTGCGGGTGGAGCGGCTGAAGACCCGGCTGCCGGTGACGCTCGATGTCACGAACCTGATCCTGATCCAGCACGCGCCGCTCTCGATCCGCTTCCGCTTCGACGAGAAGCGCTTCGACGTGGACGGTGCCTACAACGTGCGCTACGAGATCATCAAGAAGCGGATCGACAAGGCGATCATCCGCGGCACCACCGAGCGGCTGACCCAGCCCGGCAAGATCGCCCTCGTCTACTCGCACGCCACCGAGGCCGCGGAGTGGCGGGAGTACATCGAGTACCTCCAGCGGCTGGGCTACCTCACCCGCGACGTCGAGGAGCTGGAGCTGGACGAGCTGCAGGGCGCCCAGGGCCTTCGCGCGCTGCGGGTCACGGTGGACCTCGCCAACCGGGAGCTGGACGTGCCCTCGAGCGCGGCCGCCCTGTCCCGCGGCGACGGCGATCGCGCCCCGACCGCGTAGGCCCCGGGCGCGGGGGTGCGACGGCTCGCGGCCCTGCTGATCGTCCTGACCCTGATGGGCGGCTGCGCGACCGCCTCGCGACCCGCGGCGGCCGGCGCGGCCGACGCCCCGCCCCGCCGGTGCTCTCCCGCCGATCCCGACCGCTGGGCGTGGTTCTGCGTGGTCGGCCAGATCCTCTACGGGGCGGCGGCCTTCTTCCAGCCGGTCAACGAGCTGTCGGCGCGGTGACCGCTCGCGGGCGCTCCGCGAGCCAGTCGAGCGCGGCGGCCCGGTCGGTGAAGATCTCGATGGAGATCTGCGGGGGTCCCGTTCTCAGCTCCCCATCACGAGACCACCGTCCACGTTGAGCGCCTGCCCGGTCATGTAGTCGGAGTCGGGGCCGGCGAGGAACGCCACCACGCTGGCCACGTCCTCCGGACGCTCCGGTCGTCCGAGCGGGATGCCGCGGATCCGGCGCTTCCACGTCTCGCCCTGGCCCAACCCCTCGAGGCCGCCCCACTCCCGGTCGATCTGCTCCCACATCGGCGTCTCCACCGCGCCGGGGCAGACACAGTTGGACGTGATGCGCTCACCGGCCAGCGCCTGCGCGGCGGAGCGGGTGATGCTCACCACCCCCGCCTTGGAGGCCGAGTAGGGCGTCATCAGGTGATTGCCGCCGCGGTACGCCGCGATGGACGCGGTCTGGATCAGCTTGCCGCGCAGCTCGGACCCCGCGATGAGGTCCTGCTGCAGCATCCGCCGCGCCACCGCCTGGAGCACGAAGAACACCGCGCGCAGGTTCACGTCCATCACGCGGTCCCACTCCACCTCGGTCACCTCGAGCATCGGCTGCACCCGGATGACCCCGGCGTTGTTGAACAGCACGTCGAGGCGGCCCCACCGCCGGTAGGGCTCGTCCGCCATCCGCGCGATGTCGTCCGGCTTCGTGACGTCGGCCCGCACCGCCACCTGCCCGAGCTCCGCCGCGAGCTTCTCCACCCCCGGTCCGTCGACGTCCACCAGCACGAGCCGGGCCCCGTCCGCCGCCAGGCGCCGCGCGCAGGCCGCGCCGATGCCGCGCGCCGCGCCGGTGATCAGCCCCGTCCGTCCGTTCAGCGATGCCATCGCGTCTCCTCCCGTGGTCGGCGTTCCTTCACGAGCACGAGACCTACCACGAACAGGGCCGCCCCCGCCACCGCCGGGGCCAGATGCAGCGCGTCGGTGTAGCCCACCACGACGTGCACCCCGATCGCGGCCCCGAAGCCGGCGAGGCCCGCCAGGGCCAGCGCCTGCCGCAGGCTCCGCGACGGCCGCGCGAAGAGGGCGCACGCGGTGACGATGCTGCCGCAGCAGAAGAGCCCGCCGCCGAAGCCGGCGCGATCGTGCGCGATGAGCGGGACGAGGCGGGGGTTGACCGATCGCAGATCGGCGACGGTCAGGCCCATGAAGGCGAGGTCCTGGGGCACGAACACCCGGGTCATGCCGACGACCAGGATCGTCGCACCCGCGAGCAGCATCCCGAGGCCGGTGGCCACGAGCGCGGCCCGCCCGACGCGCCCGCGACGGTCCGCGGCCCGGAAGACCAGACCGGCGGAGCCGACCGGGCGGCCCCGCACGAGGGCGCGCGAGCGTATCACCCCGGCCGCGAACAGCGGGGCCAGGAAGGCGGAGCCGATCCCGTGCCAGCGGTCCAGGTATCCGTAGCCGAGATAGGAGAGGAAGCTCAGGAACCCCACGCCGCCGCTCACCAGGATGGTCCACCACGCCCAGGCCGCCCCCGCCGCGAGCGGCACGGTGGACAGCCACAGGTAGAGCACCGCGATCGCGATCAGCACTCCGCCGAAGGCCACGCGATCGTGGAACATGAAGGCCACCACGCGACAGTTCCCGACCGCGCAGAGCTGATCCGACGTCATGCCGAGGAACGCCACGTCGTGGGGCAGGAACTCGCGCCGGATCGACAGGAACAGCGCGAAGCACCCCGAGAAGAGCAGGGCGAGCGCGGTGCACTGCAAGAGCGGCCGGCCGTCGGCCGCGATCAGCGCGAAGAGGCCCGCGTCGTCCGGCTCCCTCACGGCACGCGCAGGAGCTTGCGGAACTCCTCCAGCTCGGCGCGCGGTACGTCGGGGCGCTCGCGCAGGCGCGCATAGACGTCGGCCGGGTTGTCCTCGATGGCCCGGCTCACGCGCGCGAAGACCTTCAGGAGCTGGCGTGCCTCGCGATCGGCCTTCTTCTGCACCAGGGGCCCACCCATCCGGCCGATCGTGCGCACCACCGCGCTGTCGATCTGCACGAACGAGGTGAGCGTGGTGGACACCTGCTGTCGACCCGCTCCGGCGGGCTCGAACCTGTAAGCGAGCGCCACCACCGCCCGGCCCTTGATGTCGGGCAGCGCCGACTGGTAGGCCCCCTGCGCGTGCATGAGGCGGAGACCCGGCTCCGCGTACACGAGCGCGAAGGTGCCGCGGACGCCCCAGCCGTCGTCGAGCCCGAGCGCGTCGCCCTCGCGCCAGATCCGGTACCGGGCGGCCCGGAGGGCCCGGGTAACGTGGCTCGCGAACTCGGGGTGATCCAGGAGGTACTCGAAGATCTCCGGACGGACCGGATACGCCTCGAAGGTCATCTGGGTCGAGGCGAAGGCGCGCTTGACGATCTCCTCGAGGCGATGGCGCTCCTTGGCCGGAACCTGCGGAGGCAGCGGCAGCGCGGGCTCGGCCGCGAGCGAGCGGGTCGGGCCGGAAGGCAGGCCCGACAGGACGCCGAGCCCCAGCAGGCCTACGAGCGCGAGATGCCGGGCTCGCACCAGGCGCGGAGGCGCGCCGCTACCACCCGATCGCGTGGGCGCCGCGCCGCGGGTCGGCTGCACCGAGCCGCACCCCGTCCTTGCCGACCACCGAGGCGCAGACCGCGCCGGCCCGCCAGTCGTAGTCGGGCCAGTCGGCGATGACGTGTCCGAGGGCGGCCAGGGCCGCGCGCGTCTCGCGCGCGATGCGGGCCTCGACGTCGAGCCGCCCGGGGGAGTTGGCGTGCGGCCAGAAGGAATCGGGGAAGGAGCGCGTGGCCACCCGCGGCGCCTCCACCGCCTGCTGCGGGGCCATGCCGTGGGCGGTCATGTTCAGCAGGACCTGGAGCATGGCCTGCTGCTGGACGTCGCCGCCGGGGGTGCCGAAGGCCATGAAGGCGCGCCCGTCGCGCAGGACCAGCGAGGGCGCCGGGGTGAGGCGCGGCCGCTTGCCGCCCGCCACCTCGCTCGGATGACCGGGCACGAGCCAGCCCTGGGAGCCCCGCGGCGAGACCACGCAGCCCACGCTGGGAATGACCGGGGAGTCGACCCCGCCCGGGTCGCTGGGGGTGGCCGAGAACGCGTTGCCCTCCGTGTCGATCACCGAGACGTACGAGGTGTCGAGCGTGCCCGCGTGCGAGGGCGCGCCGGTCTTCGACACCGCGCCGTGGCCGTTGCGGACCGCGGCCTTGCCCTCCGGATCGCCCGGGGGCGGCATCTCGGGCCACGCGCAGTCCTCCCGGATCAGCCCGCGGCGGAGCTCGGCGTAGCCCTTCGACAGCAGCGCCTCCGCCGGCACCTTCACGAATCGGGGATCGCCGTAGTACGCCTCGCGGTCGGCGAAGGCGAGCTTCATCGCCTCCACCATGAGGTGCAGGCCGCGCGGGCTGTTGTGGCCGAGCGCGGGCCAGTCGTAGGTCTCGATCAGGTTCAGCATCTGGAGGAAGACCGGCCCCTGGCACCAGAACCCGCACGACGCCACCTCGTAGTCGTGGAAGGTGGTCTTGAGCGCAGGCCCGACCTCGGCCTGGAACTCGGCCAGGTCCTCCCGGGTGAGGAGGCCGCCCTCGCGCGCGTGGTAGTCCGCGATGCGCCCCGCGATGTCGCCCTTGTAGAACGCGTCACGGGCGGCGCGGATCGCCCCCGCGCGGCCGCGGCTCCGGGCGCGCAGCTCGGCCGCGACCATCTCCTTGATCGTGGCGGCCAGCTCGGACTGCACGAAGAGCTGGCCGGCCGCGTGCGGCTTGCCGCCGGGCAGGAAGATCGCGGCCGAGGTCGGGAAGCGCCGGTAGCGCTCCGCGTTGCTGGCCATGATCGAGGCCGAGAACGCCGAGGTCGGAAAGCCGTGCTCCGCACACTCGAGCGCGGCGGAGACCGCGTCCGCGAACGTGAGCGTGCCCCAGCGCTCCAGTGCCACGCACCACGAGTCGGGCGCGGACGGCACGACGGTCCGCAGCAGACCGATCGGGATGTCGCCGCCGTGCTGGGTGCGGAAGTACTCGGCGCTCGCGCGGCGCGGGTACGGCCCGACCCCCGAGACTTCGTGAGTCTCGCCGGTCGAGGCCAGGTGGACCAGGATCGGCGCGACCCCCGCGAAGCTCACCATGTCCGGGTGGACGACCCCGAGCATGAAACCGGCGGCCACTCCCGCGTCGATGGCGTTGCCGCCCGCGGCCAGCACGCGCGCGGCCGCCTGCGCCGCGAGCGGATGCCCCGCCGCCACCATCCACTGCCGCCCCATCACCTGCGTCATCGGGCCCGAGCCCGCCGGCGCAGCGCTGCGCTGGTACTGCGCGGAGTCGAGTGTCATGGCCGGTATGGTAGCATGGCCGCATGAGTCGTCGCGCGCCCCTGATCGGCGTCAGCACGTCCATCACGGTGGGCACCCACCCCGAGCGCGCGTACGTGAACTCGACCTACCTGCACGCGGTGCAGCAGGCCGGCGGCGTGCCGGTGGCGCTGCCGCCCCAGCTCTCGCCCGCGTCGATGCGGCAGCTCGCCGCCGAGCTCGGCGGCCTCCTCCTGACCGGCGGCGGGGACATCGATCCGGCGCGCTTCGACGAGGCGCCGAACGCCACGCTCTACGACGTTGCCCCCTCGCGCGACAGCCTCGAGACCGCGGTCCTGGACCTGGCGCTCGAGCGCGGCCTTCCCGTCCTCGCGGTGTGCCGCGGCCTCCAGGTGCTGAACGTGGCGCTCGGAGGCAGCCTGCACCAGGACGTGGGCACCGATCCGGGCACCCAGATCCCGCACAGCCAGAAGGAGCCGCGCGACCAGCCCACCCACAAGGTGAAGCTGACGCCGGGCAGCCGGCTCGCCGAGACGCTCGGCACCGACGAGCTCGAGGTCAACAGCATGCACCACCAGGCGATCAAGCGCCTGGGCCGGGGCCTGACCGCGGTGGCGTGGGCGCCCGATCAGATCGTCGAGGGCGCCGAGCTCGGCGACACCGGGCGCTTCGTGCTCGGGGTGCAGTGGCATCCGGAGGAGCTGGTGGGCCACTCGGAGCCGGCGCGGCGTCTCTTCGCCGCCCTCGTGGCCGCGGCCCGCAAATCCTGACCCCGCCCGACGAGGGGGCCGACCCGGCGCCGACACCCGACACTCCGGCGGTATTCCTCGAGGCTCCGGTCGCGCCGGCCGACTCGCC
>DATJIR010000071.1:0-4853 GCA_035493135.1 Verrucomicrobiia bacterium
CGCGGTGCCGCCCGATCGCCTCGCCGCCGCCTTCGGGCGCATGCCGGCCGCGCGCTACCCGCGCCACAACCCGCGGCCGCGGCGCCTCGACTGGACGACGCTGCCGCCCACCCCGGGCCGCGCCTTCGGCTCGCTCGTCGCCGCGGTGGACGCCGACGGCAACGAGGTCGGCGGCATCGTCCTGCCCGAGCTGGCGGTGCCGCTCGCCGCGCACACCGGCTGGAACCTGCGGCATCCCGACATAGGCGGCGCCGAGCAGCTCCTGGTCTTCGCGGGGGCGACCATCCCGCTCGCCCGCACCCGCGCCGAGCGCGAGGCCTCCGGCGACCCGCGGCCGTCCATCGCGGAGCGCTACGCCTCGCGCGAGGCCTATCTCGAACAGGTCCGCGAGGCGGCGCGCGCGCTGGCCCGGGAGGGCTATCTCCTCCCGGACGACGTCCCGCTCTCGGTGGCCGCCGGCGGGCGCCTCTGGGACCACTTCACCCGCTGATCGATCGGAGACTTCCCATGTACGATCTCCTGCTCAAGGGCGGCACCGTGCTGGATCCTTCCTCCAAGCTCGACGGGGCGATGGACGTGGCGGTGGAGAAGGGCGCGATCGCGCGCATCGCGCCGCAGATCGCGGAGACGGAAGCCGCGCGCACCATCGACGTGCGGGGCAAGACGGTCACGCCCGGCCTGATCGACCTGCACGCGCACGTGTTCGAGGGCTTCAACCGCACCGGAGTGAACCCCGACCTGGGCGGCGTCTACGCGGGCGTCACCACCATCGTGGACGCGGGCAGCGCGGGGTCGGCCACCTTCGGCGGCTTCCCGCGGCACATCCTGCCCCACTGCCACACCGAGGTGATCCCGTTCCTGCACATCTGCTCGACCGGGCTCGCGACGCTGCCCGACATCATCGCGGAGTCGAGCGTCAACCTCGACGACACGCTCCGGGTGGTGGACCAGCACCGGGGGCTGATCCGCGGCATCAAGGCGCGCATGGTCTCGCCCGCGCTCGAGATCATGGGCATGGAGATGCCGCGCCTGGCCAAGCGGGCGGCCAAGGAGAGCGGGGTGAAGCTGATGGTGCACATCGGCGACACCGAGAAGCGCTACGACCCCAGGGTCATCCACTCGCTGCTGCCGCTGCTCGAGCCGGGGGACATCCTGACCCACTACTTCACCGCCAACCCGGGCGGCGTGCTCGACGGCAACGGCAAGCTGGTGCCGGAGGTGCGCGAGGCGGCCGACCGGGGCGTATGGTTCGACACCGCGCACGGGCGCATGAACTTCAGCTTCGACGTGGGCCGCCGGGTGATCGAGCAGGGCGTGCTCCCGCACTGTATCAGCACCGACCTCACCGTGCCGGGCCGCATCATGACCGTGCACAGCATGACCGAGATGATGACGCGCTTCCTCGGCCTCGGCTTCACGCTGCCGCAGGTGGTGACGATGTGCACCGCGAACCCGGCGAAGGCGGCCGGCCTCGCCGAACGTCTTGGCCGCCTGGAGGTCGGGCGGCAGGCCGACATCTCGGTGCTCGACGTCCGGCCCGGCGACTGGATGGTCTATGATGTCCTGGGCGCCGGGCTGCGGGTGGACCGCGCGGTGGTCCCGTTCGTCACCGTCAAGAAGGGGCGCGTGTTCACGCCGGACTGGGGCCCGCGGTCGTGGGGCTGGGAGCCCGACCGGGCGCTGCCCGCGGGCGGGCCGATCCGCGGCGGCTGCTGCTGAGCGGCCAGAAGAGCGAGTGCCAGAGGTGCCAGTGATGGTCCTGCCGGAGTGGTCGAGCCTGGGATTGTTCGCGGTCGCCGCCCTTGTGCTGCTGCTGACGCCGGGTCCGGCCGTCCTGTACATCGTGACGCGGTCGATCGACCAGGGGAAGCGGGCCGGGCTGGTCTCGGTGCTGGGCGTGCACGTGGGCACTGGCGCACATCTTCGCGGCGGCGGCCGGGCTCTCCGCGCTGCTCGCCGCCTCCGCCACCGCGTTCAGCGCGGTGAAGTACCTCGGGGCGGCCTACCTGATCTTCATCGGCGTGCGCCGGCTGCGCGATCGCTCGAGCATCGTCGCGCCGGAGGCGGGGAGGTCCAAGGCGCTGCGCCGCGCGTTCCTCGACGGGGTCATCGTCAACGTGCTCAACCCGAAGACGGGGCTCTTCTTCCTCGCGTTCCTGCCCCAGTTCGTCTCCGAGGGCCGCGGTCACGTCGGCGAGCAGATCATCGCGCTCGGCGTGGTGTTCGTGCTGCTCGGCGCGGTCACCGATTCGCTCTACGCCCTGTCCGCCGGCTCCGCGGCCCGGTGGCTGCGCGGCCAGCCCCGCTTCCTGGCCGGCGAGCGCTGGATCACCGGCGGGCTCTACATCAGCCTCGGCGTGGCGGCGGCGCTCTCGAGCGGCCACCGGAAGTAGCCGCGGCGGGCGCCGCCGCGACGGGCCGGCCCCGGCGCCCGCTTGAGGCGGTCGTCGTCGTCCGGGCCCGGGCCCTGCGGCTGGTCCCCGGCGTAGTCCTCCGGGGCGCGCTCGTCGTCGAGTCGTCGATGGTCCATCGTCGGGCTCTCTCCCGCGTCGGAGGGAGAGCAAGCCACGTGCCGGACGCCATCGGGGGTCTGACGGTGGCAATCTCGTGGGCACACCTGCGCGCGGGCCATCCCGAGGTAAAGAATTCCAGGTCAGCGCTACCGTCTGAGGAAGAGCGGCTCCGCGGCACACCGCTTGCTGTGACAGGAGCCGGGGAGGGAGATCGATGCGGGATGGGCTGGTGGTGTCCACGCTCGCGACCGCGGGCATGCTATGCGCGCTCATGGGGGCCGGGAGCTGGCCGGGCGCCCAGCCAGCGGCCTCGCCCACGAGCGCGGACGTCGTGGTGGAGGACTGGCGAGGCGGCACGCTGGGCCAGGTGGGCGTCCCGCCGGGATGGGAAGGTCAGACCTGGGGCAAGACCTCGGCGTTCGCCCTCAGCATCGTGGTCGAGGACGGCCAGCGCGTGCTGCACCTCGAGAGCCGGAACGACCGCGCCACCATCACCCGCGACCTGCGCGGGAGCGTGTCGCTGGCGCGCACCCCAATCTTGCGTTGGCGCTGGAAGGTTCTGGCGATGCCCACGGGCGGCGACGCCCGACGGCGCGAGACCTCGGACCAGGCCGCGCAAGTCTACGTGACCTGGCCCCGCCCGCCCGCGCTGCTGCGCTCGCGCATCATCGGCTACGCGTGGGACACCACGGCGCCGGCCGGCAGCACGTTCCGGAGCGAGAAGACGGGGACCGTCACCTACATCATCCTGCGCTCCGGACCCGCCGAGCTCGGACGCTGGCTCGAGGAGCGCCGCGACGTCCGCGCGGACTACCGCGCCATCTTCGGCGAGGAGCCCCCCGATCCGGGCGCGGTCACGCTGTCCATCGACTCCAACGATACGCACTCGCGCGCGGAGTCGCTCATCGGCCCCATCCGCTTCTCGCCCTCGTGAGCCGCGGGACGCCACAATTCGGAGCGCGGCGTAAAGCCCCTCGGTGGTTCTGTTTACCTTGTTGGCTCGCGTGGGACGCGGGGTCTGGGTGCTCGCGGGCACATTCCAGGGCAATCCGTAGCGGGACCGATCGAGGTCGCCAGGAATCCTATCCTCTCTGGGAGCTCGCCCTTGGGCCAGCCTGCCGACTGTCCTCCTCAATGCCCCGGCCCGATTCGACTCGGAAATCTTGCAGCGCGTCGGTAAAAGGGACGTTGAAGTGTGCACCATGGTCAAGAGCATGGGTGCGAGCGTGACGTCCGGATTCGGCCGTTCCTGACCATCCTTGACCCCCTCCCGCCCCCCAGACTAAGCTCACGCCACATGTCCGACCGTTCCCCACCCGGCTCGCTGGGGAGGCCTTGCGATGGAGTGCCCTCGGTGCCAGCAGGAGAATCCCCACCAGCCACAAGTGCTGCCGCGAGTGCGGTACGCCCCTTGCGCGCCTCATGTCCTATGGTCCCAGCCTCACAGAGATGTGCCGCCGTGGTGCCTACCTCGTGGAGAAGATCCTCAGAGGCGCGACCGCCGGAGATCTTCCCGTCGAGCAGGCCACCACGTTCGAACTGGTTATCAACCTCAAGACCGCCAAGGCCCTCGGCCTGACGATCCCGCGGTCGCTGCTGCAGCGGGCGGATCAGGTAATCGAGTGAGTCGCGGGAGAAAGCCCACCGCTCCCCGACCCCGCGAAGCCGCGGGGGAAGCTGCTCCCAGAGGACAATGACGCGCGATGCGATCGGACTCAGCAGAGTTATCAGGAGAGTGACGCGATGACGGTGCGCGAGCAGGAGACACTGCTCCGAGCGCTCGATCTCTGGCGTAAGGCCGTGGGAGAGATGAGCTGGGAAGGTCGAGCCGAGGCGGCACTGGCCTTGCTCATCGTGCGGGATGACGAGATTGAGGCGCTCCGCCGCCGCATCCAGCGGGAAGAGATCCAGTGATCGCCGTCCTCGACGCCATCGTGCACGAGTGTCGTCGGGGTGCTGGACGGCGGCGGCCGACGGGGATGGCCTCGTGCTGGTTGTGGTACGCAATGGAGAACATGGCATGAGCCAGTCCGATGATCTGCCGCACTGGATTCGGGAGAAGATCCTCGCTGGCGGCCTCCCGAAGGAGAACTGCCGCGTGACGTGGTTCGGCTTTGGAACGGGTGTGGTCTGCATGGCGTGCGAACAGCCTATCGCGGCCGACGATGTGGAAGTCGAGTGCGACCTCCCCGGCGGGGGAACGATCCGGCTCCATCGGAAGTGCTACGACGTGTGGTCGAACGAGTGGCCGACGTGCGATGTGTGAGGGATGTAGCTTGGGCGCCTCCCCGACACCGGGGACCCGCTGTGGGCCAAGGTGGAGTGAGCCGGGGCGGTCCT
>DATJIR010000072.1:0-19656 GCA_035493135.1 Verrucomicrobiia bacterium
CGCTGCCCCGGCTGCCGCGCGTGGGGGAGACGGTCTCCTCGGGCACGCTGCTGGTCAACCGCGGCGGCAAGGGCGCCAACCAGGCGGTGGCCGCCCGGCGGCTCGGCGCCGACGTACGCCTGATCGGCTGCCTGGGCGACGACGAGTCGGGCTCGGCGATGCGGCGCGGGCTCGCCGAGGAGGGCATCGGGATCGAGGGGCTGGTGACGGCTCCGGGGGTGGCCACCGGGACCGCGCTCATCTTCGTGGACCGGGAAGGGCACAACCAGATCGGGGTCGCGCCCGGGGCCAACCACCGCCTCACGGTCGAGATGGCGCGCGGGGCGGAGGACTCGGTCGCGTGGGCGCAGGTCCTGGTGACCCAGCTCGAGGTCCCGGTCGCGGTCGTTCGCTGGGCACTCGAGACCGCGCGGCGGCAGGGCGTGCCGACCGTGCTCAATCCGGCGCCGGTGCAGGAGCTGTCCGACGACCTGCTGGGGCTGGTGACCTATCTCACCCCGAACGCGGGAGAGGTGGCGGCGCTCACCGGCATCGAGGTGACCGATCTCGACTCGGGACGGCGGGCGGCCGCGCGCCTGTGCCAGCGGGGCGTGGGCACCGTGATCATCACCCTCGGGGAGGAGGGCGCGCTGGTCTGCGACGGCACGACCGTGGTGCACTTCGAGGCGTTCCCGGTCGAGGTCATCGACACCACCGGGGCCGGCGACGCCTTCAACGGGGCGCTCGCGGTGGGCCTCGCGGCCCGTGGCAGCCTCGAGCAGGTGATCCCGCTGGCCAGCGCCGCCGCCGCGCTGACCTGCACCCGTCGCGGGGCCCAGGACGCGCTCCCGCATCGCGCCGACGTCGAACGCTTCCTCCAGTCCCTCCGCGCCCGCTGACCCCTATCTCAAACGGGCGCGGAGGAGGTCGACGCGGTGGACCGCGGCGGTGACCGCGCGCTCGCCGAGCTTGCCCTCCGCGATGGCGCGGGCGATCGCGGCGACCACACGGTCGGCGGCGCGGTCGTCGACGCGGCCGGTGTTCTGGGAGATCAGCAGCACGTCGACGCCCGCGCCGAGCGCGAGCACCGCCGCGTCCTCGAGCCCGTAGTGCTGGGCGATGGCGCCCATCAGCAGGTCGTCGGACACCGCGACCCCATCGTAGTGGAGCCATCCGCGCAGGACGCGGCGCACCGTGAAGCGCGAGAGCGTGGCGGGGTCCCACGGATCGAGCCCGCGGTTGAACACGTGCGCGGTCATCACACTGTCCGCCATCCCGGCCGCGATCAGCGCGCGGTAGGGGCGGAGCTCCACCGAGAGCTGGGCGGTATCGCTCACGTCGGTGAAGCCCTGGTGCGAGTCGCTCCGGCTCGAGCCGTGCCCGGGGAAGTGCTTGAGCGCGGTGAGCACGCCGGCCTCGTGCATGCCCTGGACGAAGGCCCGCGCGTGCGCGCTCACCCGCGCGGGATCCGCCGAGTAGGTCCGCCCCAGCGCGACGACCGCCGGGTTGGCGGGGTTGACCGCGACGTCCACCACCGGAGCCAGGTTCCAGTTGATCCCGGCCTCCCGCAGCATGAGACCCATGCGGCGCGCCTCGGCCTCGGTGAAGGCCGGATCGTCGCGCTCGCCCAGCTCGCGCGCGGGCAGGGTCGGCGGGTAGCCCAGGCGCGGCGAGAGGCGCATGACCCGGCCGCCCTCCGCATCCACCGCGATGAACAGCGGACGGCCGGCGCAGCGCGCGGCGAGCGCCTGCAGGTCGCGCGTCAGGGCGGAGACCTGCTCCGGGCTCACCATGTTGCGCGGCTGTCCCGAGGTGTAGCGCTCGAACAGCAGCAGGCCGCCCACCTTGACGTCGCAGACCAGTCGGCGGACCTCCTCGTTGCCGGCGACCTGGGTGCCGGTGAACCCCACGAGCAGGAGATCGGCGATGCGGAGGCGCGCGGGGTCGGGCGCGGGCCGGGGCGTGACGAGGGCGCAGCCGGCGAGGAGGGCGGCGAGCACCAGCGGGGCCAGCGCGGGGCGCGCGCGCGGCTCCCTCACCCCGGCCCTCTCCCTCGGTGGGGGAGAGGGAGGAGGCCGGCGAATCACCCGCGGGCGCCCCGGGCCGCGGCGACGAGGCGGCGAACGCGCTCGACGTCGACCGGATTGGCGAGGCGGCCGTCGCGCTTGAGCGAGGTGCCGACGATGACGCCGTCGGCCACGGACAGGAGCTCCGCCACCGTCTCCGGCGAGGCCCCGCTGCCGACGAGCAGGGGAGCCTCGGGCACGGCGCCGCGCACGCGCTTGAGGTCGCTCATCGGCGTGGGCTCGCCGGTGGCCACGCCGGAGACCACCAGGGCGTCGGCCAGCCCGCGCGCGTAGCAGTCGCGCGCCTCCTGCTCGATCGGCACCGGGGCCAGCGGCATTCCGTGCTTGGCCTGCACGTCGGCGAGGATCGAGATCCCGAGGCCGAGCAGGCGCCGGTAGCGGAGCGAGTCGTGCGCCTCGGACTGGATGATGCCCTGGTCGGCCGCGACCGCGCCCACGTGCACGTTGACGCGCACGAACCGGGCCCCGGTGGCGGCCGCGACGGCCAGCGCGGACCGCACGTCGTTCTTCAGCACGTTGACCCCGATCGGCAGCGACACGCGACGCCGGATCTCGCCGGTGGCCACCGCCATTCCGGCCACCGTGGCCGCGTCCACGCGACCCGCGGTGAAGGGCACGTCGCCGTGGTTCTCCACCACGAGGGCGTCGACGCCGCCGTCCGCGAGGGCCAGCGCGTCGTCGAGGGAGGCCCGCACCACCGCGGCCATGTCGCCCTCCCAGCGTGGGCTGCCGGGCAGGGCGCGCAGATGCACCATGCCGATGATGGCGCGGGTGACGTGGACGGGCAGGCCGATGATCGCGGCGAGGCTCATCGATCGGAATGATATCATTTCAGCATGACGAAGACGCTCGGCGGCTCTCCCGCGCGCATCGTCGGACGCTGTTCGGTCGGCTCGATCTCCGCATTCGGCATCACGATCGACGAGGCCGCGCGGCCGGCGGGCCGCGCACTGACGCTCCCGGGGCGATTGCACCCGGTGGCCGGAGGCCGCTGATGGGCTACAGCACGATCCTGGTGGACCGGACCGACCAAGTGGCCACGATCACGCTGAACCGACCGGAGGCGCGCAACGCCCTCGACCTGGTGATGCGTCGCGAGCTCCTGGCCGCGCTCGACGAGCTGGAGGCCGACGCGGGCGTCCGGGTCGTCATCCTGACCGGGGCGGGCGGGCACTTCTCGGCGGGTGGCGACGTCAAGACCATGGCGGCCAAGCGACACACCGCGGCCGAGGGGCGCGCGCGGGTGGAGTCGCTCAACCGCTTCGTGATCCGGCTCTTCGAGTTCCCGAAGCCGACCATCGCGATGGTGGACGGCTTCGCGGTGGGGGCGGGGTGCAACATCGCCCTCGGCTGCGACGTCCTCATCGCCTCCGACCGGGCGCGCTTCGGGGAGGTCTTCGCCAAGATCGGCCTCGTGCCGGACGGCGGGGGCACCTGGCTCCTGCCGCGCCTGGTGGGGCTGGCGCGGGCCAAGGAGCTGGTGTTCGCGGCGGACATCATCGACGCGGCGGAGGCGCTGCGCATCGGCCTCGTGAACCGGGTGGTGCCCGCGGCCGAGCTCGAGCGGACCACGCGGGCCCTCGCCGCGCGCATCGCGGCCGGTCCGCCCGGCGCGATCGGCCTGGCCAAGGCGCTGCTCAACCGCTCCGCGACGGTGGACCTGGCCACGTCGCTCGGCTTCGAGGCCTACGCCCAGGCGCAGAGCATCACGACCGAGGACCACGCCGAGGGGGTCCGCGCCTTCCTCGAGAAGCGGGCTCCGAAGTTCACCGGCGCATGATCCGCGACTGGCTCGAGCGCTTCGGGTGGAGCCGGGCTCCCGAGCGGCGGGCCATGGTGCTGGCCGGGGGCGGGGTCATCGGCGGGATGTACGAGGTCGGCGCGCTCGCCGCCCTCGACGAGCTCCCGGGCTTCCGGGCCAACGAGTTCGACCTCTACGTGGGCTCGAGCGCCGGCTCGGTGGTGGGCGCCCTCATGGCGAACGGGATCCGCCCCGGCGAGCTCTACGCGATCCTCGACGAGGAGCGCGACGACCCGCTGAACTTCCAGCGTGGCTCGGTCTACCACAAGGGCTCGTTCTCGGGGGCGGCCCGCAACCTGGCCCAGTTCGTGTGGGCCATCGGTAAGCGGGCGGTGACCGACTTCCGGCTCGAGTGGCCGGACCTCCTCGCGCGGAGCGGCGGCGACATGCCGCCCGGATTCTTCTCGCTGGCCCCGCTCGAGGCCTACGTGCGCGAGGCCCTGCTGGCCCGCGGGCTGTCGAACGACTTCGTGGGCACCCCACGCCCGCTGCTCATCGCGGCCATCGCGCTCGATCAGGCCGAGCGCGTGGTCTTCGGCAGCGGCGACCTGATGGACGTGCCGATCTCGCAGGCGATCGCCGCGTCCTCCGCGATTCCCGGCTTCTTCGAGCCCTATCGCATCCGCGGGCGCGACTACGTCGACGGCGACGTGGGCTACACCGGTCACGCCGACCTCGCGGTGGACGCGGGGGCCAAGGTGCTGGTGGCGCTGAACCCGGCGGTGCCCCAGTGCCTGAACGGGGGCGACGCGCCGGAGATCCGCCGGGGCGGCCTCTACGCGATCATGGAGCAGACGACCCACATCGCGAGCCTCAACCTCTTCAACGTCGGGCTGCGCGAGATCAAGCTGCTGCATCCCGAGGTGCAGATCCTGGTGGTCCAGCCCGAGCCCCGGCCTTCGCCGCTGGTGGGCCCGTCGATGGGCTTCGAGGCGAGCCGGGCCGCCCTGCGCTACGGATACCGCACGGTCAAGGAGTGGCTCGCCGGGCCGGGGGCCGAGGTGACCGCGCCCTTCACCCTCTCGCGGTCCTGAGGGTCGGGCTCAGAACGGCAGCTCCGGCTCGGCCCGGCCCGGGGACATGAGCGCGACGGGCATGAGCACGGTCGAGCGGGCCCAGCCCATGCGGCCGCGCCAGTCCACCACGATGAGCCCGCCTTGGCCGCGCCCCTCCTCCACCAGCACGCCGAGCGCGACCTCGGCCGCGTGGGCGGGATCACCCACCGTTCTCAAGATCTCGAGCGTGCGGCGCGCGAGCGCGACCCGGATGATGGCCTCGCCGTCGCCGGTGCAGGAAACGCCGCCGAGCGTGCTCTCCGCGTAGGTGCCGCAGCCGATGAGCGCCGAGTCGCCCACGCGCCCGGGCAGCTTGCCGGACGTGCCGCCGGTGGACGTGGCCGCCGCGATGGTGCCGGAGCGGTCGAGGGCCACCGCGCCCACGGTACCGGCCTGGACCATCGCGAGGCGCCGCCGCTGATGCTCGGTGATCAGCCGGGCGGGGTCGCACAGGGGCACGCCGAGCGCGCGGGCGCGCGCCACCGCGCCGGCCCCCACGAAGAGGCTGTGGTGGCCGGCCTCGAGGATGCGCCGGGCCAGGGTGATGGGGTTGGCCACCCCGCTGACCGCGGCCACCGCGCCGTTCCGCAGCCGGTCGCCCTCCATGATGGAGGCGTCGGTCTCGACGGTGCCCTCGCTGGTGAGCACGGAGCCGCGCCCGGCGTTGAACCGCGGGTGGTCCTCGAGGCTCCGGAGCGCGGCCTCGACCGCGTCGAGAGCGCGGCCGCCCTCGGCGAGCGCACGCCAGCCCGCGCCCGCCGCGTCGCGCATCCCCGCGCGCAGCTCGTCGCGGCCTCCGGGATCGGCGCCCGCGCCGCCGTGCACGATGAGGGCGGGGACGCGGCTGGTCATGGCCCAGAGCTTAGCATCGATCCTCAGCATCGATCCCGGGCGCGCCTTGTCATGCGCGTGGCCTCGTTGCTAAGATCCGGTCCCACCCGAGCCGTGCTTCCGTGAAGACCGATTCCCCATCTCCGCCGCTCGCCCGGCTGGCCGAGCGGATCATCCACTGCCGGCTCTGTCCCCGGCTGGTGGCCCACCGCGAGGCGGTGGCCGCGAGCCCTCCGCGTCGCTATCGCGGCCAGGCGTACTGGGCGAGGCCGCTGCCCGGCTTCGGCGACCCGAGGGCGCGCGTGCTCCTGGTGGGGCTCGCCCCGGCGGCCCACGGAGGCAATCGCACCGGGCGCATGTTCACCGGCGATCGGAGCGGCGACTGGCTCTTCCGGGCGCTCCACGAGGCGGGCTTCGCCAACCAGCCGACCTCGACGCACGCGGGCGACGGGCTGCGGCTCGCCGGCGCCTACATCACGGCCACCACCCGGTGCGCGCCGCCGGCCAACAAGCCGACCCCGGAGGAGATGGCGCGCTGCCGGCCGTTCCTGCTCGAGGAGCTCGGGCTCCTCTCGCGGGTGCGGGTGGTGGTCGCGCTCGGCAAGATCGGGTGGGACGCCTACCTCCGCACGCGCCGGGAGCTCGGGCTCGGGCTGCCGCGGCCGCTGCCCCGGTTCGGGCATGGCGCGGAGGCGCCCATGCCGGGAGACGGCGTCATCCTGCTCGGGACGTTTCACCCGAGCCAGCAGAACACCTTCACCGGCCGCCTCACGCGCCCCATGCTGCGCGCGGTGCTCCGGCGCGCGCGGCGGCTGGCCGAGCGGTAGCCCGGGGGCGAAACGCGCGGGGTGTTACCATGGCGTCATGCTGCGATCACGCGCGCTCTCGCTCTGGACGCTCCTGCTCGGTCTTTCTCTCGTCGGCGGCGCCGCGGCCCAGACCGCGCCGCCCGGGTCCGCGCGGCTCGCGGTCACCGAGGCCACGCTCGACAACGGCCTCCGGGTGCTGATCCAGGAGGATCCGCGGAACCCCATCGTCGCGCTGCAGGTCTTCTACCGGGTGGGCTCGCGCAACGAGCTGCCCGGCGCCACCGGGCTGGCCCATTTCCTCGAGCACATGATGTTCAAGGGCACGCCCACCCGCGCGCGAGGGGAGATCTCCCGCCTCATCGAGCTCAACGGCGGGCGCGACAACGCGTTCACCACGAAGGACATGACCGGCTACTACGTGAGCATCGCGGCGGACCGGCTCGACCTCGTGCTCGGCATCGAGGCGGACCGGATGCGCCACCTCCTGCTCGATCCCGCCGAGATCGACTCGGAGCGCAAGGTGGTCATGGAAGAGCGCCGGATGCGTATCGACGACGATCCGGAGGGCGTGGTCTACGAGGCGATGAGCTCGATGGCCTACCTGGCGCACCCGTACCGCTGGCCGATCATCGGATGGATGTCCGACATCGCGCGCATCAATCCGGCCGAGCTGCGCGCCTTCTACGACCGGTACTACCAGCCGAACAACGCGATCCTGGTGATCGCGGGTGACGTCAAGGCCGCGGACGCTCTCGCCCTCGTGCGGCGGCACTTCGGGCCGATCCCCCGCGGCGCGACGCCGCCGCCGATGACCGCGCTGGAGCCGCCCCAGACCGACGAGCGGCGGGTGATCGTCCGCAAGGCGGACGCGCAGCTCCCGGTGGTCAACATCGCGTGGCACGTGCCCAACTACCGCTCCGCCGACGCTCCCGCGCTCGAGCTGCTCTCGACCGTGCTCTCGGAGGGCCGCTCGTCGCGGCTCTACCGCAAGCTGGTCTACGAGAAGCGCATGGTGCTGGCCGCGGGCGGCGACTACTCGTACTCCGCGCTCGACCCGACGCTCTTCTGGTTCTACGCCACGCTGCTGCCGGGCCAGACCCCGGAGGCGGTGGAGCAGGCGCTGCTGGCCGAGGTCGAGCTGCTCAAGACGGAGCCGGTCCCCGCCGAGGAGATCGAGCGGGCCCGCAACCAGATCGAGGCCGCGTTCGTCTGGCAGCAGGACTCGGTCTTCTCGCGCGCCTCCGTCCTCGGCCGCTACGAGATGATGGGCTCGTGGCGGCTGCTCGACGACTTCCTGCCGAAGCTCCGGGCGGTCACGCCCGCCGACGTGCAGCGGGTGGCGCGGCAGTACTTCGCGGTCGACCGGAAGAACGTCTCGATCCTGCTCCCGGCCCCGGCGGCCGCCGCGGCCACCCGATGAGCGCTCGCGTGCGGAGGCCCGGACGCCCGGTCATGAGGATCGCGGCCGCGCTCGCGCTCGTCCTGATCACGCTGCCCGTGCAGGCGGCGGGCCCGCTGGCCCACCGGGAGGTATTGCCCGACGGGGCGGTGCTGCTCGTGGCCGAGCGGCCGGCGATCCCGATCGTGGTGGTGCGCGTGTCGGTGCCGGGGGGCGCGGCGCGGGATCCCGCGGACGGGCTCGGGCTGGCGAACCTCACCGCGGACCTGCTCACCCGGGGCACCGCGCGCCGCTCGGGTCCCGAGCTCGACCAGGCCATCGAGTTCGTGGGGGGCAGCCTGGAAGCCGACGCCGGCCGAGACGGCGCCACCGTCTCGCTCTCGGTGCTCAAGAAGGACCTGCCGCTGGGGCTCGACCTGCTCGCCGAGGTGCTGCTCCAGCCCGCGTTCCCGCCCGACGAGCTCGGACGGAAGGTCGCCGACATCCAGGCCTCCCTGCGCCGCTCGGAGCAGAGTCCGGAGACGGTGGCCGGCCGGACGCTCGGCCCCCTGATCTTCCCGGGCCATCCCTACGGCCAGCCCGCCGCCGGCACCGTCGAATCGGTCGGCAAGCTGACCCGCGAGCAGGTGGTGGCCTTCCACCGGCTCCACTACCGGCCGGACGGCGCGAACATCGTGGTGGTGGGCGACGTGACGGTCGCCGAGATCCGGCCGGCGCTGCTGCAGCGCCTCGCCGGGTGGACCGCGCCGGCCACCGCGCTGCCCCCGATCCCGCGCCCGACCGCGACGGTCGCGGCGAGCAGTCGCCAGATCAGCCGCGACCTGAGCCAGACCACCGTGCTGCTCGGGCGGCCGTCGATTCGCCAGGACGATCCCGACTACTTCCCCCTCGCGGTCGCGACCTACGTGCTGGGAGGCGGCTCGGCGTCCCGGCTCTACACCCGGGTGCGCGAGGAGAAGGGCCTGGCCTACTCGATCTTCGCGGCCGTGCAGCCGGGCCGGTACGGCGCCTCGTATCTGGTCTCGCTGCAGACCCGCACCGACGGGGTCAGCGAGGCGGTGCGCCTGGTGCGGGAGGAGATGGCCCGCATGGGCCGGGAGCCGATCTCCGCCGCGGAGCTCGACCTGGCCAAGTCCTACCTCATCGGCAGCTTCCCGCTGAGGCTCGATACGTCCGGCAAGCTGGCCCGGTTCCTCGGGGGCGTGGAGGAGCTCGGCCTCGGGCTCGACTACCCGGATCGCTACAAGGAGCGCATCGCCCGCGTCACCGCCGCGGAGGCGCAGCGCGTCGCCGCGAAGTATCTCGACCCGACGACCTTCAGCTCGGTGATGGTCGGGAAGTAACCGCCGCCGGGCCGCGGGACCTCACCACCACCAGCCGTGCGGCGACAGGCGGCTGCGCGGCCCGAAATAGTATGGATCGTAGTAGGGGCCATAGTAGGGTCCGTAGGGCCAGCCGGGCCAGGGGTAGTACGACCCGTACTGCCCCACGTCCTGCGCCCAGAGCCGGATCCGCTCGACCGTGATCACCGGGTAGCGATACGGCAGCTCGCCCACCTTGCGCTCCTCCTCGCCGCTGACCGTGCCGATGACCGTGATCCGCCGCCCCGGGGCGTAGACCGCGGGGTCGAGGAAGTCGGGCGAGCGGAGCAGGAGACGCCCGGGGGAGCGGTCGCTCTGCTCCGGGGAATCGTCGTCGCGGAGCCGGCGGGCCAGCAGCTCGATCTCGGTCTGGCCGGTCTTGGGCTGGGTCGACAGGATCTCCCCACCCACGATCACCCGCGCGCCCGTGTAGACGGCCGGGTCGCGGCGCAGGTCGGCGGCCGTGACCGCGGTGGCGACGGTACGCATCACCTCGCGGGGGAACGCGGAGGCGCAGCCGCCCAGGACCACCGCGAGGGCGAGCCCGAGCATTCGCATCCCGAGCCGGCGCATGCGCTCACGATACCCTCGCGTCCGGAGACCCGCAACCGCTGTGCTACAATGCGCAGCACATGAGGCGGGCTCGCTCATGCCGGTGGTGGTGCGCGACGCTGGCCGCCGCCCTGTCGCTCACGTGGGTTCCTCCTCTCGACGCTCTGCTGTTCACCCTCACGCCCCGCGATCGCGACGAGGCCGTGCGGGTGGGACGGCGCAGCGTGACCGAAGAGAACTGGGGCGGGGAGTGGCGGGTCGACGCGGGCGCGGGCCAGCTCGTCACCGTGATGACCCCGTTCCATCGCCTGGCCCTGGCCGCCCGCAACTCGGCGTTCCAGGACCGGCAGCTGAAGCCGCGCGACGTGGAGTCGGCGCTGAAGGACCAGGAGGGCAAGCTCGTGTTCTGGGCGACGCTGCGGGGCGGGCGCGTCGATTTCGCGCGCCACTATGGGCCGACCCTGGTCGCCCGGCAGCAGGAGATCAAGGCCTCCTTCGTGCAGAACGAGCGCACCGCGCTGCGCGGCGACGACGGGCAGTACACCGCGCGGTGCCTCTACGTGTTCCCGGCCGCGGGGGTCGATCCCCGATCCACCGTGACGCTGCTGGTGCGGGACGTGGAGGATCAGGCGGTGGCGAAGTTCACCGTCGACCTCGCGCGGATGCGCTGATGGTGACCGCGGAGCGATTCGCCCAGGGCCTGACGGTTCCGGAGTACGTGGCGCAGATGCACACCAACCGCGACGCGTTCGCCCGGCTCCTCGCCGAGGCCCCGGTCCGTCCCGAGGACCGCGACGCGGTGCGCGCCCTCGGGCGCAAGGTCAAGATCCTGGTGATCACCGAGGACTGGTGCCCGGACTCGCTCCGCACGATCCCTTCGGTGGCCCGGCTGGTGGACGGGCTGCCCGACGTGGAGATGCGCGTGTTTCTGCGCGACGACAGCCCCGACGTGATGGACCAGTACCTCAAGCGCGGGCAGTTCCGCGCGATCCCGGTGTTCGCGGTCTTCGACGAGGAGATGAACGAGGTCGGTCGGATGATCGAGGCGAAGATGAACGTGGTCGGCCAGCTCCGCACCCTGCTCAAGGTCTGAGGAGGACCCACACATGAAGGCGATTCGCGTCCACGCTCCGGGCGGCCCGGAGAGCATGAAGCTGGAGGACATCGCGGCCCCGGCGCCCGCCGCCGGCCAGGCCCAGGTCAAGCTCGAGGCCTGTGGCGTCAACTACATCGACGTGTACTTCCGCACCGGCGCCTACAAGGCGCCGCTGCCGCTCACCCCCGGCATGGAAGGCGCTGGCACCGTCACCGCGGTGGGCCCCGGCGTGTCCGACGTGAAGGTCGGGGACCGGGTCGCGTGGACCGGGGTGATCGGCTCCTACGCCCAGAGCCTCGCGGTGCCGACCGACCGGCTGGTGGCGCTGCCCGCCCAGCTCTCGTTCAAGGACGGGGCGGCCGCCATGCTGCAAGGCCTCACCGCCCACTACCTCGTCACCTCGACCTGGCCGCTCAAGAAGGGCGAGACCGCGCTGGTGCAGGCGGCGGCGGGCGGCATGGGCCTGCTGCTCTGCCAGATGGCGAAGATGCGCGGCGCCACCGTGATCGGCACCGTGTCCACCGAGGAGAAGGCCGCGCTCGCGAAGGCAGCGGGCGCCGACCACGTGATCCTCTACACCAAGCAGGACTTCGAGCCCGAGGTCAAGCGCATCACCGGCGGGCGCGGGGTGGACGTGGTGTACGACGGGGTGGGCGCGAGCACGTTCGACAAGGGTCTCAACTGCCTGAGGCCGCGCGGGCTCATGGCGCTGTTCGGGGCGGCGAGCGGCCCGGTGGGCCCGCTCGATCTCCAGCGGCTGAACGCGGGCGGCTCGCTCTTCGTGACGCGGCCGAGCCTGAACCACCACATCGCCACCCGCGCCGAGCTCGTGGAGCGCTCCACCGAGCTGCTCGGCTGGATCCGCGACGGCAAGCTCAAGCTGCGGGTGGAGCACCAGTTCCCGCTCGAGCAGGCCGCCGAGGCGCACCGGCAGCTCGAGGGCCGCAAGACCACAGGCAAGATCCTCCTCATTCCATGACCCCCGGGTCGCGCTCGGGGCGCGTGGGTCGGCCTCGGGGCCGCGCGTCCCGGGCGGGCTGACCGCGCGACGGGTCCGCCATGATCAAGTGGCTGCTGATCGGTCTGATCGCCCTCGGGGTGCTGGTGGTGGGGGCGCTGCTCGCGGTGCCCCTGCTGCTCGACAGCCCGGCCATGCAGGCCTACGTCCAGCAGACGGCCAGCCACGCGCTGGGGCGCCCGGTGAAGTTCGGCGGTCTCTCGATCTCCGCGCTGCCCCTGCCGAGCGTGCGCCTGCGCGAGCTGCAGGTGGCCGAGGATCCCGCCTTCGGCCCCGGCCCCTTCGTGACGGTGGCCGAGGGCCGGCTGCGCATCCGGCTGCGGCCCCTGCTGCAGGGCCGCGTGGAGCTGGCCGATCTCACCCTCGTCGCGCCCCGCATCCACGTGGTGGAGGACGCGGCCGGCCACCTGAATGTGGCCACGCTCGGACCGTCGGGCCCGCCCGCCGCCGGCGGGCCGCCCCGCATGGGCGGCGGACGATCCGGCGCCACCGGGGCCGGGGCTGTGCTGCTCTCGCGGGTGCGCATCACCAACGGGACGGTCGAGTACGAGAAGGTCGGGGGCGAAGGCAAGCCGGCCGCGCCGCTCACCCTCGAGGCCATCAACCTCACGCTGACACAGGGGGCGCTGGGCGAGCCCCTGCGGGTGACCGGCGAGGCGAAGGGCCCCGGGGGCGTCAAGCTCACGATCGCGGAGGGGAGCGCGAGCCTCGCGCCCGGCCGCCCGGTCACCGAGGCGCAGGTGAAGGCCACCGTGGACGTGGAAGGCCGCGACGTGCAACCGGTGGTTGGCGCCCTCGTCCCGGCGCCCGCGGTGTCCGGACCGATCAAGGGCCGGGTGCAGGTCTCCGGCACGGCCGCCCGGCTGACCGCCACCGGCGCGGTGGCCTTCGAGCGGCTCACGATGACGCAGCACCAGCCCCACTGCGCGGATGCCAAGCCGCGATCGCTGACTCTCGACGACGTGCGCGTCCCGCTGGTCTTCGCGCCCCCGCAGCTGGAGAGCCAGACGGTGCAGGGCAAGGTGGCCAAGGGGACCGTGGCCTTCCGGCTGCTGGTCGCGCTGGGGCCGCCCCGCGTCGCGACCCTCCGGGACATCCAGGTCAAGGGCGTGCAGCTCGAGCCGATCCTCGTGGACTACCTGTGCCAGCGCAACGCGGTGACGGGCCCGCTCGAGCTGACCGGCGAGGCGAGCGTGCGGCTGCCGGAGGCCTTGCCGTCCATGAGCGGCTCGGGCCGCCTCGCGATCGGAGCGGGGCGGGTGGTGGGGCCGGATCTCTTGAACGCGGTGAGCCAGGCCCTCGCCCTCACCGACCTGGTGTCGACCACCCTGGCGCCGGGCGCACGCGGGCGGCCCGCGAGCGGGTCACCGCTCAACTTCGACTCGATCACCGCCACCTACACGATCGCCGGCGGGGTGGCGCGCACCAACGACCTGGTCTACGTGGCGCGCGACGTCCGGGTCACCGGGGCCGGCACCTACGGCCTCGTGGACGGCCGGACCGCGATGGACGTCACCGTCACCCAGGGCACGAACCGGGTGAAGGCGCGCGTGGCGGGCGGCCCGGGCGCGCTGTCCATCGTGCCCACCGACGTGCGTCTCAAGGAGCCGCAGGACCTCAGGAAGGCGCTCGACCGCCTGCTGCGCTGAAGCGCGCGCCGCCGAGCTTGCCCGCCTCCACGAGCCCCACGAAGAAGGCGTAGAGCTGGTTGTACTCGTCGTAGCGCGCCGGCCCGAGGCGCGCGACGGTCCGCTCCCGGAGGCCCCGGTACATCCGCAGGCGCTCCTGCAGGATGCCGATCCACTCCGGGGACAGGTCCTCGGCGACGATGCCCTCGAAGCCGGCGCGGGCCAGCAGCCCGCGGTAGCCGTCGATGCCCTGCAGGCTCACCGCGGCCATCCACTCGAAGAGCCGGCGGCGCTCGTTGTCCTCGAGGCGCGGGCGCGCGATCCAGTCGGTGAACGCGAGCCGCGCCCCCGGCCGGAGCACCCGCGCGCACTCCGTGAGCACCGCCGCCTTGTCGGGCACGTGCAGCAGGCCCTCCTGGCTGACCGCCGCGTCGAAGGCGCGCGCCCGGAAGGGCAGGACCTGCGCGTCGCCGCGGACGTGGCGGACCAGGGGGTCGAGGCGCACCAGCGCGGTGAGGCGCGCGCCCGCGGCGCAGCGCGAGTGGGTGAGGTCGACGCCGGTCACCCGGGCGCCGAAGCGGTAGGCCAGGACGCGGGCCGGCCCGCCGAGGCCCGCGCAGACGTCGAGCACCGCCATCCCGGGGCCGATGCCGGCCCGCCGCGCGAGCGTCTCGACCGCCTGCAGGCCGCCGTAGTGATCCTGGTCCCACCGCCACAGGTCCTCGGGGCCCAGCGGGCCGCGCGCGGCCGCGTGGTCGCGCGCGGCCTCCAGCACCTGCGTCTCGTTGATCGGGTGGCGATCGTAGAAGTCGACGACGTCGGGAGCGGGCTCGCGCACGCCCGGCAGTGTAGGGGAGGGCTGCCTTGAAGTCACGGGGGGCGTGTGGTAGAACGGGTCCGTTTCCATCCGCCACCAAGGAGAACCGGACCACCATGACGGACGCCGCGGTCAATCCCCTGAAGGCCGGTCTCGAGGACGTCGTCGTCTCTCCGTCGGAGATCTGCTTCATCGATGGCCACAAGGGCCGGCTGATCTACCGGGGCTACGACGTCGACGATCTGGTGGCGCAGTCCACGTTCGAGGAGGTCACCTTCCTCCTGTGGCAGGGCCGGCTGCCGTCGCGCAAGGAGCTGGACGCGCACCTCAAGGCGCTCGCGTCCACCGCGAACCGGAAGCTCCCCCCGAAGCTGATCGCGATGCTCAAGACGCTCCCCAAGAAGACGACCCCGATGGAGGTGATCCGGACCGGCGTGTCCGCGCTCTCCGCCTTCGACCCGGACGCGGCCGACAACGGTCGCGAGGCGACCCTCCGCAAGTCCCTGCGCCTGACCGCCCAGCTGCCCACCCTGGTGGCGGCCTGGGAACGGATCCGGCGCGGCAAGGCCCCGGTGGCGCCGAATCCGCGCCTGAACCTGGCCGGCAACTTCCTGTACATGATGAGCGGCAACAAGCCGACGCCGCTCGCCACCAAGACCTTCGACACCGCGCTCATCCTGCACGCGGACCACGAGTTCAACGCGTCCACGTTCGCGGCGCGCGTGACCGCGGCCACCCTGTCGGACGTGCACTCCGCGGTCGTCTCGGGCATCGGCGCGCTCAAGGGTCCGCTCCACGGGGGAGCCAACGAGCAGGTCATGCTGATGGTCGAGAAGATCAAGGACCCCGCCAAGGCCGACGCGTGGATCCGCAAGGCGCTCGCCGACAAGGCGCGCATCATGGGCTTCGGGCACCGGGTGTACCGCGTGGAGGACCCGCGGGCCAAGCACCTCAAGCGCCTGGCCCTCGAGCTCGGCCAGCAGGTGGGCGACACCAGCAAGGTGCAGATCCTCGACACGGTGGTCCGGGTGGTGGGCGCCGAGAAGCACATCTTCCCGAACGTGGACCTCTACTCGGGGGCGGCCTACGCGGCGATGGGCATCTCCACCGACCAGTTCACGCCGATCTTCGCGATGAGCCGCATCGCGGGCTGGACCGCGCACGTGCTCGAGCAGCACGGCAACAACCGCCTGATCCGGCCGCGCTCCGACTACACGGGAGGGATCGACCTGAAGTACGTCCCGCTCTCCGAGCGGTAGCCGGGTCGCAGCCGTCGCCCTCGCGGTGGCCGCCGGCTCCGGGCTCGCGAGCGGGCCGGCGCGGTAGGCGCCGATGGCCACGAGCCCGATCGGCACGAGCCCGATCACCACTTCTGTGGTCCTGGTCGTCCACAACCAGCTCCCGCTCACCCGCGCCTGCCTCGAGAGTCTCCGGCCCGCCGTCCGTCCGTTCGAGCTGTGCGTGGTGGACAACGCGTCCTCCGACGGCACCGAGGCGTTCTTTCGCCACTGGGCCGGCCCCGAGCCGCTCCGGTACCATCGCAACCCCGAGAACGTCGGGCTCATCCGCGCCCTGAACCAGGGTGCGCGACTGGCCGGTGGCGACCGGCTGTGCTTTCTCCACAACGACACCGTCATGCGCGAGCCCCGCTGGCTCGAGCGGCTGGCGGGAGCGGTGGACGGGCCGGGGCGCGTCGGCCTGGCCGGGCTCTACGGCGTGCGGCGCGTGCGCCGCGACGGGCGGTACGCGGGGCGGAGCATCGTCCACGCGCTCGAGGGCCAGGCGACGCTGCGCGCCCCGGTCACCGAGGTGGCCGCGGTGGACGGAGTGTGCCTCTTCCTCCCCCGCGCGATCCTCGAGGCGGTGGGCGGCTTCGACGAGGGCTACGGCTTCTTCCACGGCTACGACCGCGATCTCTCGTTCGCGGTGCGCGAGGCGGGCTGGCGCTGCGCGGTGGTGGACGCGCCCTTCCTCCACCGGGGCGGGGGCACGCGCACCGGGGAGGGCGCGCCGGTGGCGGCGTCCGAGGATCTGGCCCAGCGGCGGGCCGCGCTAGCGCGCTTCGCCGGGAAATGGCGCCACCGGCTGCCGTGCGACGTTCGCCGCCTGCCCGAGCGCCTGCGCGATTGGCTGGCGGGACCACGGGCGTTATCATGGCGCGCATGATTCCCTTCGCGAAGGGCCACGGGCTCGGCAACGACTACATCGTCATCGACGCGGCCAACCTGCCGGCGGCGCTCACCGCGGCGCAGGTGACGCGCATCTGCGACCGCAACTGGGGGGTGGGCTCGGACGGCATCCTGCTGCTCACGCCGCCGTGGGGCGGGGCGGACTTCGGGCTGCGCATCCTGAATCCGGACGGCAGCGAGGCCGAGAAGTCCGGCAATGGGCTCCGGATCTTCGCCAAGTACCTCCACGACCACGGGCACGCGAAGAAGACCACGTTCACGGTCGCGACCAAGGGGGGCCGCGTCGAGTGCACGTGCCACGTGGTCGACGGGCGCATGAACGTGGTCACGGTGGAGATGGGCCGCGGTACCTTCGTGGCGCCCGAGATCCCCATGAACGGGCCCGAGCGCGAGGTGGTCAAGGTGCCGCTGCAGGTGGACGGGGAGACCCTGCTGATCACCGCGGTGTCGGTGGGCAACCCGCACTGCGTGATCTTCACCGACCGGCTGGACGAGGCGCTGGTCCGCCGCCTCGGTCCCAAGGTCGAGCACCATCCCGCGTTCCCCAACCGCATCAACGTGCAGTGGGCGCGCGTGGCCTCGCGCTCGATGGTGGACATCCTGATCTGGGAGCGCGGGGCCGGGTGGACGCTCGCGTCCGGCTCGTCGTCGAGCGCGGTCGCGTGCGCGGCGGTCCGCAACGGGCTCTGCGATCACGGGCTCGTCACGGTGCGGATGCCGGGGGGCGAGCTGGCGATCGACGTGCGACCCGACTGGTCGATCCGGCTCAAGGGCGCGGTCGAGGAGGTCTACACCGGCGCGCTCACCCGCGATTTCATGGCGACGCTCGGAATGTAGGAGCGTCAGACCTGACCCCCGATGGCCGGCGGCGCGCGCCGGCCATCGGGGCGGGACGCTACTTGGTGGGCGCGGGGGCGGGCGCCGGGGTGGGCGGCTCGACGCCCAGGACCTTCACGTCGAAGAACAGGGTCTTGCCGGCGAGCGGGTGGTTCAGATCGAGCACGACGGTGCTCTCCTTGATCTCCTTCACGACCACCGGCCGGGTCTCGCCCGAGCCGCTGCGCGCCATCAGCGCGGTGCCGACCTTGAGCCCTTCCTTGGGCACCGCGTTCTTGGGCACCTCGGTCTGCGCGTTCGGAACCACCGGACCGTAAGCGTCCTCGGGCTTCACCACGACCTTCTTCTCGTCGCCGGGGTGCATGCCCATCAGCTCCCGCTCGAGGCCGGGGATGATCTGCTGCTGGCCCTGGGTGAAGGTGAGCGGCCCCTTGCCCTTGTTGGTGTCGAGGACCTGGCCCCCCTCGTCCTTCAGGGTGTACTCGATGCTGACGTTCGAGCCGTTCTGCACGGTGCCCGCGCCCGGGGGGGTGGCCGCCGTCTGCGCGAACGCGGTGGACGCGAGAAGTGCCACGATCGCGGCCGCGAGCTTTCCGATACGAATCATCGTCACCTCCGAGCGCGCACATGAGCAACAGAAAGCGCGTGGTTCGACTCTACACCCGCCCTCCGGCACCACGCAACGCAACCGCCCGCCCGGGCGACCGTGGTATCATCCCCCGACCTTGAGAGCCTTCTGCGCCTGGTGCCAGCGAGACGGCGGGCCTTCTTTTCTCGGCGACCGAGAGCCGCTCGATGACGACAGCGAGACTCACGGGGTCTGCCGGCGCCACCTCCAGTACATCCTGGCCGCGCTGCCCTCGTACTCCTTCCCCGACGTCACCTACCTGGTGGTGGTCCGTCCCGGCGAGCACGCGCTGCACGACTACCTCGAGCGGGCGTTCCTTGGGGTGCGCGGGGTGAAGGTGATCATGGACCGGCGCGGGCAAGAGCGCCGTCGCTCCTCGCGCCGCGGGACCGAAGATCGCCGGCAGGTCGAGCGCCGGCAGCCCCGGGGCATCTCCTATGCGCTCGGCTACACCACGGTGCGCTTCAGCGCGGGCACCGAGGGCGCGAGCGCGGGGCCCCTGATCGACTGAGGCGCGAGCGGCCTACGGGACGCGCGGCGTCTCGGGTGGGCGCGTCGCGTCCTCCGCGAGCCGGCCGGGGCTGCCCAGGCGATGCAGCGCCAGGGTCGCCAGGCGGGTGACGTGCTCGGCGAAGATCTTGAAGGTGTCGGCGACCTCGAGGCGCTCGGCCCGGAGCAGGTCGAGCTCTTGCCGGATGGCGGCGTTGTCCTCCCGCAGCCGCCGGTTCTCCTCGGCCAGCTCCTCGACCTTCGACCCGAGCGCGGCGGCGCCCTGCAGGCTCTCCAGGGTGAGCCGGAAGAGGTGCTCGCCCTCCTTCACCCAGCGTACGAGGTCAGCGGCCGGATCTGCGGTCATGGGCGGGTATCTTATCCCAAGCAACATGCGCGGTCAGCCGGGCCTGTGCGATGATACGCCGCGCACCGGGAAGGGCGATCGATGAGACGAGACGTGCTCAGCATTGTCGGGGCCATCGGGGTGGCGTTTCTGCTGGCGGTCGGATTCACCCCGCTCCCGAACGTGGTCAGCTACTGGATGGCGCCCGCCCGCGAGCTCGGGCCCGCCGAGGCCATCGTGGTCCTGGGCCGCGGCGGGGTGAACGAGCGGGGAGAGCTCGTCGAGGCCTCCCTGCTCGGGCTCATGGAGGGCATCGATCTCTATCAGCACCGGCTGGCCCCGCTGCTCGTGCTCTCCGGCTCCCCCTTCGGGACCCGGTGGACGGAGGCGGGGCGCCGGGCGGACGTCGCGCGGGAGTGCGGAATATCCGGGCAGGCGATCATCACCATGTCGTCCGCGAGGACGACGCGGGACGAGGCGCTCGGCGCCCGGGCCCTGCTGGCCCCTCGGGGGATCAGGCGGATCATCCTCGTCACGGACGGGCAGGCCATGGGGCGGGCGATGCTCCTCTTCGAGCGGGCCGGATTCGACGTCATCCCGTCGTACGGGGTCCCGGTCCTCGAGTGGGGTGGAACGCCCGAGGCGCGGCTGGGGGTGATGCGGCAGGTCGTGATCGAGGCGGTGGCCCGGCTGTACTACCGGCTCGCCGGATACCTGTAGGCGTGCCCACGGAT
>DATJIR010000073.1:0-5296 GCA_035493135.1 Verrucomicrobiia bacterium
CGGCGCCGCCCGACTCGAGGCGCGCGAGGAACTCGTCGGCGACCGCGCTGAACCAGTCCGGATGCTGCGAGCCGTCCGAGAGCGGAGGCGGGCAGGCCCGCCGCTCCTCCCCCCCCTCGGCGGTCACCACCAGCGTGTCGCCCTCGATGTCGATGTGCCCCGCGGTGCCGGTCACCCGCACCCGGTTCTCGCGCGTGTCGGCGGCCCAGGTGAGCAGGACGTCCGCGGTCGCCCCCTCGAAGTGGAGCCGCACCGTCGCGGTGTCCTCCACCGCGAAGCGGTGATGCCGTCGCGTCTCGAGCCGCGCGCTCACCGCGGCCGGCGCCGCGCCCACCCAGCGCGGGATCACGTACGAGACGTGCCAGCCGTGATCGGTCAGGACGCCGCCGCCCGCGATCGCGGGATCCATCCGCCACGCGTCGCCCGCGGCCGCCGCCGCGGGCTGGGTGCGGAGGGTCTGCCAGGAGACCTCGCGCACCCGGCCGATGCGCCCCGCGCGGATCACCGCGTCGGTGGCGCGCACCAGCGGCGCGTGGTGCCAGTTGTGGACGGTGTGGAGCACCGCGCCGGCCGACCGCGCGAGCCCGGCCAGCCGCGCGAGCTCGTCGGGCGCGCCCACCAGCGGCTTCTCGCAGAGCACGTGCAGGCCGCGGACGAGCGCGGCCTCGATCAGGGCCGCGTGGCTCGAGGGCGGGGTGCAGATATCGACGAAGTCGAGCGTCTCGGCGGCCAGCAGCGACTCGACCGAGTCGTGCCAGCGCGCCGCGGGAAGCCGCGCCGCGCATTCGCCCCGACGCATGGGGCTCGCGTCGGTGGCGGCCACGATCTCGCAGTCGCGCCGCGCCTGCCAGCCGGGGAGGTGGCCGTGCACCGCCACGTTCCCGAGGCCGATGACGGCGCCGCGCCGACGCCTAGTCTCGCCCATGCCGCGACAGCACCGCCCCCAGCGCCTCGTCCAGGATGGCCAGGCCCTCGCGGGCGAGGTCCTCGGTGATGAGCAGGGGCGGATTGATCCGGATCGTCGGCGAGTAGGTCATCGCCACGAGCCCGCGCCGCAGGCACTCCTGGTAGAGATCTCGAGTGATCTCCTTGCTGATCGGCTTGCGGGTCTGCCGGTCCTCGACCAGCTCGATCCCGAGCAGCAGACCCCGGCCACGCACCTCGCCGACGGTGCGGTACTTCTCCTTGAGGCGCTCGAGCTCGGTGAGCATGATCGCGCCCACCCGGTCCGCGTTCTTGACCAGGTCCTCGTTGAGGATGATCTCGAGCGCGGCGAGCCCCGCCGCGGAGGCGAGCGGATTGCCGCCGTAGCTCGACGAGCTGAAGCTCGGGTTGGACCAGGGCTTGGCCGCGGTCAGCGCGTCGGTCGAGACCACCCCGGCGAGCGGGAAGCCGCCGCCCACCCCCTTGCCCACCGTCATGATGTCGGGCACCACGCCCTCGTGATCGGTGCCCCACATCGAGCCGGTGCGGCCGAAGCCGGTGATCATCTCGTCGGCGAAGAGCAGCGCCCCGTGATCGCGGGCCACCGACTGGATCGCGCGCAGGAACCCGTCGGGCGGGATGACGTTGCCCGCGGTGCCCTGGATCGGCTCCACGATGATGGCGGCGATCTCGCCCGCGGTCTGGTAGCGGATCATGTCGCGGACGTACTCGGCGCACGCGATGCCGCAGTCCGGATAGCGGAGCTTGAGCGGGCACCGGTAGCAGTCCGCGTAGGGCGTCGAGTACTGGCCGGGCAGGAACGGGCCCTGGTGATGCTTGAAGTCGCTGCCGAGCAGGCCCAGCACGCCGCCGGTCTTGCCGTGGAAGCCGCCCCAGAACCCGACGACCTCCTGCCGCCCGGTCGCGGCCTTGGCCAGGCGCAGGCCCGCCTCGACCGCCTCCGCGCCGCCCGAGAAGAGCTGGATCCGGGTGAGACCCTCGGGCGTCACCTTCGCCATCAGCTCGAGGAAGCGCGCGCGGGTCTCGGTGGTGAAGCTGCCGAAGGTGAGCCGCTCGGCCTGGCGCTTGAGCGCCTCGACGTAGTGCGGATGGCAGTGGCCGACGCTGCCCACCGCGATCCCGGCGATGAAGTCGATGTACTCGTTGCCGTCCTCGTCCCACAGGCGGCTGCCGCTGCCGCGGGCCATGGCCAGCCCGGAGTAGAGGGCGAAGGACTGGTAGCCGGGGGCGATGTGGCGCGCCTCGCGGGCCACGATTTCGCGCGAGCGCGGCCCGACCTCGCGCGGCCCGCTCACCGCCCGTCTCCCGCGGCCGGTCGCGACGCGGTGAAGCGGAGGGCCAGGTAGGCCGCGATGACCGGCGCGGCCTCGTCCCGGTACAGCGCGAAGCTCGGCCACGCGTTGACGTCGAGGAGCACGAGCCGGCCGTCGGCGGAGGCGATCGCGTCGCCGCCGTAGACCTCGAGCCCGAGCGCGGTCGCGGCCGCGCGCACCAGCCGGGCCAGGTGGGCGACCTCGAAGGGATGCCCGGCCACCCGCTGCTCCTTGTGGTAGAACCAGCGGAACCAGGCCGGGCCGCCGTCGGCGCCCCCGCCTCCGCCCACCCCGTAGAATTTGATCAAGTCGCCCTCGACCGGCGGCTGCAGCACCGCACGCTCGAAGCCGCGCGCGGCGAGGCCCGCGAGCGCGGCCGCCGCCTCGTCGCGGGTGCGGGCGAAGACCACGTCACCCTCCTGGGTGTTGTGCACGTCGGGGCGCTTCACCCACACCGGGACCTGGAGATCCGCCGCCGGAGCCTGGATGGGCACCACGCGGCTCTCGATGAACGGCACGTTGGCCTCGCGGAGCTGCGCGATCATCCGCTCGCGGTAGGTGTTGAGCACCGCGAGCGGCGCGTTGACCTGGCGCACCCCTCGCTCCTGCCAGGCGAGGAGCACGCGGAGCGCCTCCATGCGCTCGCACATCAGGAAGATCCCGTCCGGCGGCGTCTCCGCCGCGGTCAGATCCTCGGGCGCCCGCAGCTCCACCTGCACCCCGTGACTCTCCAGGTGCTTGCCGGTCAGGCGCAGGATCTCCGCGTCGTCGCTCTCGCGCCCGGGCGAGTGCTCCCGCTCTCGAAAGAGGCCCCAGTAGGTCCGCTCGCTCACCCCGCTCCTCCTCGTGCTCACGCGCCCCGTCCCTCGCGCGCGAGGGCTTCCGCCGCGGCCACGTCCTGGCCGCGGTCCACGTCCACCACCGTCTCGATGATCTCCCCGTAGAGCGGCTCGCCGCTCCGGGAGAGCCACCCGAGATACTCCCTCAGCCGCGCCAGCGGCGGCGCGGCCGCAACCCGTCGCGCGCGCGCCGACACACGATACACCCCGGCGGTGACCAGACGCCCGTCCGACCCGCCGATCGCCTCCACCCGCCCGTCCGCGCCCAGGGTTACCCAGAGCGGCTTCTCGTCCGCGACCAGCGGAGTCACCGCTAGCACCGTGGCCTCGTCGGGCCGCGCCGCGGCCTGGCGGGCGAACCGCGCGAAGTCGGGCGCGGCGCACCACGCGTCCACCGTGGACACCAGCATCGGCCCCTCCGGGCCCCGCGCGGTCACCTCCCGGAAGCTCTCCAGCGAGGAGGCGGTCGTCTTCACGATGAAGTCGATGTCGAGGTCCGGGTATCGCCCCTGTACCCATTCGACGCAATCCTGCTCGTCCTGGTTCACGATGATCGTGATCGAGGTGATCCCGGCGGCCCGGAAGTTGCGCAGGACCGCGCCGATCAGCGGCAGCCCGGCCACCTCCACCAGCGGCTTGGGCATCCGCCAGCCGTCCGCGCGGAGACGGCTCCCCGCGCCCGCCGCGATGATGCCTCCTCGGACCGATGCCGCCATCAGGACAGCAGCGCCTCCACGTCCGCCAGCGAGTGGATCATCGCGTCGCCGGGGCAACACGGCCCGCCGGGCGGTGCGGGCTCTCCGGTCAGCCAGATGTGCCGCATGCCGAGCGCCCGTGCGCCCGCCATGTCCCGGGCCGCCGAGTCGCCGACGAAGATGGCGTCCGCGGGTGTCACCCCGAGCCGCTCCAACGCCGTCAAGAAGATGCGCGGATCGGGCTTCGAGCACCCCACCTGCTCGGAGTCGACGATGACGCCGAAGAGCGGCAGAATTTTCACATTATGGCACACCGTGTCGAGGTTGCCATAGAAGTTGGAGACGATGCCGAGGCGATAGCGCGCGCGGAGCCGATCGAGCAGCGCGTGGTTGCGCCGCAGGTGGCGATGCGCGTCGGCGAGGAAGCGCTGGGCCACGCGCTCGATCGTCGGCGCGTCGCGCACCGTGAGCGCGTCGGCGAGCCCCGCGGTCAGGCGGCGCACCGTGTCCTCGAAGGAGAGCGTGCGCGGGATCGTGCCCACGAGCGCGTCGTCGGCCGCGTAGAAGACCGGATCGAACGCCTCGATCGAGGCGGCCGCGCCCTCCGCGCGCCAGAGGCGGAAGAAGCGCTCCTTCCACGTGAGCCCGTCGGCGTCGAGAGTGCCGCCGAAGTCCAGCAGCAGGGCGCGCGGGCGATCAGGCAGGCGTGACCTCCACCGCCGCGTCGAATGCGGCCTGGCCCGCCGAGAAGCCGAAGACGTCGACCGCGTGGTCCGGCAGGCATGCCTCGCCGGAGGTCAGGCGATTGAGTCCGTCCCAGCCGTCGCGCATCCACACGGTGGACGCGGGCACCCGGTCGGTGACGCGCGCCCGCGCGTGCATCGCCCCGCGCTCGTTGAACACCCGGATCGCCGCGCCCTCCCCGACCCCGCGGGCCGCCGCGTCGGCGGGCGAGATCCAGAGCACCGGCTCGGGCTCGAGCGCGGCCAGCGTGGGCAGCGCGCGGCCGTGGTCGTAGAAGCCATGGAAGTGCGCGAGCGTGCGCCCCTGGCGCAGCACCAGCGGGTACGACGACGCGGGCGGCGGCTCGTGGACCGGCAGCGGCGGCAGGCCCAGATCGCGCGCGCGCGACGAGTAGAGCTCGACCTTGCCCGACGGGGTGGGAAAGACGAGGTCGGGGTGGCCCACGTGCGACACCCGCAGCGCCCGGATGCCGCCCTCCGCGCGCAGCGCGGCCACCGTGGCGTGGCCGGTCGCGGGATGGTCGAGGATGGCGTCGATGGGCCCCGCGTCGTCCGCCCACGGGTAGAAGTCGGCGATCTCGAGCCGCCGCGCGAGCTCGCGCAGCACCCACGCGCCGGGGCGCGCCTCACCGGCCGGGGCCAGCGCCGGCTCCATCAGGTAGAGATGGGTGTTGGTGGCCTTGCAGCCGAGCTCCTCGAGCCACGCGGTGCCGGGCAGGACGACGTCCGCGAAGCGCCGCGCGGTGTCGTTGAGGAAGAGG
>DATJIR010000074.1:0-2097 GCA_035493135.1 Verrucomicrobiia bacterium
CCCAGCTCGCCTGGACGCTCGCCGAGCTCGGCGAGTTCGACGAGGCGGTGTCGGCGGCCGAGGAGGGCCTGCGGATCGCGGAGGCGCGCCGCGACACCTACAGCACCACCTACGCGCTGCTGGGCCTGGGCGGCACCCTGATCCGCCGCGGCCAGCTGTGGGAGGCCAAGAGCCTGCTCGAGCGCGGCATCGCGCTGTGCGGGGACATGCCCGCGTTCTACCCGCCGTTCGCGGGGGACCTCGCGCTCCTCTACGCCTTGACCGGCCGGACCGCGGAGGCGCTGGAGCTGGCCGACCGCGGGGTGCGGCAGGCCCAGAGCATGCAGCGGCTAGGGCGGCTCTCTCTGATCATGACCCACCTGGGCGAGGCCCGCCTGCTCGCGGGCCAGGCCGCGGCCGCCGCGGCCGATGCCCGACGGGCCCTCGCGCTGGCCCACGACCACCACGAGCGCGGCAACGTGGTCTACGCGGAGCGCCTGCTCGGCCTGGCTGCCGGCGCGGCGAATCCGCCAGACGTGGAGGGGGCCCGCGGCCACTTTGCGGAGGCGCTCGCGCTCGCCGGCGAGCTCGGGATGCGCCCGCTGGCCGCGCGCTGCCACCAGGGGCTCGGCCGGCTCGCGCAGCAGGCGGGTGACGTCTCCACCGCCTCGAAGCACCTGGGCGCCGCGCGCGAAGACTTCCAGGCGATGCGGATGCCGTACTGGCTGGAGCGCCTCGGCCTCGAGCCGGCCGCGCCCGGCGTCGCGGGCCGGCCCGAGGTCTGACCGTCAGGTCAGGTCTCGAGCACCCACTGCACGAGCGTGCGCAGGTCGTCCACCGAGAAGGGCTTGGTCAGCACCGGGTCGCCGGTCTGGGCCAGGAACGGCACGAACGCGTCGGCCTCGGAGTGGCCGGTGACGAAGATCACGCGGGGGAGCGCCTGCCCGTAGCGCTCGCGCAGGGCCTCGTGCAGGCCGGGCCCGTCGAGGTTCGGCATCTGCAGGTCGCTGATGATCAGGTCGTACTCGCGCTGCTCGATGCGGTAGAGCGCCTCGTCGCCGTCGCGCGCGGTGTCCACCTCGTGGTCGTCGAGCAGCAGGATGTGGGCGATCAGCTCGCGGAGGCTGGTCTCGTCTTCGACGACCAGGATGGTCCTCGCCCGCGTCACGGCTGGAGCACCTGCCCGACCAGCTCGAGGACGCGGCCCGGCTTGAGCGGCTTCATGAGCACCGGCGCGCGCAGGTCGGCCAGGAAGCCGCCGTAGTGCGGATCGAAGGTCTGGCTGGTCAGGAACACCACCGGGGGGATCCCCTCGCCGAAGCGCTCGGCCAGGGCCGCGAGCAGGCGCGGCCCGTCGAGGCCCGGGATGCGCAGGTCCGCGATGACGAGGTCGTAGCGGCGCTGGTCCAGGATGAGCAGCGCGGACTCCGCGTCGCCCGCGCCGTCCACCTCGTAGCCCTCGAGGCTCAGCACGTCGATCAGGGTCTGTCGCACCGCGCTGTCGGCGTCCACCACCAGGATCAGGCGAGGCTCCATCAGCGGCGCGAGCGACGGCAGCCGTCCCGGCGGGCCTCGTCCTCCGTGGCGTAGCAGCGGTCGACGCGGCTCTCCGCGTACGTGGCGGTGCCGGGCGAGTAGTAGATGCAGCGCTCGGTCGAGTAGGTGCGGAAGTCGCCCTTGATCGGGTGGCCGAGCGGGCAGGTCCACCCGTTGGTCGGCGGCACGCCGGGCCGGCCCTGCGTGGGGCGCGGCTCCGGCGCGGTCGACCCGCTCCGGCCGGGTGGCGGGGTCGGCCCCGCGGTCTTCCAGATACCGAGGCGCGCCGTGCGGGCCTCCTGCTGGCGGCGCAGCAGGGTCTCCTGGTGGCGCACGTTGGGGCCCCCGCTCACCACCTGACCGTAGCCGCGGGCGACGATCTCCGCGTTCACCATCACGTCGCCCAGCCACACGTAGGCCAGGAGGCGCCCCTCGGGGTCGCGCTCCTGGGCATCCAGCTCGAGCCGCACGTTCTTGGCGCTGACCAGCCCGCGATTGAACCGCAGCGCCTCGTTGCCCTGGGGCTCGCCGGCCTGGTCGCCCTCGCCCGGCTCCGGGGCGATCACGCCGATGTAGCGCACG
>DATJIR010000075.1:0-23145 GCA_035493135.1 Verrucomicrobiia bacterium
CGAAGGCGTTGTAGCCCGAGTTGATCCCGACCTCCCGGGCGATCGGCCCGTTGACGATGATCAAGGGAGCCACCGGGTGCGTGGTGGCCTGGATCGAGTCGAGGTTGAACGCGGGATCGGCCAGCGCCTCGACCGCGGCGAGGACGACCGGCAGGTACTCCGGCCGGCAGCCCGCCATGATCGCGTTGATCGCGATGCGCTCCACCGTGGCCTCGCCCTGGCGAGGCGGCAGCACCGCGACGACCGCCCGGGGCGCGCGGTCGGTGCGCTGCAGGAACTCGCGCAGATCCCCCTCGGTGGGCGGCACGATCGGCAGCCCGTCCGTCCAGCCCTGGTCCTGGTAGTGGCGAAAGATCGCGGCGTAGTCGCCGCGAATCCGGAGCGTCCGCGCCGCCGGCCCGAGCGTGCTCATGCCCGGGTAACGGCTCGGCGCACCACCTCGACCGCCAGCTCCGCCTTCTTCAGCACCTCGTCCTCGCGGATGCCGCCCAGCGGGTGGGGGATCAGAGCCAGAGGCAGGTCGGCGAGCCCGCGGTTCTTGGCCTCGAGGCGGGCGAGCTGCTCGAACTCATACGTCCCCATGACCACGGTGGGAATCCCCCGCTGCTCCAGCACGATGGCGCCGTGGATACTCCACGACGTGCACGACCCTCAGTCGGCGCTGCCGACCAGGACGAAGTCGCACGTCGTGAGCGCGGCCAGGATGTCGGGGCTGGGTGCGCCCGCGATGCCCTTCTCGCGCTTGACCACGTCGCGGACCCCGTACTTCTCCTTGAGGCGTGCGGTCACCGCCAGCATCAGGGTTCCGGCGTTGGCCTTGCTGTTGTCGAGGATGCCGGCGCGCTTGCCCTCGAGACTGGCCAGGCGCGGGGCCAGGCCCGAGGCGAGAATCCGCGGCTCGGCGGTGGGATCGTAGAGGATCTGCTCGTCGCTCATCGGCTGAGCTCCTTCCGCTCGTACAGCAGGGTCAGCATCCGGTCGACTCCCAGCTCGAGGCACCGCTTGATCTCGTCCCGCGTCGCGCGGTAGCGGTCCTCACCCTGCCCGAACGGGTCGTCCACGTCTCCGGCCTCGCCGGCCAGCTCGTGCAGGGTCAGGATCGGCCGCCCCTGGGCCTCCTCGTAGGCGGCGATCGTCTCCTTCTGCTGCGCGGTCATGGTCACGATCAGGGTGGCCTCGGCCACGATGTCCCGGTGGCGGCGCAGATCCGTCGAGGCGAAGGCGTCCTCCGCGAGGTGGATATCGTCTTCGCGTAGCACGATGCGCGCGTCGAGCGAGGGGATCATCCCGTCGCGGGCGTGGTTGGCGATACCGCCCGACCGCACCCGCACCGCGTCGTGATGCTGCCGCTCGACCAGCATCTTCTCCAGGAGGACGTGGGCCATCACGCTGCGACAGGTATTGGCGTGACAGACCAGGAGGATGCTGGTCAACGCGCCTCCCAGGGCGACTGCCAGTACCGCACGCCCTTGGCGAGGTCCTTCCACTCCGTCTTGGGCCGCTCGCTCAGGCTCTTGCCGAAGTTGGTGCCGGGCGGCTCGTGGAGATTCTTGCCGAGGGTGTCGGGGAAGAGCGTGGCGAGCTCCTCGGGCTCGAGCCTGCGATCCGCCTCGATGCGGCGAATCGGCTCGGGCAGCGCCATCAGGGTGTAGCCGTAGCCGAAGGAGTGGAACACTTGCCCGTTGACGTGGCCGGCGGCCTCGCTGGCCAGGTAGACCACGAGCGGGGCCACGTTGTCCGGGTCGCGCTCGGTGCCGATGGCCTGCTCGCTCGGCCACTTGCCGGTCTGCTCGAAGACCTGGCGCCCGCGCGGGGTGGAGTCGATCATGCGGGTCGCCCCGCTCGGCATGATCGCGTTCGACGTCACGTTGTACTTGGCCATGCCGTTGGCGGTGGACCAGGAGAGCCCGATGATGCCGGCCTTGGCCGCCCCGTAGTTGGGCTGCCCAGGCGAGCCCAGCGCGGAGACCGACGACATGCTGATGATGCGCCCGTACTTCTGCTCGCGCATGTAGGGGGCGGCGGCCCGGGTGCAGAAGTAGGTGCCGTCCAGATGCACCGCGAGGACCGCGTCCCACTCCTCCTTGGCCATGTTGAAGATCATGCGGTCGCGCAGGATGCCGGCCACGTTGACCAGGATGTCGATGCGGCCGTAGGTCTTCACCACCTGCTCGACCATCTCGTTGGCCGCCTTGTGGTCGGCCACCGAGCCGTAGTTGGCCGATGCGGTGCCGCCCGCCTTGACGATCTCGTCCACCACCTGGGCCGCCGGCCCGGTGGCCACCCCTTCGCCGTCCAGGCCCGCGCCCAGGTCGTTGACCACCACCCTGGCGCCGGCCTTGGCCAGCGCGATCGCGATGCCGCGGCCGATGCCGCGACCCGCCCCCGTCACCAGCGCGTTCCTGCCCTCGAGCAGCTTGGCCATGTCCGCCCTCCCTCTAAGCGGTCGCCCGCGCGAGCGGGCCGCGCAGGAGCTTGCCGGGATGCGCGCCGGTGTGCTTGCCGTCTCGCAGCAGGATCTCGCCGTTGACCACGGTGGCCGCGATGCCGCGGGTGCGCTGGATCAGCCGCTTGGCCCCCGCGGGCAGGTCCCGCACCACCTCGGGCAGCTCGGCCGCGATGGTGTCGGGATCGAAGACCACGAAGTCGGCGGCCATGCCCTCGCGGATCAGGCCGCGATCGGTGAAACCCCAGTACGAGGCCGGCACGAAGGACAGCATCCGCACCGCCTGCTCGAGGGTGAGGGCCTGCTTGGTGCGCACCCAGTGGCTCAGGAGATAGGTCTGCAGCGATGAGTCCATGAGCTGGGAGACGTGCGCGCCCGAATCGGAGAAGGTGACCACCGCCTGCGGGTGCTTGATCAGCTCGATCGCGAAATCCTGGTTTTCGTTGGCGATCGGATTGAAGAAGAAGCGGTCCATGTCCTTCTCGAGCGCGAGGTCGATCATTGCCTCGACCGGGTCCACCCCGCGCTCGCGCGCGATCTCGGCCACCGAGCGGTGCGGCGGATCCACCGAGTCCATCACGAAGAGCCAGTCGTAGGCGGCCTGCCGCGCCTCGGTGCCGAGCGCCCTGCGAGTGTCCCGCTCGCGCGCGGCCTCGACCAGCTTCTTGCGCAGCTCGGGGTCGCGCAGGCGGGTCTGCTGCTCGGCGAGCGGGAGCGCGCGCAGCTCCTTCCAGACCGGCAGCCGGTCGAACGGGAGCTGGGTCTTGAACGAGAGGACCACCGAGAGGGCCCGGCTGTGCACCTGGGCGAACATCCGCCCGCCCGCCGCGTTGGTCTCCTCGATCAGCTTCACGTAGTGACGCCACATGTCGGGCGCGTCCTTGCGGGTGAAGAGGCCGAAGGTGATCGGCCGGCCGGTCGCGACGGCCAGGGCCTTGAGCCGCTTGTGGTAGTCGGGCAGGTCCGGGTGGTCCACCTTGCGGTCCACGCCTTCACCGGCGAGCTCGAAGATGCCCGCGTTCAGCTCGCCCATCGCGCCGACCAGCCGCTGCACCTCGCTCCACGCGGCCATGCGGCTGGCCACGGGTCGAGAATCTGGCGTCTCATGACTGGGTGATCTGGACGTCGTGAAGCCGATGGCGCCGGCCATCAGCGCGTTGCGCAGCTCGCGCTCCATCGCGGCCAGGTCGTCCTCGCTCGCGGGCCCGTCGAACGCGCGCTCACCCATCACGTAGGTACGCAGCGCGGAGTGGCCGATGTACCCGGAATAGTTGATGCCCTTGGGCAGCGACTCGAGCGTGTCGAGGAACTCCGGGAACGTGGTCCAGCGCCAGTCGATGCCGGCTTCCATGGCCTCGCCCGCGATGTCCTCCGCGCGTTCCAGGTTGCGGATGACGAGGTGGCGGTCCTTCTTGGCGCACGGGGCCAGCGTGAAGCCGCAGTTGCCCATGACCACGCTGGTGATGCCGTGCCAGCAGGACGAGGTCCCGAGCGGATCCCAGAAGATCTGGGCGTCCATGTGGGTGTGCCCGTCCACGAACCCCGGCGCGACGACCCTGCCCTCCGCGTCGATGACCTCACGGGCGCTCTCGCGGAGCCGACCGATGGCGACGATCTTGCCGGCCTTCACGCCCACGTCGGCGCGGTACCGCGGCAGGCCGGATCCGTCCACCACCCATCCGTTCTTGATCAGCAGGTCATAGGCCATCGCGCTCGCTCCTCTCCGCCCCGCCCCGGGGTCCTTCTGAGAAACGGCCCCATGGTACCCTACCTGCCGGTCCCGCCACCAGACGGGCCAAGCTGGCCCCTGCGGGCGCCGGGAGGGCATATGGACCTGGGGATCTTCGACCACCTGGACCGCCGGGACGTCCCGGTAGCCGACTTCTACGAGCACCGCCTCCGCCTGCTCGAGACGTACGACGCGGCCGGCTTCTACTCCTACCACCTGGCCGAGCACCACGCGACGCCGCTCGGCCTGGCCCCGGTGCCGGGCATCTTCCTGGCCGCGGCCACCCAGCGCACCCGGCGCATCCGCCTCGGGCCGTGCGTGTATTGCCTGCCGCTCTACGACCCGCTCCGGCTGATCGAGGAGGTCTGCATGCTCGATCAGCTCTCCCGGGGCCGGTTCGACTTCGGGGTGGGGCGGGGCATCGTACCCTACGAGATGGCCTTCTTCGATCTCCACCACCTGGAGACCGAGGACATCTACCGTGAGACGCTCGAGATCGTGCTCCAGGGGCTGACCAGCGACGTCCTCGACCATCGCGGAGCGAAGTACACCTATCGAAAGGTCCCGATGATCTTGAAGCCGCTCCAGAAGCCTCACCCGCCGCTGTGGTACGGGCTCGGCCACGCCGCGGGCGCGGAGTGGGCGGCCACCAACCGGGTCAACGTCATCACCAATCTGGGGGCCGAGATGTCGGCGCCGCTCTTCGTGCGCTACCGCGAGGTGTGGCAGCGCAAGCACGGCGACGCGCCGACCCCGCGGCTCGGGATGGGCCGTCACGTGGTGGTGGGCCCGACCGAGGACGCGGCGATGGCGCTCGGGCGCGCCAACTACGCGGTGTGGTATGCGAACCTCACCAAGCTCTGGCGCGACTTCGGCGCGGTCCCGTTCCGCTTCGCGCCCGACTTCGACGAGGCGCGGCGCCGCGGGGTGGCCATCGCGGGCACGCCGGCGCAGGTGCGGGCCGAGATCGAGCGCCAGGTAGCGGCGAGCCGCTGCACCTACATGACCTGCCGGCTGATGTTCGGCGAGATGAGCGAGGCGGAGGCGGCCGCCAACGTCGATCTCTTCGTGGCGGAGGTGATGCCGCATGTCACCGCGCTGGCGGTGCCCGCGTGACGGCCGCGAGCGCTCCGTCGACGAGACTGAAGGGCCGCACCGCGTTCGTCACCGGTGCCAGCCGCAACATCGGCCGCGCCATCGCGCTCGCCTTCGCGGCCGAGGGCGCCGACCTGGTGCTGAACACGCGCGCCAACCGCGATGAGCTGGAGGCGGTCGGCGAGGAGTGCCGCGCGCACGGGGTCCGGGCGGTGTGCGTGCTGGGCGACGTCGGCGATCCCGACGCGGTCACCCGCATGGTGGAGGGCGGGCTCGCGGTCCTCGAGGCCATCGACGTGCTCGTGTGCAACGCGGCGATCCGCCCGCACAAGTCGCTCACCGAGACCGCGATCGAGGACTGGCACCGTGTCTTCGCGGTGAACCTGCACTCGGCCTTCTACCTGGCTCGCGCGGTGGTGCCGGGCATGCAGGCGCGCGGGCGGGGCAGCATCATCGCGCTCGGCGGGCAGTCGAGCCTGACCGGGCGTCCGGGGACCGCCGCCGTGACCGCGGCCAAGACCGGGCTGCTCGGCCTGGTGCGGGCCCTCGCCGCGGAGCTGGGCCCGTCGGGCATCCGGGTGAACATGGTGGTGCCCGGGACCATCGACACGGAGCGGCGGTACGCGGAGTGGTACCCTGAGTTCCGTCAGGCCCCGCCCGGAGGTCCCGAGCAGCTGAAGCGCATCCCGCTCGGCCGGCTCGGCCGTCCGGAGGACATCGCGGAGGCGTGCGTGTTCCTGGCCTCGGACGCCTCGTCCTACATCACCGGCGACGCCCTCCGGGTCATGGGCGGCAGCATCATCAGCTAGGAGAGGAGAGCAGAGTGAGCGCACAGGCGATGGTCCTAGAGTTCGGCATGGGCGTGGACGTGCACGGGGAGGAAGGCACGAAGGCCGCGTGCCGGGCGGTGTCGGACGCGATCCGGCACTCGAGCCTGCCGCTCTTCACCGAGGTGCGCGCCAAGGGCGGGCGCATGCTGGTCGACGTCACGGTGGGCGTGCCCGATCCCGGCAAGGTCGACGTGGAGCGCGTGAAGAAGGAGCTGCCTCACGGCGAGGTCACCGTGCGCCCGGTCGCGGGCGGGCTCAAGGTGCCCGGGGCCGACACCATCATCGCGTGCGCGGCCATCACGGTCAGCGTGGAGTACGCGGGGAGATGAGCGCCCGGGAACCGGGCGCATCCCGGTTGGAGGTCGCGCCATGAGCGCCCGGGAACCGGGGGCATTACCGTTGGAGGTCGCGCCATGAGCGCCCGGGAACCGGGCGCATTACCGTTGGAGGTCGCGCCATGAGCGCCGCCGGCATCGGGCTCAAGCGGTTGCAGCACCTGGTGCTCTGGGTCTCCGACGTCGACCGCAGCGTGCGCTTCTACTGCGACGTGCTCGGGTTCGAGGTGAAGACCCGCTATCCCAACGCCGCGTTCCTGCGCATCGCGGGGAGCAGCGAGGACCACCACCTGGGTCTCTTCGCCCAGCCCGGCGTCCACGGCGTCGACGAGGGTGCGGTGCGCATGTATCACTCGGCCTGGGAAGTGGGGGAGCTGCCCGACCTGGTGCGCGCGCGGCGGCGCCTCATCCAGGCGCGCTCGCTCGTCGGCTCGTCGGACCACGGGGTGAGCCTCTCGCTCTACGCCAAGGATCCCGACGGGCTCGAGTTCGAGGTGTTCTGGACGGTGCCGGGCGGGCGGCCGGTGGGCACGCGCGCGCTCGACCTGGAAGGCGAGCTCAAGAAGCGCGGCATTCCGATGCCCCAGGAGATCGACGTCGCGTCCTCCACATGACGTGTAGCGGCTGCGGCTTCGAGGCGTCGGCCGACTTCGCGTTCTGTCCAAAGTGTGGAGGCCGGTTGGCCGCCGCGCCCGCCCCGCCGCCGCCTCCGCCCCTCCCGACCGCGGCGCCGGAGAGCGACCGGCGCCCAGTCACCGTGCTCTTCGCGGACCTGGTCGGGTTCACCGCGCTCAGCGAGGGACTCGACGCCGAGGACGTGCGCGCGATCCAGGCCGACCTCTTCCGCGAGATGTCCGCTTCGATCGAGCGCTACGAGGGCTTCGTCGAGAAGTTCGTGGGTGACGCGGTCATGGCCGTCTTCGGGGCCCCGCTCGCGCACGAGGACGATCCCGAGCGCGGCCTGCGCGCCGCGCTCCTGATGCGCGAGCGGGTGGGTGCGCTCAATCGTCGCTGGGAGCGACGGGTGGGGCGGCCGCTCGCGCTGCACATCGGGGTCAACACCGGCCCGGTGGTGGCGGGGCGGATCGGGGCGACCACCGACGCGGCCTACGCGGTCACCGGCGACACCGTCAACACCGCCTCTCGCCTGCAGAGCGCGGCCCCGTCGGGCGAGATCCTGATCGGTGACGCGACGTATCAGCTCACCCACCACGCCTTCGCGTTCGCCCCGCGCGAGGAGGTCCCCCTCAAGGGCAAGAGCGAGCCGGTGGGCGTCCATCGCCTGCTGGGCCCGCTCGCGGCGCCCCGCTCGGCCCGCGGCCTCGAGGGCCTCGGGCTGGCCGCGCCCCTCGTGGGCCGCGAGCGTGAGCTCACCCGCATGGAGGCGGCCTTCGACGACATGCGGGGGGGGCGGGCCCAGGTGCTGAGCCTCATCGGCGAGCCCGGCGCCGGGAAATCGCGGCTGCAGCGGGAGTTCTTCGGGCGCCTCGAGGCGGACGGCCGCCTCGAGGGCGTCACGGTCCGGCGCGCGGCGTGCTCGGCGCTGGGCGAGCAGACCTACGGGACGGCGGCGGCGCTCCTGCGCGACGCCTACGGGGTCGAGCACGGCGATTCCGTCGAGGTCGCCCGGGGCAAGCTCGCGGCGGGCCTGGAGATGCTCGGGGTCGACGCGGAGGACCGCGCGGCGATGGCGGCCGCGCTCGCCCGGGTTTTCGGGCTCGAGCAGGACGACGCGCGCGTTCGCCATCTGGAGCCAGAGCAGCTCAAGCGCCAGATCTTCATGGCCGTCCGGGTCCTGGTGGAGCGGCGGCTCGCCACCGGGCCCCTGGTGCTGGTGGTCGAGGATCTGCACTGGGCCGACGCCGCCTCCATCGAGCTGATCGGCGCGGTCGCGGACCGGCTCACCGATCGTCCGCTCCTGGTCCTCCTGATGTATCGGACCACCCTCGAGCCGGACGCGCTGGGCACGAGCCACACCCCGCACACCGCGATCGAAGTCACGCCGCTGTCGCGGTCGGGCAGCGAGGACCTCCTGGCCGCGTGGTTCGGGGACTCGACGCACCTCTTCCCGGAGCGCCTGCGGGCCCTGATCCTGGAGCGGGCCGGCGGCAACCCCCTCTATCTCGAGGAGGTGGTGCGCGCCCTGCTCTCGGCGGGGGTGCTGGTCCGCGACGGCCAGACCTGGCGCTGCACCGCGGAGGCCGCGACCGCGCAGGTGCCCGCCACGCTGCACGGGCTGCTGCTGGCGCGCCTGGACCGGCTCGCGGCCGCGGAGCGGCGGGTCATCCAGGAAGCGGCGGTGATCGGGCCCCGCTTCGAGGTTCCGCTGCTGAAGGCGGTCTCGACCGAGCCCGCCGCGGTGGACGCGGCGCTCGAGGCGCTCGCCTCCGCCGACCTGGTGACCCCGGGGCCGGATCACCGGTTCCGCCACGGCCTCCTCCAGGAGATCGTGTACCAGAACATCCTCGTGGCCCGGCGCACCGAGCTGCACACCCGGGTGGGGACCGCCCTCGAGGCCGAGGGCGCGGGCGACCCCGAGAGCCTCGAGCGGCTGGTGGCCCTCGGCCACCACTGGGCCCTCGGCGCGGACAAGCGGCGGGGCGCGCGGTACCTGGTGGCGGCCGCCGACTGGGCCCGCGGCATGTACGCCAACGCGGATGCGATCCAGCACTACCAGCGGGCGCTCGACGCGCTCGACCAGTGGGACGAGCCCGCGGAGGCGGCCGGGCAGATCGAGGCGGAGCGGCTGAAGGCCCGGGAGCGGATGGCCGATCTGCTCGGCCCGGCCGGACGGCGGGCGGCCGCGCTCGGCGAGTACGAGATCGTCGAGGCCGGATACCGCACCGCGGGGGACGCGCCGGCCCAGGCGCGGATCCTGCGCAAGATGGGCGGCCTTCACTGGGACGCGGGTGCGCGGGCCCGGGCGCTCGGGTGCTTCGAGGCCGGGCTTGCCCTGCTCGGCGATCATCGCGAGCACATCGAGCAGGCGCACCTCTACCAGGAGATGGGCCGGCTGGCCTTCCGCGGCGGCGACAGCCAGCGGGCCGTCGAGTGGGCCGAGCAGGCGCGGCTCCACGCCGAGCGGCTCGCCGCCGACCCCGCGCTCGACGCGGGCGGGCGCGGAGAGGCGGTGACCGCCGCCGCGCAGAGCCACAACACGCTCGGCGTCGCCCTGGCCCGCCTGGGGCGGCTGGAGGAGGCGGTCCGGCACATCGAGCGCAGCGTGGCCCTCGCCCGGGAGACCGGGCTGCTGCAGGCCGCCTGTCGCGGGCTCGCCAACCTGAGCGTGCTCTACAGCACGCTCGATCCGGCGCGCGCGATCGAGACCTGTGCCGCCGGCCTCGAGATGGCCAAGAAGATCGGCGACCTCGGGTTCCAGTCGCGCCTCTACGCGAACCTCGCGGTGGCCTACTGCGCGCTCACCAACCGCTGCGACGAGCAGGGCGTCGGCGCGGCGCACGCCGCGATCGACCTCGACCGGCGGCTCGGGCAGCTCGATCACCTGGCGGTCCCGCTCATCGTGCTCGGGCAGATCTACCAGTGCCACGGTGACCCGACCCGGGCCATCGCGCACTACCGGGAAGCGCTCGCGCTCGCGGAGGAGGCGGACGAGCCGCAGCTGCTGTTTCCCTGCTACGATGGCCTCGCCACCGTGCACCTGGACCTGGGCGACGAGGCGCAGGCCGAGGAGTTCATGCAGAAGGCCCAGGCGGTCTGCGAGCGGGCCGGGCTCGAGCCCGACGCGCTCGTGGTGCTACCGTTTCTGGATTGACCCGAACACGACTCGAACAGAAAGAGAGCCCGCTCATGGCGTCTACCCCCCTTCGTCCCGGCGATGCCGCTCCCTCGGTCACGCTTCCCGCGGTCAACCGGGAGGGCCAAGTCTCGCTTGATGACTATCGGGGGCGCAGTCCGGTCCTGATCGCCCTGTTCCGCGGGCTGCACTGCCCCTTCTGTCGTCGCCAGCTCGTACAACTGGGTACCACGCAGGACAAGCTCAAGGCGTTCGGCGTGGAGACGGTGGCCGTGGTCAACACTCCGCTGGAGCGCGCGCGGCTCTACTTCAAGTACCGTCCCGCGCGCGTGTTGCTCACCGCGGACCCCGAGGCCGCGACGCACCGGTCGTTCGGGGTCCCGGCCGGGGTAATCGTCGAGAAGGAATCGGAAGCCTCGTGGGCCCAGGGGAAGCTCACGATGGGCCAGCTGCTCGCGATAAAGATAGATCCCACCCGGGAGCTGCCCGAGCCCCAGAACCCCTTCGCGGCGATGGAGACGCTGAACAAGAAGGACGGGTTCGAGATGACCGAGATCGACGGGCAGATCGCGCACGCGCACGGCACCCAGATGACCGGGCACTTCCTCATCGACCGGGAGGGAATCATCCGGTGGGAGCACATCGAGTGCGCCGAGCGCCTCGAGGACCTCTCCAAGTTCCCGACCGACGAGGAAATTCTACAAGCGGCCCGCGGCCTCTAGGAGATCATCGCCATGGACATCGCGATTCCGCTCTTCGAGGGTATCACCGCGCTTGACGCCGTCGGCCCCTACGAGGTGCTCTCGCGTCTGCCCGGCGCCCGGGTCCGCTTCGTCGCGGTGACTGCGGGCCCCTACCGCACCGACAACCGCCAGCTCACCTTGATGGCGGACGAGCCGCTGTCGGCGGTGCCGTATCCGGAGGTGGTCATGGTGCCCGGCGGTTTCGGGACGCGCGCGCTGGAGACGCCGAACCCACTGCTGGACTGGATCCGCGCGGCCCACGCGACGAGCCAGTGGACCACGTCGGTCTGCACTGGCTCCATGCTGCTGGCCGCCGCGGGCATTTTGAAGGGGCTCGAGGCCACGACGCACTGGATGTCGCTCGACCGTCTGCCCGCCTACGGCGCGCGTCCGACGCTCCGGCGCGTGGTGGAGCAGGGCAAGGTGATCACCGCCGCGGGCGTGTCCTCGGGCATCGACATGGCGCTCACCCTGGCCGCCCACATCGCGGGCGACGACGCGGCGCAAGCCATTCAGCTGGGCATCGAGTACGATCCGCAGCCGCCGTTCCGGGCTGGTTCCCCCGCGACCGCCCCCGCGCACATCGTGGAGGGCCTGCGCGCGCGGATGCGGGCGCGGATGGATCGCGACGAGGCGGCCGCGTCCCGGACCGCCTGACCCGCATCCGGTCATGGAGCGCCGCCGGCTGGGACGGACCGACATGGACGTGAGCGTGCTCGGCTTCGGCGGCTCCGAGATCGGCTATGAGCGGGCCGGCGCGCGCACGGTGGCCCGCCTCCTCGGCGGAGCGCTCGACGCCGGGCTCAACGTGATCGACACCGCCGAGTGCTACGAGGACAGCGAATCGCTGATCGGCGCCGCGCTCGGATCTCGGCGGGACGAGATCCACCTCCTGACCAAGTGCGGCCATCCGCGCGGCTACGGCCGCGCCGACTGGCGCGAGGCGTCCCTCCTGTCGAGCATCGAGCGGAGCCTCAAGCGCCTGCGCACCGACCGGCTCGACCTGATCCAGCTCCACAGCTGTGAGCTGTCCGACCTCCGCAAAGGGGAGGCCATCACCGCCCTCGAACGCGCGCGTGAGCGCGGATGGGCGCGGTACATCGGCTACAGCGGCGACGGAGAGGCGGCGCGCTTCGCGGTCGAGTGCGGGCGCTTCGACACGCTGCAGACCTCGGTGAGCATCGCGGATCAGGAGGCGATCGAGCGGACGCTGCCGCTCGCGGTAAAGCAAGGGATGGGCGTCATCGCCAAGCGGCCGATCGCGAACGTGGCGTGGCGCTACGCGCGCCGCCCGGCCGAGCCCTACTACCAGCCCTACTGGGAGCGGCTCCGTGCGCTGGAGTACCCGTTCCTGCGCGACGCGGAGCGCGCGGTGTCCACCGCGCTGCGCTTCACGCTCGCCGCGCCGGGCGTGCACACCGCGATCGTCGGCACCAAGCGGCCGGAGCGGTGGCCGGAGAACGCGCGCCTGCTCCAGGCGGGGCCGCTCCCCGCCGCGGAGATCGACCAGATCCGCGCGCGTTGGCGAGGATCGCCAGGCCCTCGTGGACCGGCGAGGTCTGACCCCGCCTAGCCGATCTGGTAGCGCTTGATGGCGGCCTGGTCGAAGGCCAGGCCCAGGCCGGGCTTGTCCGGCACCACGAGCTGGCCGGCCTCGATCTTCGGTGTCTCCTCGTAGAGCCGGAGCGTCCACGGCATGTACTCCACGGTGAGGCCGTTCGGGATCGCCGCGACCAGGTGCACGTGGATCTCGGGGATCAGGTGGCTCACCACGGGGAGGTTGAAGGCCTCCGCCATGCCCGCCACCTTCATCCACTGGGTGATGCCGCCCACCCGGAGCAGGTCGATCATCACGATGTCGACCGAGCGCGCCTCCAGCAGGTGCCGGAACGGCACGATGCCGTAGTGGTACTCGCCCGCCGCGATCGGGGTGTTGAGCGCCTCCGCGATGCGGGCGAGGCCCGCGAAGTCGTCGTGGGCGGTGGGGTCTTCGAGCCAGTAGAGGTGATAGGGCTCGATGCGCTGGCCCACGTCGATGGCGTGGTGCGCGCTCCAGAGCTGGTTGATGTCGCACATCAGGTCCACGTCGGCCCCGACGGACTCGCGCATCACGCGCACCCGCTCCACCGATGCGGCGATGGTGGGCTCGCTCCCGCACTGCATCTTCATCTGCCGGAAGCCCAGGTCGCGCAGGCGCGGGCCGGCCTTGGCCAGATAGTCCACCGGGTGCTGCCGCATCAGCGCGCCGCTCGCGTACGTGGGCGCGCGGTCGCGCAGGCCGCCCAGCAGCGCGCCCACCGACCGGCCCGCCGCCTTGCCCATCAGGTCCCAGCAAGCCATGTCCACCGCGGACAGCGCGAGGGAGAAGATGCCGCCCGGCCCCGAGCTGCCCGCCATGCGCCGGCACTTTGCCGCGATCGCCTCGACCTGGCTCGGGTCCATGCCGACGGTCAGGCGGGCGAGCCCGTCCACCGCGGCCCGGAGCGCGGGAGTGAGCGCGCCGCCGAAGAAGGTGAGCCCGATGCCCACCAGGCCCTGGTCGGTGCCGAGCTCGAGGAGCACGAACTCGCGGGTGTCGGTCGGTGCGGGCAGCCCGACCACCAGGGGGTTGTCCGCCGGCGTCGACAGGACGCGGGTCGTGACGTGGGAGATCTTCATTTCTTGTACTTGCCGGTGAGCTGCGGCGTGGTGCCCTCGAGCCCCTTCTCCTGCCGGTCGAGCCGCGTCTCGCGCGACCAGGTGCGCTTGAGGTCGTCCCGGATGTTGAACTGGAGCTTTCCGAGGCCCTCGCACTCGAGCTCGATGCGGTCGCCGTCCTGGAAGCCCGAGAGGCCACGATGGTTGGTGCCGGTGGCGAGGACGTCGCCCGGCTCGAGGGTGTGGATGCCGGTCACCCACTCGATGCAGCGCGGGATCCTGTGAGCCATGTCGCTGGTGTTGAACGACTGCTTGACCGTTCCATTGACGCTGAGCCGGATGGCCAGGTTGTGGGGGTCCTTGATCTCGTCGGCGGTCACGAGGTACGGGCCCATCGGGGCGAAGGTGTCGCGCGACTTCATCTGGTAGAAGGTGTTGCCGGTGGGCAGGAGCCCGCGGGCCGAGCCGTCGATGAAGTTGCAGTAGCCGAAGACGTACTCCATCGCCCGCGCGGCCGGCACCGCGGTGGCCCGCTTGCCGATGATCAGCGCGACCTCGGCCTCGCCCTCGAAGATGGTGGCGGGCACGTCGGGCAGCACCATAGTGTCGCCGTGGCCGATCACCGCGCCGGGCGATTTCATGAAGGCGTTGATCGGGGCCGGCTCGCTGCGGGTGCCGTCCTCCATGTAGTTCACCGCCATGCACACGATGTTGGTGGGCTTGGGCAGCGGCGGCCGGATGCGCACCCCGCCCACCGGGACCGGCTTGCCGCGGCCGGCCGCCTCCTCGATCTTCTTGCGGTAGTCGGCGAAGCGGGCGATGAGCCCGCTCATCAGGTCGCCGGGCCCGGTGTGGGGAATGTCCTTCACGGTGTCCGAGACGTCCACCACCTGATCGCCACGGAGCACGCCCAGCCGGAAGTCGTCGAAGAGCAGCAGTTTCACGGTGTTCTCCTCTCGAGCAAGTCGATGACATCTCGTCGGTCGTCGCTCTCCCGGAGCCCCGGCAGCCCCATCTCGGTGCCCGGGATGAATCGCTCGGGGTCGGCGAGGTAGGCGTCCAGGGTCTCGCGCGTCCACACCAGGCCGCGCGCGCCCGCCCCGACCAGCGCGGGCGAGAAGCGGAATGCCGCGAGGGTCCCGGCCCGCCGGCCGATCACCCCCCGGAGGTTCGGGCCCGGCAGCTTGTCCTCGCCGGCCGTGACGGAGTGGCAGGCGAAGCAGCGCTGGAAGACGCGCTCGCCTCGCGCGGGATCGGCCCGGACCGGGGAGAGCCCGGCCAGGATCCCCGCGCCGAGGAGCAGCCCCATCGCCCAGCCCCTCACTTCATCCGGTAGACGACGAGCCGGTCGGCGCCGGACTCGGGCGCCCACACCTCACCCGGCCGGCCGAGGATCTGCCGCACGTTCGCGCTACGCCGATCGCTCGGGAACGCCTCGAACGTCTCGGTCTCCGGGTCGAAGCGCACCATCGCGTTGGCGGTCCACTCGCTCAGCCACACCTTGTCCCGCTCGTCGACGTAGACCGCGTAGGTGCGCGGCCGGTCGCCGGGCAGCTTCCAGGTCTTCCAGGCCTTCGCCTTCGGGTCGTAGCAGCTGACGTTGCCGGAGTTCCACTCGCTGACCCATACCCGGCCCCGCGAGTCGGACCAGACCCGCCGCGCGCCCTGGTCCTTCGTCGGCGGCTCGATCACGGTGGCGGCCCCGGAGTCGAGATCCACGCGCGCGATGTGACTGCCCGCGAGCGAGGCGTAGTACACCTCGCCGTCCGGCGTGGTGGTGATGCCGTAGGGGCCGCGGCCGCGCGGCGCGTCCCAGACCTGCATCGCGCCGGTCGCGGGGTCGAGGCGCCCGTACACCCCGTTCTGGCCGGTGAACCAGACCCGCCCTCTCTTGTCGAAGGTCAGGGTGTTGAGGTTCACGTAGCCGCGCGACTCCGGCAGCGCCCAGCGCTTCACCTCACGGGTCCGCGGATCGACGCGGACGATGGAGTTGGTGCCGCCCTCCGTGACCCACGGGGCACCATCCGGCCCGATGATCACGCCGTGCGGCGCCGCGGCCGGGCCGAGCGAGATCAGGTCCACCTTGCCGGTGGCGGGATCGAGGCGCCCGAGCTGCCCGCCTCGCTGCGCGGTGTACCACACGATGCCGTCGACGCCCACCGCGACGTCGTGCGGGCCCCCGCCGGGCGGCAGCGGATAGGCCTGCACCGCGACCTCCGCGGAGGCGGCGGACGAGAGGCAGAGCAGCGTGATGACCAGCGCGAGCATGCCGCGACGCATGGGCCACCTCCATCTGACGTGCCGGCGGAGGTGCCGGCCGTGGGGCGAAGCGGCACCATGGTAAGACGCGGGGGACCGGTTGACAACCGGCCCGCCCGCGGCCACTCTTCCGCTGAATCCACTCGAGGAGGCTCCACATGAAGGGACGCGTCGCGGTGCTGAAGGCGTACGGGGGCGAGTTCGAGCTGCGCGAGTATCCGGTGCCCGACGTCGAGCCGGGGGCCATTCTCGTGAAGCTGACCCGGGCCGGGGTGTGCGGATCCGATCTGCACATCTGGCGCGGCGAGATGAAGGAGGTCTACGGCGCGCTCCCCAAGGACCTCACCTTCGGCCACGAGATGTGCGGCCGGGTGGAGCGGCTGGGCGCCGGGGTCACCACCGACTCGATGGGCCGGCCCCTGCGCGAGGGCGACCGGGTGACCTACTGCTACTTCTTTCCCTGCGGCCGCTGCCCGGTGTGCCTCAACGACGACATGGGATCCTGCCCGCGCAAGGTCCGACCCAACCGGGTCGCCGGGAGCGCGCCCTACTTCAACAACGCCTACGGGGACTACTACTACCTGCGACCCGGCCACTTCGTCTTCAAGATCCCGGACGAGATCCCGGAGGACATGGCCACTCCGGTCAACTGCGCGCTCTCCCAGGTGCTCTACGGCCTGCGCAAGGCCGGCTTCCGCGCCGGCCACTCCCTGGTGGTGCAGGGCGCGGGCGGTCTCGGCATCAACGCGGTGGCGGTGGCGCGCGACATGGGCGCGGAGACCATCATCGTGATCGACCGGCTCGCCCCGCGGCTCGCGCTGGCCAAGACGTTCGGCGCCGACCACATCGTGAACGCGACCGAGATCTCGTCCGCGGACAAGCGGGTCGACGCGGTGAAGGCGCTGACCGACGGGTTCGGGGCCGACGTGGTGGCCGACTTCGTCGGCTACGCCGACGTGATCCCGGAGGGGCTGCGCATGCTCCGGGGAGGCGGCTGCTACCTGGAAGTCGGCAGCATCTCGCCGGGCAACGTGTTCTCCTACGACGCGACCGCGCTGGTGAGGGGGAGCGTCCGGCTCGTGGCCACCTCCAACTACTCGCCGTGGGCGCTCGAGCAGTCGCTCTCGTTCATGAAGCGCAACGTGAAGCGCTTCCCGTTCGACCGGGTGATCTCGCACGTGTTCCCGCTCGAGCGCATCTCGGAGGCCTTCGTCCAGGCCGACTGGGCCCAGCGTGGCGGCGACCCCGCCGGCGTCTCCCGCGCCGCCATCTCGATGTAGATCGGATCTACACGCGGTAGCGCTGGATGATCGCCTCGTCGAGGACGAGGCCGAAGCCGGGGCCATCGGGAATCGGAAACGTGCCGTCTCGGACCGCGGGGCGGTTGGCCCACAGGGCCTGCCAGGCCGGGTCGCGCTCCGGATCCGCGAAGCACTCCACGTAGGTGCCGTGGGGCACCGCGGCGAGGAGCTGGCCCGCGATCTGCGGCTCCTCGTGGTGCGCCATCTTGACGCCGGCCTGCGCGCACAGCGCGGCGGCCCGGCGCCACTCCGTGACCCCGCCGCCCTCGGAGGCGTCGAAGTTGACCAGGTCCACCGCGCCGGCGTCGAGCAGTCGCCGCACCGCGTGACTGGTGATCTCCGACTGGCCCGCGGTGACCGGGATGCGGGTCGCCCGCCGCACCTCGGCCATCATGCGGACGTCGTCATGCCAGTGGCACGGCTCCTCGAACCACCGGATGTCGAGCGGCTCGACCAGGCGCGCGAAGCGCACCGCGTCCTCCACCGACCAGCCGCGGTTGGCGTCGACCGCCAGGACGAAGTCGGGGCCGGCCGCGGCCCGGGCCGCCCGCACGCGCTCGGCGTCCGCCTCGGGGGCGAGCCCGCCCACCTTGAACTTGCACCCCGCCATGCCGGCGGCGCGGTAGCTCTCCATCTCGCGGCCGATGTCGGCCAGCGTCTTCCCTTCGCGGTAGTAGCCGCCGATGGAGATGATCGGCAGGCGCTCGCGGAGTCGCCCGCCCATCAGGGTGGCCACGCTCTGCCCGCGCGCCTTGCCCAGCAGATCCCAGATCGCGCAGTCCACGCAGGCGATGGCCTCCATCAGGATCTTCCGGTCGCGGCTCGAATGGGAAAGGGCGAAGAGGCGGCTCCAGATGGACTCGACCTCGGTGGGGTCCCGGCCCTCCAGGAGCGGGGCCAGCTCGTCCCGGATCAGCCGGACGATCTCGGGCCCGTGCTCGCGGTTGTCTCCGTTGTAGACGAGGCCGACGAGCCCGTTGTCGGTGCGCAGCCGGGTGACCACGGTGGAGCGCTTGAGCACCGCGTAGGTGCTGCCGCCGAAGTTCCGCCGGAGCGGAATGTCGATCGCGATGGCCTCGACACCGTGGACGCGCACGGCCCCGATCAGCGGGCCGCGAGGGCCTTGCGGAAGCGGGCCGGCTCGCCGATCACGTCGGGGTCGAACGCGGCGGTGGTGGAGCCCCGGTCCACCTTGACCACCACCACGAGGGGGCCGTCCTCGGCGAGGATCCGGTCGACCGCGCGCTCCAGCTCGTCCAGGGTGCGCACCTCGAGGCTCTTCTCGATGCCGGCCCCGCGTGCGATGGCGACCAGGCTCGCCCGGCGGGCGGTCGCGGTGGGCTGGCCGCCGGTGGTCTGGTGCACCTCGTTGTCCCACACCATCAGCACGTAGTTGCGGGGCGCCTCCGCCGCGATCGTGCAGAGCGAGCCCAGGTTCATGAGCAGCGAGCCGTCCCCGTCCAGGCAGATCACGCGCACGTCCGGTCGGCCGATCGCGATGCCGAGGCCGATCGAGGAGCACTGGCCCATGGCTCCGAAGGTGTAGCAGTTGAGCGGACGGTCCGCGATCGCGAGCAGGTCGAGCGAGGCCTGGCCGAGGTTCGAGACCACCACCTCGTCGGTGAGCCGGGAGGCGAGGTACCGGGTGGCGTCCGCGCGAGTGAGCGGGCTCATCCCTTCTTGCCTCCGGTCAGCTCGGTGGGCAGCACGATCGCCACCGGCTGGCCGCTCACGTAGCAGAGCTGGATCACCCCGTCGGCCTGCCGCTCCAGCTCCGCGATGGAGGTGGGGCGGATCCAGCGGATGCCGAGCGCGTCGAGGATGCGGGTCAGCGCCCGGCCCATCGGCACCTGCGCGGGGTTGAACTCGCCCAGGTCGCCGCGCTGGCTCATCACGAGCACGAGGGGCACGCGGCTGGCCACGTTCAGGGAGGCGAGCGCGTTGGTGCAGTTGCCAAGCCCGCTGTTCTGCATCAGGAGCGCACCGCGCTGCCCGGCGAGCCAGGCACCGGAGAGCAATCCAACCGCTTCCTCTTCTCTCGTGGTCGTGACCACCCGGCACTCCGGGTCGGCCCACAGCTCGTCGAGGACGTGGCTGACGATGAAGTCGGGGACGGTGGCGTACAGGCGGATGTCGTTGCGCCGGAGCACGTCGGCGACGTGCTTGGCCCAGCTCTGATCGGTCATCGAGCGGTCTCTCCGGTCTAGTTGGGGACGATGGCGGCGCGGGTGACGTGGCCCTTGTCCTGCTGGACGAAGGCCTCCTCGATCGCCTCGAGGGGGAACTTGTGAGAGACGATCTTGTCCCACGGGTAGCGATGCCGGGTGCGCGCCATCATGTCGAGCGCCCCGCGCAGGTGCTCGGCCTCGTAGTGCGAGAGGCCGAAGATGCGACGGTTGCCGAAGATGATCCAGGCCGGATCGAACTCGGCCTTCCACCCCACGTTGATGTTGCCGATCTCGAGATACGTTCCCTCCAACGCGGTCATGCGCAGGCCCTCGTCCACCACCTTGGGGTTGCCCACCAGCTCCATCACGATGTCGCCGCCCCAGTCGTCGGTGAGCGCCTTCACCGCCTTGACGCGGTCCTCCGGCGTCCGGTGCTCCCGCATGTCCACGACGTCGGTGGCCCCGAACGAGCGGGCGAGGGCCAGGCGCTCCTCCACCCCGTCGATGATCACCACGCGCGCCGCGCCCATCTCGCGCGCCACCGCGCACGCGTAGACCCCGAGGCCGCCCGCGCCCTGGATCACCACCGTCTGGCCCTGACGCAGCGCGGTCAGGTCGAGGCCCGCGTAGACCTGGCTGAACGCGCAGTTGACGCCGGCCGCCATCTCGTCGGTGATGTCGTCGGACAGCTTGAACACCGCGTGATTGGGGCGCAGGTAGAAGTACTGGCCGAATCCGCCCTGGAAGTGCGGCCACACCTCGCACGAGACGAGGAAGTTGGACTGGCGCACCGGGCAGGACTTCGTCCGCCCCTTGAGGCACGCGCGACAGCGTCCGCACGGGAAGAAGAACCGGTAGGCGACGCGATCGCCCACCGCGAGCGGGCGACCCGCCGAGTCGGTGGTGACGCCCGCGCCGAGCTTGGCCACGCGGCCCACGTGCTCGTGGCCGGTGTTGAGCGGCAGCGGGCGCCCCATCTTCACGTAGTCGAGCTCCCCGCGCCAGTAGTGGAGATCGGAGCCGCACACGTTGGCCATCGCGACCTTGACCAGCACCGCCCCCGGCTCGGGATCCGGGACCGGGTACTCGCGAATCTCGAAGGGCTTGCCCGCGCCATGGAACACCGCCATCCTCGCCGTCTCGGTCATGATTTCCTCCCCAGATGATGGGCGACGGGGCGGAGTTTAGCATGGTCGGCGCGCGCCCCCGGCCCGCGTCCCGCCCTCCCCCCGGCGCGCGGACGCTGGTAGACTCACGGCCAGCTCACATGGACTCGATCCGCTCGCCCGAGATGCCGCGCCGCGCGTTCGTGGTCGCGATGGCGGGTGGTCTTCTCGCCACGCCGCTCGCGGCGCGGGCGCAGCAACCGGTGGGCAAGATCTATCGCCTCGGGATCCTGGAGTCGGTGCCCGCGGCCCAGAACACGGCCAATCTCGACGCCCTGCGGACGGGGTTACGGGATCTCGGCTATGTCGAAGGGCGGAACCTGATCATCGAGTACCGGTCGTCGGACGGTCGTGCCGAGCGGTTCCCGGACTTGGCGGCCGAGCTGGTTCGTCTCAAGGTGGACCTGATCGTGAGCCGGGGCACGCCGGCCACCCGGGCGACCAAGAACGCGACCGGGACCATTCCGGTGGTGATGGCGACGATGGGCGATCCCCACGCCCTCGTGGCGAGCTTCACGCATCCGGGCGGCAACATCACGGGGGTGACGACCTTCAGCACCGAGCTGACCGCGAAACGGCTCGAGATCCTCAAGGAGATGGCTCCGGCTCTCTCCCGAGTCGGGCTGCTTCACAACATGAGCAATCCGGCGGCCCCACCCGAATGGGAAGAGACGAAGAGGGCGGCCCGCGCCCTGGGGCTTCAGGCCGAGCTTCTCGACGTGAGGAGCCCGGGCGACCTGGGCCGCGCGTTCGAGCTGGCCGGACGGCAGCACGTCGACGCGCTGGTCATCGGGTTGGACGGTCTCACCCAGATGCAGCAACGAGCGATCGTCGACGCGGTGACCCGCAGCAGGCTGCCCGCCGCCTATCCTGCCCGCGAGTTCGTCGAAGCGGGAGGATTGATGGCCTACGCGGTGAACTACCCCGACCTGTATTTCCGGTTCGCGGGGCTCGTCGACAAGATCTTCAAGGGGGCGAAGCCCGGCGACCTCCCGGTGGAGCAGCCGACCCGGTTCGAGCTCGTGATCAACCTGAAGACCGCCAAGGCACTCGGCCTCACGATTCCGAGGTCGGTGCTGCTACGGGCGGATCAGGTGATTCAGTAGCGTCGGGTCCTCGTGTGGTAGTCTACGGGGCGCCCGACGGAGGGAGGCACCATGAAGATCACGATCCTCGACGACTACCAGGACACGATCCGCACGCTCGACTGCTTCAAGAAGACGGCCGGTCATGACGTCACGATCTGGAAGGACCACATCAAGGACGTCGACACGCTCGCGGGCCGGTTGAAGGACACCGAGGTGCTCGTGTGCATCCGCGAGCGTACTCCGATCCGCGCGCCGCTGCTCGACCGCCTCGATCGGCTGAAGATGGTGACCCAGGTCGGCGTGGTCCCCCACATCGACATCCCGGCGTGCACGCGCCGCGGCGTGATCGTCTCCTCGAGCCAGATGCCGGGCCGCCCGTCCTACGCGACCGCGGAGCTGACGTGGGGCCTGGTGGTCGCGGCGGTGCGGCGCATTCCCCAGGAGATGATCGCGATGCGCGCGGGCAAGTGGCAGGCCTACCCGATCGGCACCGGCCTGCGGGGCAAGACCCTGGGCATCCTGGGGTACGGCAAGATCGGGGCGGTGGTGGCGGGCTACGGGCGCGCCTTCGGCATGAACGTGCTGGCGTGGGGCCGTCCGAGCACGCTCGAGAAGGCCAAGGCCGACGGCTACACCCCCGCGGCCAGCCGCGAGGCCTTCTTCGCCGAGTCGGACGTGGTGTCGATCCACGTGCGGCTGATCGACGCGACCCGCGGCATGGTGACCGCCGAGGATCTCGCGCGGATGAAGCCCTCCGCGGTCTTCGTCAACACGAGCCGCGCCGGCCTCGTCGTGCCGGGTGCGCTCGAGGCCGCGCTCGCCAAGGGCCGGCCCGGCATGGCCGCGGTGGACGTCTACGAGGACGAGCCGGTGCTGGGGGCCAAGCATCCGCTGCTCGCGATGGACAACGCGATCTGCGTGCCGCATCTCGGCTACGTGGAGCGCGACGGCCTCGAGTACATGTTCGACACGATCTTCGATCAGATCCTGGCCTACGGCGCGGGCAAGCCGATCAACGTGCTGAACCCCGAGGTCCTCGCCGCCGCCCGGTCATGAGCCTCCGCGCCCGGGCGTACGTCGTCGGCGCCTTCGAGCATCCCACCCGCAAGGCGGACGGGATCTCGCTGGCCCAGCTCCACGCGGAGGTGGCGCGCGGGGCGCTCGCCGACGCCGGCCTCACCAAGGACGACGTGGACGGCTACTTCTGCGCGGGCGACGCCCCCGGCCTGGGCGGCCTCTCGATGGCCGACTACATGGGCCTGCGGCTGCGGCACATCGACACCACCGAGACCGGCGGCTCGTCCTACGTGGTGCACGTGGCGCACGCCGCGGAGGCCATCGCGGCGGACCGGTGCGACGTGGCGCTGATCACCCTGGCCGGCCGCCCGCGCGCGGAGGGCATGGCCACCGGCACCGCGCCCCGCAACTACGGCGTCGCCGCGCCCGACGTGGCATTCGAGGCCCCGTTCGCGCCCACGGTGGTGAACCAGTACGCGATGGCGGCCATGCGCCACATGCACGAGTTCGGCACCACCAGCGAGCAGCTCGCGTGGATCAAGGTGGCCGCCTCGCGCCACGCCCAGCACAACCCGCA